>CANGHD010000020.1 GCA_947453525.1 Paracoccaceae bacterium | reverse complement strand
GGGTCCTCGGTGATCAGCAGACGACGTCCGGTATCCAGCCAACGACCCACGACGACTTTCTGCTGGTTGCCGCCCGAAAGGGCTTCGATGGTGAGCGTGGGGTCATTCGGCGACAGGCCGACGCGTTTACCAATGGCATGGGCCATCTGATCCTCGCGCCGGGCGGGCAGAAAGGACAGCAGCTTGCGACCGGTGGCGGAAGGGTTGATGAAAGCATTCTCACGGATCGTCAGGCCCGCGGCGACGCTTTCGCCGACACGGTCCTTGGCGACCAGCCCGATGCCGGACCGCATGGCTGACTGCGCATCGGTCAGGTCGGGGGCTTTGCCGTCGAGCGCAATCGTCCCGGCATGGGGGATGACACCGAAAAGCGCTCGCCCGATATCCTCGTGCCCAGCCCCGCGCAGACCGGCGAGGCCGAGGAGTTCACCTCGTTTGATGTCAAAACTGACGGGGCCTACGGCTGGTGTGGCCAGTCCCTGCACGCGAAGGATGGCAGGGCCGTCCTGAACCGGCGGGCGGTTGATCTCACGCGCCTTGCGGCCGACGATCAGCGAGACGAGTTCCTCGGGTGTCGTATGTTCGATGGGGCGCATCCCGACCATCTGGCCATCGCGCAGAACGGCCACCCGGTCGGCAATACGGAAGATTTCATCCAGACGGTGCGAGACATAGATCATCCCCACCCCCTGCGTTTTCAGCGGTCGCAGAGCCGAAAACAGCCGCTCGACTTCATCGGCGGGAAGGCTGGCAGTGGGTTCGTCCAGCACCAGATAGTCACATTCGGCGGCCAAGGCGCGGGCGATGGCGACGAGGGATTTCTGCGTGCGCGACAGACTTTGCACGCGGGCAGTGGCGGGGAAATCGGCTTCGACCAATTTCAGGGCGCGGTCCGCCATGGCCTCGGTCGCGGTCCAGTCGATGCGGCGGCCTTTCTTGGCGTAGCCGAGCGACAGGGCGATGTTCTCGGCCACCGACATCCACTCGATCAGGCCAAGGTCCTGGTGGATGAAGGCGACCTTTTGCCCACTCGAGCGACCGGCTTCATGGGCATAGGGTACACCGTCGATGAAGACCCCGCCCTGATCCGGCCGGTGAATGCCGCCGAGCACTTTGATGAGGGTGGATTTTCCGGCACCATTCTCGCCCAGTAGGGCCACGATCTCGCCGCGCGCAACCTTCAACGAGACGCCTTTCAGCGCATGCGTGCCGCCGAAGCTTTTCACCACGCGGTTGAAGAACAGGCCGTCGGCGGACGGTTGCATCAAAGGTCTCCTCCCCAGGAAACGATTTCCGGCTGCTTCTAAGGCAGTTTACCGGTAACGTAGCCAAGGTGGCTCCGAACAGACCGGGTTGTCAAGTGAAATAGTTATCGATAACAATTCGGTCGAAGAGGGTGGGATGGAACGCAAGGGCAAGGCCAATCTGGAGGACATCGCCAAGGTCACAGGCGTGTCGAAGATGACCGTCAGCCGCGTGCTGCGCGGTGGACAGGGCTTTTCCGATGAGACGCGCGACAGGGTGATCGCGGCGGCGGACCGGATGGGATATGTGCCCAACCGGCTGGCAGCGGCGTTCAACTCGGTTCAGGCGAGCACTTTGGTGGGGATCTGCGTGCCCCGCTTGACCTCGGGTCTGTTTGGCCATGTGCTGGATGGGGTGGACCGGGCGCTGACGCGGTTGGGCTATCAGGTGATGATCGGCTGCAACAACCACCAACCACGGGAGGAAGAGGCATGGTTGCGGCAGGTGGTGTCATGGCGACCCGCCGGGGTGATCCTGTCGGGGCGCAGTCATACGCCGGGGGCCGTGGAACTGTTGCACAATGCAGGGATGCCGGTGGTGGAAATCTGGGACCTCACGACCAGTCCGATCGACATGTCTGTCGGCTTTTCGCACTACGACTGCGGTGTGGAGGTTGGTCAGTTTCTGGTGCGAAAGGGCCGTCGCAGAGCCGGTTACGTGGGTGCTTCATCGCGCGCGGACGTGATGGGGCAGGCGCGGATGGAGGGATTCTCGGCGGCTTTGGTTTTGGCGGGGTATCCTTTGGTGGACAGGGAAGTGTTGCTGGACAGTCCGGGGTTCTATGCGGGCTATTACGGGCTGGAGACGTTGCTGGCCCGCCGCCCAGACTTGGATGTTGTCTATTTCCACAATGACGAAATGGCGATTGGCGGATTGGCCTATTGCCAGCAACGCGGCATCCGGGTGCCGGAGGATTTGGGGATTGTCGGCTGGGGCGGGATGGAGGCAGCCTCGGTCCTGCCGCGCCGGTTAACGACGACGGTGGTGCCAACCACGCTGATCGGCAAGCAGGCGGCGGAGGCCTTGGTTGCCCGGCTAAAGGGCGAGCCGGTGCAGGATGTGACAGTCATTGCCACTCGGTTGGTGCCCGGCGAGACGGGATAGTCCCCGGCCCAAGCCGCCGGGGGTTTTGCACCCCCGGACCCCCGCAGGATATTTGAGCAAATATGAATCAGGAAAAAGTGATCTGCGCCTTCATGGCCTGACTGCGGTCTGACGCGAGTTTGAAGGCGTCCTCGGCGGCGGAGAGGGGGATGGTGTGGGTGATCAGAGGTTTGACGTCAATCAGGCCCTGTTGCATCAGCCTCACGCCCACGGCGAATTCGGAATGGAAACGGAAGGAGCCGCGCAGTTCCAGTTCTTTGGCGGTGATGGCTTGCACTGGCACGGTCATGTCGCCGCCGAGGCCGAGTTGAAGGATGACTCCGCGCGGACGCAAGGCGGCGATGCCGGCGGCGAGGGCCGGCGCGGCGCCGGAGCATTCGTAGAGTACGTCGAAATGGCCCTTGTCGGCATTGTATCGAGCCAAAGCCTCCGGGTCTTTGGCAGTGTTGATCACGCGGTCGGCGCCGACTTTGGCGGCGAGGGCCAGGGTGAAGTCGGAGAGATCAACCGCCACGATCTCAGCCGCGCCGGCGCGGCGGGCGGAAAGGATGGAGAGCACACCGATCGGGCCGCAGCCGGTGACAAGCACCCGCTTGCCCAACATGCCGCCGGCGCGGGTCGTGGCGTGCAGGGTCACGGCGAGGGGCTCACCCATTGCGGCCTCACCGGCAGAAAGGCCGGTGGCGTCGACGCATTGGCCGGCGTCGGCGACAAGGTACTCGCGGAAGGCGCCCTGGATGTGCGGGAAGGGCATGGCGGAGCCGTAAAACCGCATGTTCAGACACTGATTTGGCAGGCCTTCGAGGCAATAGCGGCAGGCGCCGCAGGGGCGGCTGGGCGAGACGGCGACGAGTTGGCCTTGGGTGAAGCCGCTGACGCCAGGGCCGATGGCATCGACATAGGCCGAGACTTCGTGGCCGAGGATCATCGGCTCTTTCAGGCGCACGGTTCCGAAGCCGCCGTGGTTGTAATAGTGCAGGTCAGAGCCGCAGACCCCTCCGGTGGCGAGACGCAGTCCGAGTTGGCCGGGACCGGGGGTTTCGGGCGAGTGGTCCTCTATGCGGAGGTCATGCGCGGCGTGGATGACGATGGATTTCATGTCAGATTACCGGAGTCGGCAGGGGCTTACCTGCGAAATGGGCGGTCAGATTGTCACGCATCAACTGGCCCATCGCCTTGCGCGTCTCGACCGTGCCGGAGGCGTGGTGAGGTTGCAGCAGTACATTGGGCAGGGACAGGAAGCGGGGGTTCAGGTTGGGCTCGCCTTCGAACACGTCGAGGGCGGCACCACCAAGCGCGCCGGTTTCCAGCGCCTCCAGCAGCGCGGCCTCATCGATGTTGGAGGCGCGCGAGATGTTGACCAGAAGGCCTTGCGGGCCGAGAGCGGCGAGGACCTTGGCGTTGACGATGTGGCGGGTTTCGGCATTGGCCAGTGCCGTGACGACCAGCACGTCGGAGCGGGCGGCGAGGGCCTCTGGATCTGCGATGTAGGTGTAGGGCACGTCTTTCGGGCTGCGGGCGGAATAGGCGATGTCCATGCCGAAGCCTTCCAGCCTACGGCCCACTTCGACACCAATCCGGCCCAAACCGAGGATTCCGGCTTTCATGCCCGTCACCCGGCGCTGTAAGGGGAAGCTGGATTTCGTCCAGTCGGCACGGGCATGCGCCTCGGCCTTCACGATGCCGCGAGCCAAGGCGACCACCATGCCGACGGCCAGATCGGCGCAATCGTCGGTCAGGACATCGGGGGTGTTGGTGACATGGATGCCGCGCGCCTTGCAGGCGGCGAGGTCCACCGCATCGTAGCCTACGCCATAGATCGAGATCAGTTCCAGATTGGGGCAGGCGGCTATGATGGCTGCCGAAGCCCCCGCCCCGCCATTGGTGGCGATGGCACGGATATCAGAGCCTACGCTGGCCAAAAACGCCCCCTTGTCGGGCGCGCTGTAGTAGGGATGCGTCGTGAAAGCGGCGTCGAGCGGGGTCTGGTCCCACTCTGGATAGGGCCCCATTTGCAGCACATGCGGTTTTGTCATTCTGTTCCCTCGGTCAGGCCGCTTGACAGGCGTTGTTATCGATAACATAAACCGCGCATGGCGGGCTGTCGAGAGCCAATAGGAGGGCGACATGAGCATCAAGCTGTTCGATCTGACCGGAAG
This sequence comes from Paracoccaceae bacterium, assembly GCA_947453525.1. Lineage (GTDB taxonomy): Bacteria > Pseudomonadota > Alphaproteobacteria > Rhodobacterales > Rhodobacteraceae > Stagnihabitans. The sequence goes on along the minus strand of CANGHD010000020.1, from coordinate 30,328 downwards.
GCGGGCATTGGTCACCGGGTCATCGCAGGGGATCGGCTTTGCGCTGGCCAAGGGGTTGGCGGCGGCGGGGGCAGAGGTTGTGCTGAACGGGCGCGATACGGCCAAGCTGACAGCAGCCGCGGCCCAGATCGAGGGTGCCCGGGTGCTGGCGTTTGACGCAACCAAGCATGATGAGGTGCGAGCGGCGGTGGATGGGTTTGAGGCGGACATTGGCTCGATCGACATCCTGATCAACAACGCTGGCATGCAGCACCGCTCTCCGCTGGAAGATTTCCCGGCGGAGGCGTTCGAGCGTCTGCTGCAGACCAACATCGCGTCGGTGTTCCATGTGGGTCAGGCCGTGGCGCGGCATATGATCGGGCGTAAGCGGGGCAAGATCATCAACATCGCCTCGGTGCAGACGGCTTTGGCGCGGCCCTCGATTGCGCCCTATACGGCGACCAAGGGCGCGGTGGGGAACCTGACGAAGGGGATGGCGACCGATTGGGCCAAACACGGGCTGAACTGCAATGCGATTGCACCAGGGTATTTTGACACGCCCTTGAATGCGGCCCTCGTGGCGGACCCGACGTTTTCAACTTGGCTGGAGAAGCGCACCCCGGCGGGCCGTTGGGGCAATGTCGAGGAACTGGTGGGGGCGGCGATCTTCCTGGCGTCTGACGCGGCGAGTTTCGTCAACGGGCATATCCTTTACGTTGATGGCGGGATTACGGCCTCGCTATGAGCTTGCGGATGGTCATCATGGGCGTATCGGGCTGCGGCAAATCCTCGGTCGGGGAGAGGGTTTCAGCGCGGCTGGGCGTCCGATACCGCGATGGCGATGACCTGCACCCTGCGGATAATGTGGCCAAGATGCGGGCCGGGGTGCCCTTGACGGACGCGGACCGCTGGCCGTGGCTTGACCGGGTGGCGCAGGTTCTGGCGGAGGAGGCACCGGTGATAGTGGGCTGTTCGGCCTTGAAGCGGGCTTATCGCGACCGAATCAGGGCGGCGTGCGAAGTGACCTTCGTGCATCTGGTGGGCAGCCGTGATCTGATCGCGGCCCGGATGGCAGTGCGGAAGGGGCACTATATGCCGCTGACGCTGCTCGACAGCCAGTTCGCGGCCTTGGAGGCGCCAGGACCTGAGGAAGCGATTTCGGTGTCGATTGACCAGACGCTGCCGCAGATCGTTGATGAAATCCTGCGGAAAGTGTCTCTGTGATGGCCCGAAAGGCCCCGACCATGGCCGATGTGGCGCGTGTGGCCGGGGTGTCGCCGATGACCGTCAGCCGGGCGTTCAAGCTGGATGCTTCGGTCAGTGCGGCGCGGCGCGAGGCGATTTTGGCGGTAGCGGAGGAGTTGGGATATGTGTTCGACAGCACGGCGTCCAACCTGCGCTCGCAGAAGAGCGATTTCGTGGCGGTGACGGTGCCCTCGATCAACAATGCCAACTTTGCGGATACGGTCCGGGGCCTGACAGACGGGCTGAAGGCGCGCGGATTGCAGATTCTGCTCGGCTCCACCGACTATGACATGGCCGAAGAAGAGCGGCTCGTGGAACAGTTCCTGCGGCGGCGGCCAGAAGCGATTGTGATCACCGGGGGCAAGCATAGTGACAGATGCCGGCGGCTGCTTGAGGCCTCGGGTGTGCCGGTGGTGGAGACGTGGGACTTGCCAGAAGCGCCGATAGGCCATGTCATCGGTTTTTCCAACGCGGCGGCGGTGCGCGGCATGGTCGATCATTTCGTTGCAAAGGGCCTGACCCGGATCGCCTTTCTGGGCGGTGATGTCGGACAGGACACGCGCGGGGCGGATCGGCGGTTGGGCTTCATCGCGGCAATGCACGCGCATGGACTGGCGGCGGATCGGCTGATCGCGGCGGGTCCTCCGCCGATTTCGATGCGAGAGGGTGCCGACGCGATGGCCCGGTTGCTGGCGACGATGCCGGATACCGAGGCGGTGATTTGCGTCTCGGACCTGTCTGCCTTCGGCGCGCTGACCGAGTGCCAGCGGCGCGGGGTGGCGGTGCCGGGGCGGATCAGTCTGGCAGGATTTGGCGACTATGAAATTGGCGCTGTCTCGGTTCCCGCGCTTTCGACCATAAATCCCTTCCCGCGGCAGATCGGTGCGCGCACCGCGGCGCTTATCCTTGACGTGCTGGACGGGCGTCAGACAACGCCCGCCCGGATCGAGATCGTCCCGAACCTGCTGATCCGGGAGAGCAGTGTTTAGACGTCCAGCCAGCGGCCCTCAGCGGAGGAGCGCTGGATGCTTTCCACCAGAGACTGTATGCGCAGGCCTTTGCGGAAGTTGAACGGCTCGGGCGCGCCGGCGATGGCGTTGACGTAGCCGGCGACCTCGATGGCCTTCAGGTCGTTGAAGCCGATCTGGTGGCCGGCGGCGACGCAGAACAGGCCATAGGGCGCGTGATCGGGGCTCGCTTCGATCCGTCGGAAGCCTTGGCGGCCCTTGGCGTCGGTGGTGGAGAAATAGTGCAACTCGTTGAAATGCTCCTGGCTGAAGGCCAAGGCGCCTTTGGAGCCGTAGATTTCGAAGTCATGTTGCATCTTGCGACCGGTGGAGATCCAGTTGCCCTCGATCGAGCCGGTCGCGCCATTTGCAAACCGCAGGAAGGCGCGGCCCAGATCGTCGACCTCAATCGCCTTGCGGCCACCTTTGCCATCGGGGCGTTCGGCGATCATGGTGACACAATCGCCCATCACTCGGGTGATAGGGCCCACCAGAAACTCTGCCGTTGCCAGAGCGTGCGAGCCGATGTCTGCCAAGGCGCCACCGCCCGCAGGATCGTGGCGGAAGGTGTAAGGACCGGCCGCATCCACCATGTAATCTTCGGCATGAATGCCGCGATAGCCACGGATTTCGCCGAGTTCTCCGGCGCCAATCATTTCGCGTGCCAGACCGAACATCGGGTTGCAGAGGTAGTTGAAGCCGACTTGCGTCTTCACTCCGGCAGCCTCAGCCGCAAGGGCCATTTCCAGGGCGTCGGCGGCCAAGGGTGCCAGCGGCTTTTCGCAATAGACGTGTTTGCCCGCCGCAATCGCCTCCAGCGACATCACCTTGTGCAGGGCATTCGGCGCGGTGATTGAAACCAGATCGATGGACTGGTCAGCCGTGATGTCGCGCCAGTTCGTCGTGTGCCTCGCAAAGCCGAAGGCCCGGGCGGCGCGCGAGGCGCTTTCCTCGGTGACATCGGCGACGGTAACCAGTTCCAGATCATACGGCAGGTCGAAGACCCGAGGCGCGCTGGCGAAGCCGAAGGCATGGGCCTTGCCCATGAAGCCCGTGCCGATCAGGCCGATGCGGAGTTTTGGTTTTGTCATGGAAGCCCCCTCTGTCTCTGCCGTATTGGGAACAGTCGAAGGCCCTGTGCTGTCAAGCCGTTGGGTCGAACGCGTGAGGGTTATTCGTCATCAATTCTGTCTGGCTGGCCTAAAGTGACGTGTTGCGGTAGTGTCCTGCCAGTCGAGAATGGGGTGGCGCGATATGAACCGGATGGATGGTAAAGTCTGCATGGTCACCGGGGCAACGCAGGGGCTGGGTATGGCCATTGCGCGCCGTCTGGCAGCGGCAGGGGCTGCGGGGGTCGTGGTGACCGGGCGCAACCTGCGGCGCGGCGAGGCCGTCGCCAAAGCCCTGACCGCGGATTTTGGCGTTCCGGCGCGGTTCATCCGGGCCGATTTCGCCCGAGTGGATGACTGTCGCCATGCCATTGCTGAAACCGACCGGATGTTTGGCCGAATGGATGTGCTGGTGAATGCCGGGGCCTCTACCGACCGGGGCACGATCCTCGACACCTCGCCAGAACTTTTTGACCGTATCTTCAACACCAATGTCCGTGGCCCGTATTTCCTGATGCAGGACGCCATCAAGCTGATGATCCGCGAGAGGACGGAAGGTGCCATCTGCAACATCGGCTCGATTTCCGCGCTGTCAGGCCAGCCTTTCATCAATGCCTATTGCGCCTCAAAAGGGGCGCTGTCCACGCTGACCGCGAATACGGCGTTTTCCGTCATGGCAAATCGCATCCGGGTCAACCAGTTGAACGTGGGCTGGATGTCTTCGGATCATGAACGCGAAATTCAGGTTGCGCAGTCGGGCGACCCGGAGTGGGAGGCCAAGGCGGGCGAAAAACTGCCCTTCGGCAGGCTGGTCGATCCGGCAGAGGCTGCGCGAACGGTGAACTTTCTGGTGTCTGCAGATGCGGGTCTGATGACCGGAGCCATCATTAACTTCGACCAGTCGGTCTGGGGCGCGGTGGCAGGTGGAATGCCGGTGCCCGACGGGCCGATGCAATTGGGCTGACAGGCCGAATGACGGAGCCGAAACCGGGTTACCGTGAAAAGCCCTTGGCCGCCTTCGCCGTATAGGCCTTGAGCGCGGCTTCGGCATCGGCCCAGAGCGGCGCAGTCTTTTCACGGATCAGATCGGCGGCAGATGCGACATCGCCGGAGCGGCACAGATCTTCGGCTTCGACAAAAAGCCGGTGCAACGCGACCGTGCCAACCATGGCAGAGGCTCCGGCGCCTTCGTGGCAAACGGCCATCAGATGTATTGCGCCTTCGGGCGTGCTTGCCGCCCGCAACCTCTCCTGCAAGTCGGCGAAGTCGGACAGATAACGTTCGATCATCCGGGACAGACCCGGGGCACCGAGCCCCTCGCGCAAGTCCTGCAGGCGTTCCAGGCTGAGCGCCCCGTATGTTTCGGGTCGCGCAGGCTGCGGTTGCGTCAGCTCTGCCGTCAACACGCCACGCAAGTCGCGCACAGTGATCGGCTTGGTCAGGCATCCGTCCATGCCAGCGTCCCGGAATCGCTCCAGATCGGCGGGCAAGGAATGAGCCGTCACCGCGATGATCCGGCTTGTCCTCGATTGCCCGTCCATCCGGATCAGCGCTGTGGACGTGAGCCCATCCATCAGGGGCATCGAGATGTCCATCAGGATGACGTCGAAATGATGGGCCCGCGCGAGTTCCATACCTTTGCCACCATCCTCGGCCAAGGACACCCGATGGCCAAGCTGCAGCAGCATTTCTTCCAGCACGATCCGGTTCGTCGCGTTGTCCTCAACGACCAGAACGTCCAGACTTGATGGCTTCTCGGTCAGGATGGCGGCGTCGATAGCCTTGATCCCTTGATCGGCGGCGATTTCCAGCGGAAGGCGCATCCAGAAGCAACTGCCCTCGCCAAGTTCGCTTTCCACGCCAACTTCGCCGCCCATTGCCCGTGCCAAGCGCCGCGAGATTGCGAGGCCAAGGCCTGTGCCCTGTCCGGTGCGACCGTAGGACGGATCGACCATCACGAAGTCATCAAAAACACGCTCTTGATCGACCTCGGCAATGCCAATGCCGCTGTCCGTCACCCGAACCTCGATGATCGACGTCGTGTCGCTGCGCTGTTGTTCCTCGACTTCGACCCCGATCTGGCCTTGGTCGGTGAACTTGATGGCATTGGAGAGGAAGTTCTGCACGATCTGCCCAATGCGGAAGGCATCGCCATGCAGTCTTGGCAGGTCAGACAGCACATCCAGCGTCAGGATCGTGCCGGTTTCCCCGGCCACATGCCCCAGCGTCGACACGAAGTCCTGCAGCATTTCGACCATGTCGAAGTCTTCCAGGGTCAGGTGCATCTTGCCAGCTTCGATCTTGGAGATGTCGAGAACGTCATTGGCATGGCGTAAAAGCTGGCGGGCCGAAGATTCCGCCAAATCAAGGAACCGCTTCTGTTTATCGTCAACCGCCATGCCACTGGCGATTTCCAGGGCGGCCATCACACCATTCAGCGGGGTGCGCATTTCATGGCTCATCACAGCCATGAAGTTGGTCTTGGCCTGTTCGGCGGCCAAAGCATCGTCCCTTGCCGCCAGAAGCGAGCGTTCTGCGGCCACCCTGGCAGAGATATCCCGCAGGAAAGCGATGAAGATCATGCCATCGTCGGTGTTGTGGCTGGCAATCGACAATTCAACCGGGAACTCTGCGCCAGCTTTGCGCATGGCGGTCATTTCAAACCGGCCCGAGTTGACGACCCTGAAGCTGCCGTAGCGCTTCATCCGGGTCATGCCTGCTTCGTGACCTGCGCGCTGGATCGGCGGTATGATCAGCTCTGACAGTGTCGCGCCAATCGCTTCGTCCGGCATGTAGCCGAATATCTGCATGGCCGCCGCGTTGAAGTCGATGATGCGGCCGTCCATCCCAGCCACGATGATGGCATCCAGCGATGTGCCCACAGTAGCTGCCAGCCGCGAGGAGAGCCGCGCCGTCTCGGCAGCACGTCGTTCCGCAAGCCGGTTCAGCCACAGCACCAGCGCGTTCATCAGGATTAGAGCCATCAGGACGATGCCCGAAGCCCAAGCCACTTGTCGGACGAGGGCAGTAAATGCCGCCCGCCGCATGTCGGCCAGCGCCGCATATTTGTCGACGATCTTCACCGACATGTCGCGCAGATCTTCCCTTAGCGCTGTGGCCTGTTGGGAGATCGCCGGCAAAGAGGCCCGCAAATCGGCGTCGCTCGAATCGATCACCGGGGTCGTGGTGGTCAGAAAATCTTCCACCCGCAGGTTCATGGGTGCCACGACGACCTGAAGCCCCAACTGATCAAACATCTTGCCTTTGATGGCAGATTGGGCGCGGCTGTAGAACAGATCGAAGCGTTTTCGCAGTTCGGTCAGAGACCGGTTGGGATCCAGTTGTGTGAGTTCGACTTCCGATTCGAAGCGGACCGCATCAAGTTCAAGCTGGGTGACGTTCCAGTGGATATTGTCCACCGGTTCTTCCTGAAACGCCTGCAACTCGCCCCGCAGTCGCACTCCCAAGACCAGAACCACCGCCACGGCAGCAGCAGCAAATACCATGATCGCGGGCTGCAAAGCCCGCGCAAGGGCGGCCAAACGAGGTGTGCTCTTGGCCATGCTGTTGGCTCCGCCGAAGCGGATTACTCTCCGAATTCGATGCGATCCAATTGCCAGATCGAACGGGCATAGGCCACTTCGGTCCGGTAATCGGCATTCGCATCATAGGGATAGACCATCCAGACCGGGCCCTTGTCGCGCAGGGACATCGGCTTGCCGTCCATCAGATAGGCCAACAAGGGGCCATCATCCTTGACGTCTGCCATCGGCATGGTGATCTTGTAATCGTTCAGCGCCGTCAGAGTGATCGTCGTGCCCGTGGCCCCGGTGGCGGCAATGTAGTCTTTCAGAAGAACGCCTTGGAACGTCGGCGTGCCTTCCGTCCACGTGGTGGAGGTGGTGAACGAATGCTGGGGCAATGCGGCCATCTGGTCCAAATCCAGCTGGAGCGTGCCATCCTTGTTGGTCGCGGTGATCGCGCCGGAAGCTGTCAGAAGAACGTCGCCCTTGGGAACCGCAAAATCACCTGCCAAAGCCACCGACCCGGCCACTACAAGGGCCGAAAGACTCAAACACATCGATACCTTTTCCAAAATCCGAAACATCTTCGTAACCCTCGCTGGCGAGCCTATTCGACCATGCTCGTATCATTCTGCGCGATTTTCGTCGCCTGATCATTCGGGGATCGCTTCTACCCGTTTGGATAGGGTGCTTAGAAAATCCCGGCTTCCTTGGCGATCATCGCGGCATGCGTACGATTCTTCGCCTCGATCTTGCGATAAAGTGTCTTGATGTGCAGCTTCACAGTCACTTCCTGCAGATCGAGTTCGCGGGCGATTTCCTTGTTGGCCAAACCCCGGCAGAGCCGTTTGAGAACGTCCATCTCACGCTGCGTCAGTTGAGCGCCTGCGACAGTCGTCTGCTGGTGGTCACGTTCTGTCATCATGCTTATGGGCGCATAGATCTCGCCTGCCGCCATGAAGCGAACAGCCGCAATCAACGATTTGGTCGACATGGTCTTGGGAAGGAAACCCGCAGCCCCTTCGGCGAGGGCCTGTTCTGCGACGCTGCGCGGGGCGGTCCCCGATAGGATGGCGACCGGTTTGGTCCCTTGCAACTTCTTCATCGCGCCAAGACCCGTCAGACCATTCATGCCGGGCATCATATAGTCCAGCAGAACCAGATCGAAGGGGCCGCTCTTGCGCACCACCTCAACCGACGCATGGAAATCCGAGGCAACGGCCACGTCGATCCCCTCTTCCTGGCGCAAGAAAGCAGCGATCGTGTCCCGCACGAGTTCCTGATCGTCGACTAACAAAATTCTCACTGAGACCTCATGACCAAGTCCGTTATCAGTCACACTTAAATTGACTTATGGCAACCCAGCCTACATCCGATCACGGGCAGACGGCAAGACAACCCATGAGCGAACGCCTGCCACTGTGATCCATATGTTGCGACCCGACCCGTCCGGATGCCGCCTTTTGTCTTGCCGCTGGTTCCTTAAAAGGCGTGGCTAACGAAACCCGGCATCCCGTGCAATAACGGTCGCCTGCGTTCTGTTTCGGGCGTCAACCTTGGTGCAGATCGATTTTACGTGAACTTTCACAGTCGTCTCGTGCAAGCCCAGGGTTTTGGCGATCTCGATGTTGGTCAGACCAAGGCATACTTGACGCAGGACGACCGTCTCTCGCTGGGAAAGCGTCGGCAAGGCCGGCGAGGGTGGGGTTCGTTGCGGATGCATTATGAAGTTGGGCGGGGCATACTTCTCGCCGGCTAGGATCAAACGCAGTGATTGAATCATCGCATTTGTCGTCATGGTTTTGGGCAAATAGCCAGCGGCGCCGGACTGAAAAGCTTCTTCGACAAAAGAGGTTGGCATGTTTCCTGAAATGATTGCAACGGGTTTGCCTTGCTGCCGTGCCACCATTTCGGACAAGCCAGTGAGGCCTGACATGCCGGGCATCTGGTAGTCGAGCAGGACGAGATCAAACGCCCCGTTGACAGCCACGGCCTCAAGTGCCGAGGGGAGATCGCGCACGGCGTCGACCAGAAAGCCCGTCATCCTTCGGATGAATCCAGCGATGGAATCGCGGACAAGTTCATGATCGTCAGCCAGCAGAATATGCATCTGTGTTCTCTTTGTCGTGTTGTCCCGGCCGATGATGCGGCCGGGATTCTGGCCTGTGTCGGGTATTCCTGGGCCCAGACCGACCGCAGTTGAATCCGGTCTTCTGGCCCCCCGGATGGCCTTCGGACGACAAGCCAAGCTGCATCGCCAACTCCGACCCGGTCGAAGGAAAAGCCGTGGTCAGGGCGGCGCTGTCATAGGTCTGCGCCTTGCCCAGACGGGTGGCGGAAACCACTGCGATCTCGGCTCCCATCATTCCTACAGCCAGTTGCAGCCGGGTGGGACCGGTCTGCGCCGGCAGTTTATGGTTTTGAACAATCATGGCGTGCTTCTCTGCAACCGTTGTGTGGAAATCCGGGGGGTCAGTAAGCGCCTCGGCCCGAGAAGACGGCCTTGAAGGTGCGCAGCAGAATGATCAGGTCGATCCAGAGGCTGCCGGTGCGCGCATAATGGATGTCGAGTTCAACCATCTCGTCGAAGCCGATTTCGGCCCGGCCTGACACTTGCCAGAGGCCGGTGATGCCCGGAAGTACCGACAGGCGCTGCATGGCGCGGGCCGGGTAGGCGGCCACTTCCGACGGCAGCGCCGGGCGGGGACCAACCAGCGACATGTCGCCTTTCACCACGTTCAGGAGCTGCGGCAGCTCGTCCAGTGACAGACGGCGCAGCCAATGGCCCAGCGGGGTGATGCGCGGGTCGTTCTTCGACTTGAAGCAGATGCCTTCGCGGTCCGAATGGGCGAGCAGCGCGGCCCGGCGGGCTTCCGCGTCGATATACATCGAGCGGTATTTGTAGATGGCAAAGACCGCGCCGTTCTTGCCGACGCGCTTTTGCACGAAAATCACCGGTCCACGCGAGGTTATCTTTACCAAGGCCGCGATGATCAGGAACAAAGGCGCAAGAAGCGCCAGAATGATCAGCCCAAGAGTCACGTCAAACGACCGTTTCCACGGCTGCGTCGAATTCATCAGCGGGGCTTGGGTCTGGTGGAAAACGTGGCGGATGGTGTGCATTTGACGTCAATCCATGATCAGCGTTGCGAGCTTCTTCTGCCGGGTTGAGGCCCGTATAAATCGTCACAAAATTGAACGCTTTCTCACAAATGGACAGAAGGCCCTTCCGCTTGGGAGTGACGCTATCCAAAAGGATATGTCATCCTCTCAGTTCGTATTGAACAATTGTATAATTCGCTATATTCGATTCGCGACGCTGTCTAAAATTATGAAAAAACTGAATAAAATCGCTCGGTCTGCGGATGAAACGAAAGCGCCAATCCCGGCATCGGAGATGGCGCTTCGGGTCGTTCAGACCTCGTTTTTGCGTCACAAACCGGGGTCACCGGGTGCGGCGTCGCAAAAGGTCAGGACGCCGCCCTGCCGGGGCAGGCTGTCGAGTTTGGCAATCTGTCCGGCGATATTGGCCTTGCGGTCCCTGGGGCGAACCTCTGCCAAAGCCAGGTCCGCGACCGAGAGCAGGAGTTCTGTCGAAACGCTTTCAGACATCGACCCGCAAAGCAGGATGACAAGTTCATAGGGACCTTTCAAACCCGCCAGTGCGGCGCGGAGCCTGCTAATGCCGATCTCGGTATCCGCCACGCCGCTTTTGTGGCCGACAGGCAGAATATCCAGATGGCCGGAGCTGCCATAGGACAAGGGTGCATACTCCTTGCCCTCCAGCGCCTCACGCCAGCCTTTGGCGTCGTGTTGGCCCAGCTTTTCGCTCAGGCGGCCATCCCTGGCATCGGCGTCGATCAGCAGGGTGCGACAGCGGGCCTCACCAAAGCTTTGTGCCAGCGCCAGAGCCAGATCGTAGGGCGCGCCACTGTCCAGACGGGTCATGGCGATGACGCGGGTGAAGTCCGGTAGCGGCGGCACGCGCAGCGGGTGCAGCTGCAGCGCATTCCGCAGGCGGTCGGCGTGGGCTCTTTCGCTTTTTCCGCGTGCGGCGATGGTCTTGATCGGTGTCAGATGCGAAAACCGCTTCAGCGCGTCGGAATAGTGGATCCGGCCGCTGAACAGGCCGACCAAGAGGCTTGCCACAAGCGAGATAAACACGCCGGCCCCCAAGCCGGCAGCAGCCCTGATCTTGGAATTGTCTGACGCCGGTTTGTCCGGCACCACGGGCGGCGACATCAGCACCGAATAGCCCGGCAGGGCCTTGCCCGCCTCGAGTGTGATGATCTCGATGCCCTGCCGGGTTTCCTCCAGCAGCTTGGCAACGTTGTCAGCCTCGGTCTGCAGCGAATCCAGCTGGATCATCCGGTTGTTCAGATCACGGGCCTCGGCTTTCGCGTCTTCAAGCTGTTGGGTGACCTTGTCCAGCAGGGCCTGAATCTCAGCTGTGCTGGTTTCGGCATTGGATTGCGTGGTGTCGGTCAGGGCGCCGGTCTGGCCCAAAACCTTGATCTGCTCGCGCCGGTCGGCCATCGACTGATCGATGACCGCAAGTTCCTTCATCTTGTCCTGCACCTGCAACGAATTGTCTGGATAGCGGGTCTTCAGCGTCGACAGTTCCGCCTCGCGCTTGGCGCGTTCGAAGTTCAGGTCGGCGAGGGCGCGGTCCAGCAGGGTCGAGCGCAGGATCTCCTGATTGGACATATCCGCCGAAGAGGTCCCGCTTTTCGCCTTCATAGAGGCCAAGGTTCCCTCGACCTCATCCTTGCGGCTGGAGATTTCATCGATCTTGGCAACCTTGTCGGCATGGGCCTTGTTCAGCGAGGAAACACCGTATTCGCCACCCACCTCCAGCATGGCGGCTTGGTTATCCGCCTGCCGCTTGACCAGTTGCTTTTCGCGCGCCTGCAGTTCGGCCAGACGCACGGCACTGCTGCGCGCCTCGGTTTCGGCATGCAGCGCCAGATAGGCATCGGCCACGGCCTGCAGCTTTTGCGCGGAGAAGCTTGCGCTCTTTGATTTCGTCGTCAGAGTGATCAGACTGTCGGCCCGCTTGACATCAATAGAACCGCCCAGATCAAGGGCCGTCATCTTCCCAGCTTCTACCGGAAACGTCGCCGCCAGCGTGCGCGTCGCCCGTTCCATGATCGGGGGTGCCGCAATATAGCTCGTCTCGGCCTTCACATAGCTGTCGAATGTCTTGAGGACCGAATCGTCGCCAGTGCGGTACAGCACATTGGCCTCTTGCGGATAGACCCGCACGATGGCCTGACTCTCATAAAGTTGGGTTCCGCTCAGGTGGCCAAGGATGCCCAGCATCGGACCCAGGACGACCACGCCCATCCCCACATGCGTCCAGCGCCCGCGCATGGCACGGACCACGGAAGCCAAGGGGTTTTGCTCCATAGGAGGCAGGGCAGGGGCGGGAACGAACCGGTCGTAATCCGCCGGGTCGAAACCGAAGGGTCCGGAATGCGCCGTTCCGAATGCCGTCATTTGATGCGGGCTTCCGACGTGCGGTTGCCGGTGTCACGCTCCCAGACAGCGTGCTCGGCCAAGGTTTCCCGGTTCAATTGCCAACGCACGAGACCCATGACCAAAATGAAAATCACAGTGCCGGGCCACAAGATGGGACGGCGCAGGACTTGCGACAGCATAAGGCCGATGCTGTTTTCGGATCCGGTCTGCCCGACGACGGCGCGGACCGCGCGCGCGCCACGCAGCGCGCGGCGGCGCAGGCGGATCAACGTGGCAAGGTCCTTCGGCGCGCGGGCAAAAAAGCGGCTGCTGGCGACAAACGCCCGTTCTTCGGGAGCAAAGGCTCGGCGCACCCATTCGTCATCCGCCGTGACGCGCGGCAGGGGGAAGACCCTGCTTGCGCCATGGGCTGACAGCCCGAACATACCGCCGAATTTGCCCTTGGCGAAATAGGGGTTCAGCGCCCAAGCCTGATAAAACGCCCGCACCGCCCAGGATGATCCGCCGACATCCGGCACCATCTGCCCGCACGCGGCATGGGCGGTGCCGTTGATCAGCGGGGTGATCAGGGCCAAGATATCGTCCGCCGTCACGACGAGATCGGCATCGACACAAACCACCGGAACACCGGGCACGGCGGCTTTGTAGCCAAGGTTCATCGCGTTGGCCTTGCCGCCCTCTGGCGTCTCCAGAACCATTGCGGAGGGGTTGGCCCTGCGCGCCACTTCGGCGGTGTCGTCGGTGCAGGCGTTTGCGATCACGATCACCCGAAACTGTCCCTCGCTGGTCGCTCGTGCCAGACGGATCAGCAGACCGGCGATCAGGTTGCCCTCGTTCCAGGCGGGGATCAGGACATTGGCGAGGGGGGTCATCCCCGCATCTCCAGCGCAACTGAGGCGAAGATGAAGTTCTGGAGGTTGGCGATCAACAGCGCAGAGGCTTTGGCAGACCCGGCAACGGCGCAATCGCGTTGGCCCAGAAGACGGTCCAGGGCGGAGGCAAGGTCCTTGCCGTCTTGCACGACGGTGACATTGGGCAAGGAAGCCATTTCGGCGGCGGTGTCCAGTTGGTGATCGTTGCGATGTTCGCCCAAGGCGGCCCTGCGTGGCATCAGCAGGATCGGCTTGCCCAATTCGCTGGCCGACAGGATGCTACCCATACCGGCATGGGCGACGATCACCCTTGCGGCCTCAAACGCAGTGGTAAATTCGGTCTGGCCGAGGTTTTCGGCGCACTCCATATGGGCGAACGTGCCGTCCGTGCGCCCGGTCTGCGCCATGACCCGCACCTCGGGATGAGTTGAGGCCCAGTCGTCCAGTGCGGTTAGCAGGCGGTCGAACGGCAGTTGCGTTCCGACTGTGGCGAAGATCATCACAGCACCGACCCCCAGAATTCTGCCCCGCTTTGGCGCGCCACGTCCGGCCATTGCGAGACGACGCGGTCTGCCACACCCCGGCACATTTGCGCCGTGACCGACAAGTGCCGTGCATTGGCGATGGAATCGACGAACAGGGTGCGTGCGCCGATCAGTCTGGCAAAGCGGATGGCGAAGAACCCGCCGGCCGCCCCGGTCGAGATCACCACGTCCGGGCGCACCTTCAGCACGATCATCAGCAGCCGGAATGCCGCCAACGCAAGCTTGACCTTGGTTTCCTTGTTGGCATCCGGATAGACATGGACCGGAGCGGGACGCACCACCGCCGCCGCAGAAGGATCGACGGTGGCATAATGCACCTCGGCCCCGGCAAAGGCTTCGCGCAGCCGCAAGAGCTGAACCCAATGGCCGCCACCCGAGGCAACGGCCAGAATGCGGGGTGTATTTCTTGGAGTGCGCTGGAAGATCATCTCTGGGAACTCGATTCTTGCTGTCAGTGTCGAGTGTCAGGGATAGCGAAGTCCCACGCCGGACGGATGGCCGCAGCCGGATAACCCAATCTGGCGAATGGGCGGAATCCTATCCCTTGGTGTAAGGCCGCTCAGACGATTGGTGTAGAATTTCCTGATAAAGCGAAACCAGCCGCGCGGCTTTCACGGGCCAGAGCCCCTCGGCCGCGACCTTGGCGCGGGCTTGGCGGCCCAAACGGTCCATCAATTCCGGCGCTCCGGCACAATGCCGGATCTGGGTTGCGATGTCCTTGGCGAATTGGTCGGGCGTCGTCACCGGGATGCGAAAGCCGCAGGTGTCGTCGACGATAAAGTCCGGCCCGCCCCGTGCCGCGGTGACAATGGGCAGGGCGTTGCGCATCGCCTCGTACAGCACGCCGCCCGTTGGCTCGCGGAACGAGGGAAACAGGAAAAGGTCATGCGCGCGGTACAGGTCTTCGATGCGCGCACGCGGCTGCTGGCCCAGAAAACTCACGCGATCTGCCACGCCCAACTGTTCAGCCAGGGCCTTGCAACGTGCTATTTCTGCGCCCCCTCCAGCGCTGGTCAGGGTAACTTCGGGCAGGTCCTTCAGATGTGCCAAGGCGCGCACGGCATCACGCAGGCCCTTGGTGCGCACTGCGCGGCCCACGTGCAGCAGGCGAAGGTGGCCGGCTTTCCGGGCAGGGCGGGGGAGCTCCGACGCGGCGTCGATGCCAAGCTCCAGCATCGGTTCGAACCGCTTCAGCCGGATCGGCCCCAACAGGTCTTTCACATAAGGTGCGACGCCCAGAATGCAGGCGGCTTTGGCATAGCTTGCCCGCAAGCTCGGGTCCCAACGGAACCGGAGGGCATCCAGTGCCCGCAGCCGGGTGAAGAGCGGGGCCGGGCCCGCATCCGTCTTGAAGGCCTCTGGCATGTCCAAAGTTCCGCCCAAGGGCCCGATGAGATAGGGAAGATCGAACCGTCGCAACGGAGAGGCATAGCGTGCCGCCAGCGGCATCAACTGGTGGGTTAGGTCAAAACGCTCGCCCTTGGAGAGGGCCGCTTTCAACCAACCTGTCACCTTGCGAGCAAACATGGGCCACGCTGGTTTCAACATGGCGTTCAGCCTTTCGTGGCGGCGGACAATAGCGGGTTCCGGCCAAGTCACGACACGAACGCCCGGCAACTGTTCAGCCAACGCGCGGCGGCCCGGACGTTCGAAGGACAGCAGGGTCAGGTCAACTTTGTCAGCCAAGGCCTCGGCCCATTTGAAGGCGACATAGGCCTCGCCCACATCGGTGCCATCTACATTGGGGGCGATCAGCAGAACTTTCATGCCTGCGTCCCCTTGAGCTTTGGCCAAGCCTTGCCCATGCCGAACACCACGTTGCGGAAATGCCTGGCCCGGTCCTGCGCCTTCCGGCTGCCACCTAAGGCCAGCACGGACCACGCGACGCTGCGCGACAGGTTGAACACGGCCAGAAGGGCAAAACAGGTCAGGCCGGCCGCGAGGCCGCCGTGCTTGCGGTGCAGGCGTACCGTGCCTTCGGTCAGCATGATATCTCGCTTGTGGCTCAGGCTCTTCACCGAACCGCCGCCGAAATGAGTGATCTCTCCCACTGGTGCGAAGACCACCTTCCAGCCCGCTTTGATAAATCGGCGGCACCAGTCGGTTTCCTCGCCGTAGAAGAAGAAGGCGTCATCCAGCAGACCCACCTGCCGCATCGCCGTGCCGCGCACGAACATGGCACAGCCGGAAATGACCTCGACCTCGCGTTCGTCCATGCGGTCCCACCGTTCCATCCGGTAGACATCGAACAGGGCCAGCCGCGTCAGGCCGAGCATCTGGAGGATCAGGTTGCGCAGGGTTGGGAACTTGGTCGAGGAGACCTGAGCCGAGCCGTCGCGGTTCAGGATCCGCGGACCCATTACCCCGACGTCGGGGTGGCGGTCCAGCCACACTACCGCATGGGACAGCACCGAGCCGTGCACCAGCGTATCGGTGTTCAGCAGCAGCACATGTCGCCCCTTCGCCCGCGCCAGCGCCACGTTGTTGGCGGCGGCAAAGCCAAGGTTGCGGGAGTTTGCAAGGGCGATCACGGTCGGAAACTCGGCCGCCAGCATCGCAAGGGAACCATCGCTCGAGGCATTGTCGACCACGAAGACCTGGGCCTGAAGTCGGCCCAGACCGGCGAAGACCGTATGCAGGCAATCGCGCAGCAGGACGCTTGTGTTCCAGTTCACGATGACGATCGAAAGGTCCATGACATTGTCCAGTCAGAAAAGGCGGGAAACGGGGCCAAGGGGATGCGCCAAGCGTTGGGGGAATTTCCCGATCGGGCGCCCCGCAGCACCGGGCAGCGGCGCATCCACCAGCCAGACCCCGGACCCGATCAGAAAGATGAACAGAACGAACAGCGCGTTCCACAGATGCACCGTGGCCGCCGCGACCGAGATGCCAAACAGTGTAAAGGCCCATGCGTGGCGAGCATTGCGCCAGGTCTGCGGCAGGCCCTTGCGCTGGCCTGCCTTCAGGATCAGCCAGACGAGCAGCACCACCAGCAGCACGAAGGCGGGCAGGCCATAGCGCACGGCCACGACCAGCCAGAAATTGTCCATGCTGTCGGACATGAACGCCGGTCTGATCCAGTCGCCCAACCCGATCCCGAAGATCGGATGCCGCCAGACCTCGGCCGAGCCGAATTGGAAGATCAGGATACGGTTGTAGCCCGACACGGCCGAGAAGGTCAGGTAGGTGACGAAGACCTGAAACGGGTTGCGCGTCGAAAGCGTGTCGACGCCGATGTAAAGGGCGGCAAACAGGGCGGCGAGCATCTTCCAGCGCCCCTCGGTCTTGCCCAGCACCCTTTGCCAGATGGCCACGAAGAGCTGCAACAGCAGCACCGTGTAAGGCCCGCCGGACGCCGACAGAAAGGCTGCCGTGATCACGCCGAGAACTTGCACCATGCCTTTGAAGTTCAGCAGCTTGCGTTCGGCGATGACGAAATAGGCCATCGAGAAAGCCGCGGCGGAAAACACGCCGTACAGGATGGGATGGTCGAAGGGCCCGAAGGCGCGGGTCAGGCCCATCCGCTTGTCGATGTAGGGGGCCATAGGTCCGCCGACCACCTTGACGATGCCATCATGCAGAATGTGAACCCCGGTCAGGGCCTCGGGCAGCGTGAAAACCACCATGGCGCAGGTGGCACCGACAAAGAACTTCGCCACTGCATGGAAATCCTCGTAGCTGCGCACATAAATCCGGCCCACAAGGTAGGAGCCGAGGAACTCGATCACATAGATCCCGCCCGATTGCGTGCCTTGGCCCGTGCCACCCCAAATCTCCAGCGCGAGGAAGCACCATGCCGAATGGGCTATGGCCAGCCAGTCGAAGGTGTTGATCTTGCCGCATTTGCCGGAGATCAGCGTCTGCAGCATGGGAAACAGCGCGAACAGCAGCACGAACCGGTAGACCGACAGCCGCAACCCGGCAAGATTCACCGAAACCGAGGTCGGCAGCATCATGCCGAAAAAGAACAATGTCACAACCAAGGGCGCACCCAGAAAGCGGCGCACTTTCACCTCGCGAACCAGCAGGGAGTGGGCGGCCACGGTCATGGTTCACGCCACCCTCGACCGCAACGGCAAAGCGCGGCGCTCCACCAAAGACCAGCTGGCCCAAGCGATCGGCACAGTGCAGATGACCGATAGGACGGCCAATGCACCCGGCGTGACGTTCGGCAACAAGGCGACCAGAGTTTGCGCGATAGGCCACCCGTAAATATAGATTCCGTAAGAGATGTCCTCCGTCAGGACCAGCGCCGGGGTGCGGTAGGCCACCAGCAGAACAGCATAGCCGAAGGCCACCACGCCCATTACCCCGCCAAGGGTCGCGCCACTGGCAATGCCTGTGGCCAAAACAGGTAACAGCAATAAGGCCGGATGCAGGGCAATCCAAGCCCGGAACCGCCACGCGGCCATGCCGAGGGCGAAGGCTAAGAACAACGGCCCAAAGGTTGCAAGCCTGTCCGGCAGGATCGGGGTGGTCATGGCCAGCCCGATGGCCAATGCCAACAACGCTTCGGTTCCCACTGCGGACCGCAGCAGTCCCAGGCGCGCGGCCGCAAAGCAGATCAGATAGGCGGTCACCTCGTATTGCAGGCTCCAGAGCGGGCCGTTCACGGCGCGCGGATAGGGGTTGGACGCATAGGCGTTGGTGATCTGATGCTCCATCCCGGCAAGACTGAGGCCGCGCAGAATGTAGCGGGCGGATTCGGCGGCATCAGGCGTACCACCCGACAAGATGGCCAGCCCAAGCGAAACCAACAAGGCTGTGGCCAGCCCCGGCAGAATGCGACGGGCCCGGGCGAGCCAGAAGGCCGAGGCGCTGCGACGTTCCGCGCTTTGGACGATGAGGAAACCGGACACGAAAAAGAACAAGATCACCGCCCAGCCGCCCAAAGAGCGTCCGGTCAGGGTCTGCAATGGCTCGGCGGCTCCTATGCCGAGAGCCAAGGGCCAGGCATGGCTGACCACGACCGATAAAGCGGCCATCAGGCGCAGAACATTCAGATTGTTGGCCCGGCGCGATGCGATGGCCTCAGAAAGCGTCATGTATGCCCCGTGATGACGACCGGACGCCACAGCTTGGCCCGAATGATGCGTTTGGCTGTCCCTGCGAGCGATTGTAGCTTTTCCCTGCCCGGCAGGCGCAGCCACAGAGGCAAGAGCGAAAGCCCTTTTTCCTGCGGCACCGGCATAGCGAAAGCGCGCATCACCAGACGACGTCCAAAGACAGCGCCCTGGCTGGCCAGCAGATTAGGCTGCGCCTTGGCGATCACATTGCGATCCCCGCGCACGGCCACAAGAACACCCGCCGCAAGCGCCGCCTCGATCAGGCGGAGGCCCGTCGCGGTGCGGGCTATGATCAGCGACCGTCCCGCATCGACATTGCCCGCCGGCGGATTGTGCCACGGATCCCCGACCGAGATATCGGCGAAAGCACCGGTGTGGTCGGTGCAGATCCGGCAGCGCCAGCGGCGTTCAGATTGCAGAATGCGGCCCCAACCCTCGGCATAAGGGATGCCTTCTGACGTGACCTCGCCCGCGTCGCCGATGTATTTCGCCTGCATCAGCCCCGGCCAGCCAGCGCCACGATAGCGCAGGTCCGTCAGCTTGGCCTTGGCGGGAACGCCCAGACGGGACAGAAGCCTATCGGTCGCCACGAGGTTGGGCGCTCCGGCACAAAATATCCCGATCGTCACGGCCAGCTTGTCGCCGATCCCGGCCTTCCGGACCGAGGCGACATCGCAGGGCTTGCCCACAAACAGCACGGGATGATCCGAGGCCGCAATCGCGCCAATTGCCTCAGCCGCGCTGGCTTGGGCATAGCGCGCGCCCGCACCGGGCATCAGGCCTTCGCGGGTCCTGCTGATCACCGCCTCGTTGAAGCGCGGGTCGTCCTGACGGGAGCGCACATGGGCCACGCCGCCCGCCACGCCCGATTGCAGCGCAAAGAGCGCCAAGGCCGTCACAGCGCCCCCTGAGGAACCGCGATGACGCACCTCGTCATCTGAGGCATAGCCTTCCCACGTCGCCAGAACCGGGCCCCAGATGGCGTCGATCGCATCCTTGCGGGGCAAAGTGGTGTAATCCACGGCAATACCCGCGCAAAGCGTCGCCGCAGCCTCCGCCGCTTTGCGACCGTCCGTGTTTGCAGCAACCACCGGACGGCGGCCATTCACCGGGTCATCGACCATCTTGATGAAGTCCGGGAAAGCCCCGGCACAAGCGCCACAGCCGGTGCACAGATTGCAGGCCACGGCTTTGGTGATCGGATTGGAATTCACAGGAGGGCCTCCTCGGGCATCGGTTTGAAGCTCAGTTGCATCAGGGCATGCGCGCGCAGGGTCGCCACCATCTCGCCGACCGTAGCGGCCATCGCGACCGTCAGCAGAGGCTGACCCATGGCGGCAAGGCCAACCGCGGGCCCCAGCGCGAGGGCCCGCCAGATGTTGGCGCGGGCCGGGTCGCCGGTGCGGCCGGAGGCGACAGCCAGTTGCGAATGCGGGGTGCGCAGGATGCGGAAAGCAGCCGCCAGACCCAACGCCAAGGCGAGGGGAAACGAGGGGCGAAACTGCGCGCCATAGACCAATGCGATGGCATGGGGCGCCAGAATCGCGAAGCCGAAGGCGAAGGCCCCGGCAAGGGCGACATGAACCTGAACCGCTGCTTTGACCACCGGACGCAGCGTGTCACTCTGCAGCGCCACCCGCAACCGCGGTGCCAGCAAGGACCCCGCAGCACGGCCGGTGATCTGTGCCGGAAGGCTGGCCAGTTGCAAGGCCACGCCATAGATGCCGACCTCGGTCCAGCCGAACCAGCCCGCCACGATCAGGCGGTCGGCCTGAAAGGTCAGGAACATCAGGAAGGCGTTGATGACCAATGGCGCGCCAAAACGAGCGGCGTGGTGCAGGACTGCCCGGTCGAAATGCATGATCCAGCGGCGATGGGCCACCCGATGCGACAGGGCGACCTGAGCAGCCGCCTGCACGATCAGGGCCAACAGCATCGCCCGGTGGTTCGGAACCAGATGTCCGATCAGCGGAAGCGACACCAGCATTACCAGGACCGAGCCGCCCTCGACTTGTGCCAACGGCAGGTAGGAAAAGTTCCGCTCGGCCAGTCGGTAGTCAAGGTGCAGGAAGGCCCTCATCAGTGGAATGACGGCCAGCGCCGTGTATTCGCCAAGGCTCGCCCCGTCGGGCAGCAGCAAGGCCATCGGAGCCGCCAGGGCCAGCAGCATCACCGCCATCGCCAGCCCGCGTAGCAGCGCAGCACCCTGCAAGGCCGACAAGAAGCGCGGGTCATCGCCATCGCGAGAGATCATCAGCAGGCGTTCCACGCCGATATCGCTGATCATCTCGGTCAGGCGCAGCACCAGAACCAAGATCATGGCGCGGCCCAGTTCCTCAGGTCCGGTTGCCCAGGCCAGGACAACAGATCGCAGCAAAGCGCCAATCTCTGACAGGAAAGGCACCGACCATGCCATGGCGCGCCCCGTGATTCCGACGGACATCTCAGGCCTCGATCTGTCCGGCAATCGCATCCATCTGCGCCTCGGCCCGCTGGCGAAGACCCGCCACCAGACCCGCGAGCCTGACCTTGGTTTCCGCGCGATTGTTGACCGATATCACCATGGCACGCGCAAGATCGGCCGCGTCAAGCTGGCGTAAGTCCGCCACTTGCTCGCCGATGCCGCATTGATCGAACACGCCAGCCGCTTTGTCGGAATAGCCCAGACCCAATGTCGGGGTGCCCGAGGAAAACGCTCCGATCGTGGCATGCATCCGGGCCCCAGCGAACCAATCCAGCCGGGCCAGAATCCATTTCAGTTCCATCGCATTCGGGCAGCCTTCGATGATCTCGATCCGGTGGGCATAATCCGCCCCCAGCCGCGCCTTCAGACCGCGCGAGGCGGACAGATCGCTTTCCGGCGCCCCTTCGGCCTGATGGACATGCGGCACCAGCAACAGGCGCATGGTGGGGTTCAGGTTCAGAACGGCGCGGCAGGCGACCTCTAGCTGACGGTCATGACGGTCGGCCAGACGGAAGGTCTTTTGTGCAGTCAAAGGTTCCATCGACAACAGGCCCGAGACGTTGAGGCCGATGACCGGGAAATCCCGCGCGCCGTTCAGCCAGCCCTCGACGAGGCCCGAAAGCCCGGACTGCGGCGCCACCTGCGGCAGGGCCACGGCCATATCCAGCCCCAACCGGTGCTTTTCGGGGTTGAAGGCGGCGCCCAGCATGTTTTGCATGAACGTGTAGCTGCCCCTGTCGCGCAGCCAGACGGCATCGGCGGCCTTCAGGATATCCACCGCTTCCGCGCGGCATTCCGGATCGTTGAACGGTCCGAGGGTCTGCGGCAGCAGGATCAGCTTCTTGCCCGAATCCAGCGCCAGTTGCTTGGACAGCACCATGGTCCGGAAGCGCTTGGTCCCGTACAGATCGGTGAAACTGTCGCCGCCCGACACGTCCAGAATGGCTTTGCTGCGGGCAATCACCCGGGCGGTGGGCGAGTACATCCCGCCCATGCGGGCCATGGCACGCACGCCCACAAGGTTCTCCGAACGCCAGTAGCGGCGCGTGTTGCTCAGGCCGATCAGGTCGACCTTGGCAAAGCCCCAGTCCGCTTTCCGGTGGCCCTTGCCGTGGTCGGCAACCGCCACCGGCTCGATCTTGCGGCGGCTCAGTCCGGCAACGGCCGACATGCACAGGGCGCTAACCCCTTGGTTGCCGGTATCCGGAGCCGCGTTCAGAAGGGAGATCATGATTTTTTCGGACTTTATGTTTGCGTTCGGGGCTGCAATACCAGTGCCGAACTGACGTGTCTTATGACAGGCGGGATAGGGCGACGACCGATCAGCGCATAAGACTGTCCATTGGGATTAAGGGCTATGCCGATGAGTAGGTTTTTTGGCTGGGAACGCGTTGCTGCAGTGCTGCTGCTGTCCGCCTGCGTGCCGAACGTGCCCCAAGACCTGCCCAAGATCGCCGGACCAGAGACAGCGGGCGTGGTCGAACGAATCCCAGTCAACGCCGCACCAACCGCTTTGGCCCACACGCCAGTCTGCGGCGGAGCCAAACTGGCGACCAGCCTGAAGTCCTCCAGCAAGGGCGGCTATGCGCCCCCGGGGGGTTATCTGGTGGGGCCGGGAGACAACCTCAAGTTCAACATCTTCGGTGAAGCCGGGATGACCGACATCACCGCCCGGGTGGACGACGCGGGCTATGTCCAATTGCCCATGGTGGAGTTGGTCAAGGTCGCCGGAAAGACCACGCGCGACATTCAGGCGCAGTTGAAAGAGGCCTACAAGGCCAATCTGATCAACCCTTGGGTCACCGTCGAACTGGTTGAGGCACAAAGTGCTCCGATGTATTTTCTTGGCGAATTCAATCAGTCCGGCGTCAAGTACATGACCGGCGCCACCGATATCCTGCAGGCGCTCGCTTTGGCCGGTGGCTTGTCAGCCGATGCCTACCTGCCTGGCGCACGGCTGCTGCGCGACAACCATGTCTGCACGGTTGACCTCAACGCCTTGCTGCGCAACGGCGATTTCAGCCAGAATGTCTGGATCAAGCCGCGCGACGTGATCTTCGCCCCGCGCAAGCAGGATATGTCGGTCTATGTGATCGGCGCTGTCGGCTCTCCGCAGGCCGTCGCCTATGGCGCAGAGGGGCGCACGCTGTTGCAGGTCCTGTCGATGGCGGGGGGGCCAATCTCTGGCGTGGCCCAGTTAGGTGGTATCCGGATCGTGCGCAGCAATTCCCCCACCACGGGCGAGTTGATCGTGTTCGATGGCAGAAAGGCCCTCTCCGGGCGGGGTCTTGATTTGCCGCTGGAGCCGGGGGACGTGGTCTATGTGCCTTCCTCAGAACTAGGCGACTGGAACAGCGCCGTTGCGCAAATCCTGCCCAGCTTGCAGTTGTTGGGCGGCATCCTGACGCCGATCAACCTCATCCAGAATCTCAACACCAACTGAGGTCGCGCGGCTTCATAAAAATCGATGAAAGAAAAGCGCCGCCGCCGCGGCCCCGCTGTTTTTAAGTCCAAATCAAGCCTTGTTTGTTAGGTGAAAGTTCGGAAGTGCGCAGGTTGCAAATCCTGCGGTCAGATCCGTTACAGCATCCCGCAACCGAGGTTACCATGAAACATTCTCTGATTGACGACCAAGGACTAATCCCGCTTTCCACAAGCCAACCCCCCGATCTGAGCCATTTGCATGTTGCAGTCAAATTGTCCGAGCCGGGCGAAAACCATCATGGCGGCGGTGGAGATGACCATTTGGGTGGCGGTACTGGCGATGACAGCCTCACCGGCGGCGCGGGCAACGATACGATGGAAGGCGGGGATGGTGATGACCACCTGAGCGGTGGTCATGGCGATGACGACGTGCATGGCGGCGCTGGCCGCGACCATGTCGACAGCGGGGCCGGCAGCGATCATGTCTCGGGCGGCGATGGTGATGATGATCTGTCTGGCGGAGCCGGCGATGACGACCTTGGTGGTGATGCGGGGGACGATTCCCTCGACGGTGGCCTTGGCAATGACAGTATGGTGGGCGGCGACGGCAACGACAGCCTGACAGGCGATTCCGGCAGCGACTCGCTGCAAGGTGACGCCGGGAATGACCACCTCGACAGCGGGGCCGGGAATGATGTTCTTTCGGGCGGCACCGGCAATGACAATGTGTCCGGCGGCACCGGGGACGATAGCCTGACGGGCGACCTTGGCCAGGATTCACTGATGGGCGGCCTTGGCAATGACGACCTGTCCGGCGGCGATGGGGTGGACCGGCTAAGCGGCGGCGACGGCGATGACAGTGTTGACGGGGGCGCGGGACGCGACATTCTGAGCGGTGGCGCTGGAAATGACGATCTGGACGGCGGGCAGGGCAGTGATGTGCTGGCGGGCGGCGTTGGCGACGATGACATCACGGGCGGTGCCGGGGCTGACAAGCTGACCGGCGGCAGCGGCGATGACACCTTCATCTTCTCCTCGGCAGCGGATATCGGGGCGGGTCGCCACGATATCATCTCAGACTTCACATCGGGCGAGGATGTGCTGGACTTCTCGGCCTTGCACCTGACCTTCATCGGAACCGAAGGCTTCACCAACACGGCGAACGAGATGCATTTCGTCGATCACCCCGGCGGCGGTACGCTGGAGATTGACCTTGACGGCAACGGGGCTGCGGATGTTGCGCTGTTCTTGAAGGGCGTTCATGCGATTGATCCGGGTCTGGACCTATTGCTATAACGCGAGCCTTGCATGCAAAGCCCCTGCAATCCAAAGGGTTGCAGGGCATCGTACCAAAGCTGTCGTCGGGCAGGTTGCCATGGCTGCCCACCGGACTGTTTGGCCAAGGGTCAGTTCGCGGTCCCTTGCCCCTGTATCTGCAGCGCCTGACTTGCTGTCGCGACCGTGGATTGGCTGAGTTGCTGTGCCCCGACCGGCAAACCGATGCCCCAGAACAGGCAAGTCAGGAAATCGGTCGGCAAACCGAAGCCGGGGTTCGAGAGGATGATGACGTAGGTGCCCAATCCTCCGGCGATCAGTCCGAAAATGCCCCAGACCACATAGCTCATCCGGCCAATTTCAACGGTGAGATCCTTGAACGAGGTTGACGTGACCGTCGGGATTTCGAGGAAACTTTCGATCGTCTCCATGCCCCTGGTCCTGAACGCGGCAAGGATTGTTGAAATCTCCGCTGTGGGTGTGGTGTCTGGCGGCGCGCTCTTGCTTGCCAAAGCGTCGAGCGCGTCACTGGCGGTGCGCGCGGCATCGATGTCACTTTGGCCCGCGTTGGCCGGTATCTGGCGCCAAAGCGCCTCGAATCCTTGCGCGATCAGAATCTGCAGCCAGGCGAGTTTTCGCGTGCGTGCATCCAGATAGGTCTTGTAGCCGGTCTCGATGGCCGTCGGCGTGGCCTTGTAGGGGTTGGGTATCTTGGCCGGCAGCCAGCCTTGGCTGTCGAGGGCTTGCTCGGACAGATCGTCCAGCAGTTCTCGGATAGCTTCGGCGGTCAGGCCGGTTTGTCCCTTCAGACTGGCGGGGGCCATATCAAGCCGGGCGGAAAACCCCGCTGCGCGTTCGCGCAGGCGGGCGACGGGCAACAGCATCTGAGCGCGATTGATGCGGTTCTGCAGACCCTTGTTGACATAGAAGGCCAGTCCAAGCCCGAACAGTATGACAATCACGCCCCAGAACTGCAGGCTCGCGGAGGTACCGGATATGGACAGGGTCAGCGTCTCCCCGTCCGGCTTCTGGGCGGCACCGATCACCACCGTACCAGTGAACTTACCCACGACAGTCTCGTCGCCGGCCGGACGCAGCCAGAGACGCTTGACCGAATTCGCCGGGATGGACAGTTCATCAGATTTGCAGTCGCCCGCCGGCGTTTCACACAGCTGCCAGCCTTTAAGCAGCATCGTATGGGTTGTCTGCTCGATCATGGCGGCTTGCAGCAACCGGACACCGGTTGCGGCAATGCCCTGCACGGAAATGCCGATTTCAACTGATTGGCCCGGTCTGAGGCTGATTTCGCCCGATGGGACTTTGACGGACCACGCGAAGCGGCTGGCCGCATGTCCGGTCAAAGTATAGTTCACCGCATAGCTGCGCGATCCGAACTGCAGCGTCAGAACGCGCTTTTGCGGGCCAAGTTCCGTCGTCAGCCCATTCACCTCGGCGGTCAGCACCCAGTGCCGCGCCCCGTTGGTCGCAGCCATCTCGGCAGCCCTGAACCTTATGTCGAGTTCCGGCGGTGCGGGCGTGCCGCTGTCAACCACATCGGCCAGCGTGGCCTGGGCGGTTGCGGCGTCAAGTCCTGAAGCGTCAAGCAGCAACGTCGTCCGGCCCGGTGCCGCGCCGGGCTCTACGATCATGTTCGGCTTGGCAATTGAAAAAGTGACGTCCTGCGCCTGCGATATGCTCCCAGCCAGTGCTGAGAAAATCAGGACAAACGTCGTCGTGATCGTTGATCGGAAGGAATGAAACGGCATCTTGACGCCCTCAATCGCTAAAATGGTTTTGGAATGCCAGCCGGACGCACTTCGAAAAGCATGTAGCCTTTGGCAGAGCTCAAAGCCCGCAACCACGTGAGCGCGCCACTTTTGGTGGCCCCACAATATGCTCCCGGCTGGCGACGAACGGCTATTTGAATCTGGGCCAAGGCCATGTCAGCGTTTCCTCATCCTGAATCCGGCCGGTCACTGCGGTGGTGATGGCTCCAATGCCCCAGCTTCAGTGAACCATAGACCTATCGCTGCGGCGCTGTCTTCAGCCGCTTGTAGTAGGTGCTCTCGCGCTTGTAGATTGCGAGGTTGTCTTCCAGATAAATCGTACTCTTGCCCTAAAATCCTTTTGCTTGGCTATGATCTGTTTGAGACAGACCAAGCTTGGCACGTTGAAGGATGGGCTACGTTTGGACGCGTCATCGTTACGGGCACAGATGCTTGATCTGGCCATAACGCATGGAGGGTCACAGCTAGGGGTTGCCTATACTTTGCCTATAACACGTTACTTTACAGTATTGTGCAGGGTTTGCGCATAGGCAAGAGGCCGGGAATAATATCCTAACCTCTTGATTTTATTGACTTAAGCCAGCTTGCCGTGGCAGTGCTTGAACTTCTCGCCCGACCCGCAGGGGCAAGCGTCGTTGCGCGCCGGATTTCCCCAGGTGGTGGGGTCGGCTTCCACAAAGCCTGCGGCCTGCGGAGAGGCCATCGCTCCGGCCATAACCGGGGCTGGCGCCGCCGCTGCGGGGGATGCCAGCGCAGGCGCGGAAAGACGGACGGGTTGTGCTTCGGCCTCGGCTGCGGCGCGGGCCGCCTGTTGCTGTGCGATCATCTGGGCCATCATCGCCTGCTGCTCTTCCGCTGTCATCGGGCGGATCAGACCGAGCTTCTGCGTCACTTCCTGACGCAGCGAGTTCAGCATCGATTCGAAAAGGGCAAAAGCCTCGGTCTTGTATTCGTTCAGCGGGTCGCGTTGGGCATAGCCACGGAAGCCGACAACAGTGCGCAGGTGTTCCAGCGTGACAAGGTGCTCGCGCCATTTGGCGTCGATGGTCTGCAGCAGAAGCTGCTTTTCGATCGAGCGCATGGTTTCTGGGCCAAAGGCTTCGAGCTTGCCGGCCATCAGCTTGTCGCTTTCGGCGATGATGCGTTCCAGCATCACGGGCTGATCGACGCCCTCTTCGGCGGCCCATTTGATGATGGGCAGGTCCATGTTCATCTTCTCGATGACGGCGGCATAGAGGCCCGGAGCATCCCACTGATCGGCATAGGATTTGGGCGGCAGGTAGAATGTCACCAGATCCTCCGCCACCTGATGGCGCATGTCCTGCGCAATCTCGCCGAGGTCATCGGACTGCATGATCTCCAGCCGCTGGCCGAAGATGGCCTTGCGCTGGTCGTTCATCACGTCGTCGAACTTCAGAAGCTGCTTGCGGATGTCGAAGTTGCGGCCTTCGACCTTGGCCTGCGCGCGTTCCAGCGACTTGTTGACCCACGGGTGAACGATGCTTTCGCCCTCTTTCAGGCCCAGCGTCGACAGAACCTTGTCGAGACGTTCAGACCCGAAAATCCGCATCAGATCATCTTCCAGCGACAGGAAGAACGAGGAACGCCCCGGGTCGCCCTGACGGCCAGAACGGCCGCGAAGCTGGTTGTCGATGCGGCGGCTTTCATGACGCTCGGTCGCCAGAACGAAGAGGCCACCGGCGGCCAGAACGCGGGCCTTTTCTTCCGAGTGTTCGGCTTCGATCTTGGCGCGGACCTGATCGGGGTGCAGTTGCGGGTCGGCAGCAATCGCTTCCAGCACTTTCAACTCGACGTTTCCGCCCAGCTGAATGTCCGTTCCGCGACCGGCCATGTTGGTGGCGATGGTTACGGCGCCGAACTTGCCTGCGTCGGCCACAATCTGCGCCTCGGCCTCGTGCTGGCGGGCGTTCAGGACGTTGTGGGTGATGCCTTCCTTCTTCAGCATGTCCGAAAGCGCCTCGGACTTTTCGATCGAGGTGGTGCCGACGAGGATCGGTTGGCCCTTTTCATGCGCCGCGCGGATCGACTTGACAATGCCTTCGTACTTCTCACGCGCCGTGCGGAAGACTTGGTCATGGTCGTCGATGCGCGAGACCGGACGGTTGGTCGGCACTTCGACCACGCCCAGCTTGTAGATCTCCATGAATTCGTCGGCTTCGGTTGTGGCCGTACCGGTCATGCCCGACAGACGGGTGTACAGGCGGAAATAGTTCTGGAAGGTCACGGAAGCCAAAGTGACGTTCTCCGGCTGAACCTTGACACGTTCTTTGGCTTCGATGGCTTGGTGCAGGCCTTCCGACAAGCGGCGGCCCCGCATCATGCGGCCGGTGAATTCGTCGATCAGCATGACCTCGCCATCCTTGACGATGTATTGCTGGTCACGGGTGTACAGCTTGTGGGCGCGCAGGGCTTGGGTGACGTGGTGCACGATGGTCGTGCTTTCCGGGTCGTAAAGTGATTGACCATCCGGCAAGACACCGGCGGCACGAAGGCGCAGTTCGATGAACTCGTTGCCCTCTTCGGTATAGGTCGCAGAGCGGGTCTTTTCGTCGAGTTTGAAATGTTCAGCCGTCAGTTCCGGGATCAGCGCATCAACCTTCTGATACAGATCGCTGCGGTCTTGGCTTGGGCCGGAGATGATCAGTGGCGTCCGCGCCTCGTCGATCAGGATCGAGTCGACCTCGTCAACGATCGCGAAGTTGTGGCCGCGCTGGCCCATCTCGGCGATGGAGCCCTTCATGTTGTCACGCAGGTAGTCGAAGCCCAACTCGTTGTTGGTCGCATAGGTGATGTCGGCGCGGTAGGCCTCCATCTTCTCGGCATCCGACTGGAAGGGATAGACGACGCCTGTTGTCAGGCCGAGGGCAGCGTAAACCTTGCCCATCCAGGCCGCGTCGCGCTTGGCGAGGTAATCGTTCACGGTGACGACATGGACACCCTTGCCAGACAGGGCATTCAGATAAGCCGGGAAGGTCGCGACCAGCGTCTTGCCTTCGCCAGTCCGCATCTCGGCGATGTTGCCCTGATGCAGGAAGATGCCGCCCATCAACTGCACGTCAAAGGCCCGCAGACCCAAGGCGCGCTTTGCAGCCTCACGGCAGTTGGCGAAGGCTTCCGGCAGCACGGCATCAAGGCTTTCGCCGCCCTCCTGCACCCGCTTCTTCAACTCGGCCGTCTTGGCAATGATGCCCTCATCGCTGAGCGCGGCAAACTGCGGCTCCAAAGCGCTGATCTTCGCCACCAAGGGGCGTATCGTTTTGACAGCGCGGTCATTGGGCGTGCCAAAGACTTTCCGTGCAAGCGTTCCAAGACCCAGCATCATCACTCCGCCCGACCAAATTCATTCCGCCAGCAAGTGCTGACACGCTCGTGTGAGGCTTGGCCTTGCCCGCACCCATGTCACCCAATAGAAGAGCCGGGCAGGTTGGCCACCCTGTGCCCGGACCGTTCCAAAGGGACGTGTGCGATTTAAGGTCTGGCTGTGCCATAGTCAACGCTGCGCGAGACCGCAGCCACATCAGGAGCGTGT
>CANGHD010000019.1 GCA_947453525.1 Paracoccaceae bacterium | reverse complement strand
GGGTCCGAGGGCTAAGCGCCCCCATAACCACTGCGCAACCGCCCTTCGTACGGCGGATCAACTCGGCAATCGCATAGACATTTTCAACAGAAAATCCGACGATTGCCGACCTTTCTGGCATACGGCTTATCTTTTTCGAACCTGCGAAGGTCAAAGTCGACATCCGCTCCTTGCGCAGGAACTGCACGCCGGGGATCAGACCAGCAATCGCCGGTCGCATGGTGTCAGACCCCAGAAACAGCGTCTCCAGCAGACCGCGCGCATGCAGCAGGCGGTTGGTAAACACATGCCCCCGCTCCGGATCGGCGCAAAGCTGGATCTCGTCGACCACGACGATATCCGCGCCAATCTCCACGGGCATCGCCTCGGTCGTGGCAACCCAGTACAAAGGCCGTTCCGGCACGATCCGCTCCTCGCCGGTGATCAGCGCCACCACCGAAAGCCCGCGAAGCTTGACCACCCGGTCATAAACCTCACGTGCCAGCAGGCGCAAAGGCAGGCCGATCACCCCGGTGCGGTGCGACAGCATCTTTTCGATGGCATAATGAGTCTTGCCGGTGTTGGTCGGTCCAAGGACCGCCGTCACCACAGAGGGTTCGTGCACTTACAGCTCCTGCCCGCCAAGCTGGGCTTCCAGCCGTTTCACCGCATCCTGTACATCTTTCATATGCGGGTTGATCTTCAAGGCCTCTCGGTAGACCTCCAGCGCTTTGTCCGGCTCGTTCAGCTGTTCGAAGATCATCCCAAGGCCGGACAAGGCCCCAAAATGGCGCGGGTTCAACGCAAGGGTCCTGGCGATGTCGGCAATCGACAGGCCAAGCTGGCCGATCTGGAAATAGGCGGTCGCCCGCTCGTTATAGCCTTCCGGAAAATCCGGGGCATGGTCGATCAGGGCGGTCAGGTGGTCGATGGCCGATTGCGGATCGCCTGCGGCCAACGCATCCTGACCGCGCTTCAAGAGCAGGTCCATCGAAGCCGAGCCGGATTTGGACCACTCGATCCAGATGTTCTGGGTGATGGCCCCGGCTTCCTCGTCGGTCGCAGACTGCAATTGCTGGAACAAATCGTCCAGCCGCGTGGTATCTGCCAGAGCAGGCAAAAGTCCTGCCGCAATCAGCAGAAGGACTGCAACGATACCATTGGCAAGCGGACGCAGGGCTTTCATAACCCTCAACGTAACGCATGGCGCTGAAAACGCCAGTGGCAGGGCATCACGAAAGGAACAGGGATGAGCAAAGTGATCGATACGGCACTTGCGGCGCTGGCGCCGCGGGTCAGCAAGGGGTTCGAGGCGGTGGCCAAGTTCACCTTCATCGGCGAGGGCGCCATCATGCTGGACGCCAACGGGGCGCGTGCCGGGGATGAGCCAGCCGATGTGACGCTCACGGCCGAGCCCGAGGTGTTTCAGGCCCTGTTGGCGGGTGAGATGTCCGCCGCACAGGCCTTCATGTCGGGCAAACTGACGGTCGATGGGCCAATGGGGCTGGCGATGAAACTGGGTCAGGTGCTGAGTTGACCCCGGCACCCCTGTTCAACGAGGTGGCCGAGGGGCCGGACGATGGACAGGGCGTCTGGCTGCAAACGTCGGACGGCAAACGCCTGCGGGCGGGTTTCTGGAACGCCGCTGGTCCGAAGGGCACCGTTGTCCTGCTGCCCGGCCGCTCGGAATATGTCGAGAAATACGGCCGCACCGCTGCTGCGCTCTCCCAGTCGGGTTACGCCACGCTGACTGTCGACTGGCGCGGTCAGGGCATGTCAGACCGGGCTCTGGTCGACCCTTTGGTCGGCCATGTCACGGATTTCGCGGAATATCAGACCGACCTTGATGTCCTGATGAGCTTCGCCCGCGCGCAAGGACTGCCGCAGCCCTTGCACATGCTGGCGCATTCGATGGGCGGCACCATCGGCCTGCGCGCGCTGATGCGCGGCCTGCCGTTCCGGACAGCCGTGTTTTCCGGCCCGATGTGGGGCATACTGATTTCGCCCGCGATGCGCCCAGTCGCCACGGTCTTGTCTGCAACCTCTACTCTGCTGGGCTACAGCCACCGCTATGTCCTTGGCACGGGTCCTGCGATCTACGTGACCGACTCCCCTTTCGAGCGCAATACCCTGACCACCAACCCTGACATGTGGGACTACATGCGGCGTCAGGCGCTTGCCCATCCCGAGCTTTCGCTCGGCGGCCCCAGCTTCGGCTGGCTCCACGCCGCGCTGACCGAGTGCCGCGCCCTCGGTCGCCTGCCTTCGCCCGTCCTGCCAACCCTTTGCGCGATGGGAGCCCGCGAAAGGATCGTCGATCCCGCACCGATTCTCGCCCGGATGTCGCGCTGGCCGAATGGGCACCTCCGGATCGTTCAGAATTCAGAACACGAAGTGCTGATGGAACGCCCCGCCCTGCGCGACGCCTTCCTGACCGACGCCACAGCCCTGTTCGGCCAATAGCCCCGCGCCCCCCCTAGTTCATTGGTCCATGCCTGTCCCATGGAGGGGCCCGGGGAGATGTGAAACCTCCCCGGCTGCCGGCCATGGCGCTGTCAGATGTTGATCTGGGTGAAGCCGTCACGCAGGGCCCTGCTCCAGGCCTCGCTCATCGCACGGAACTGCTCGTCCCCGGCCTCGATCCGCCGCTTGCGGCCGACCTTCAAAGCGTCCTTCTCGATGATGCACATATCCAGCGGCATCCCGACCGACAGGTTCGACCGCAGCGTCGAATCCATCGACAACAGCACCGCCTTCTGCGCATCGGCAAGGCTGGTCGAGGGCTTCACCACCCGGTCCAGAATCGGCTTGCCATATTTGTGCTCGCCGATCTGCAAGAAGGGCGTGTCCTCGGTCGCCTGAATGAAATTGCCTTCAGGGTAAATCAGGAACAGCCGCATCGGGCCGCCCTTCCTTTGCCCCGCCACGATCATCGAGGCGGTGACGCCCTGCTTCATCGCATGCATCTTCTCGTCGATCTCGCCGCGCACGGTGGCCAGCATATTGCCGATCTGCAGGGCCGCCTTCAGCATGGTCGGCGCTTTCAGGATCGAGGTGTCCTCGGTGGCATCCGGATCGTCAATCGCCTCTTGCAGCCTAGCGATCGCGGTTTGGGTCACGGACAGTGAGCCTGCCGTCATGATGACGATCACCCGCTCGCCCGGCTCCTCGAAGAAGAACATCTTGCGATAGGTCGAAATGTTGTCGAGCCCCGCATTGGTGCGGGTGTCCGACAGCATCACCACGCCTTCGTTCAGCAAAAGCCCAACGCAATAGGTCATCATGTCTTCCCCTTTAAAGTGCGGCGACCCTATTGTTGCGTTGCCAGAACCGCAACCGTCACATTCAGACTTTCCGGCCCGTTCGAGCGGGCCGACCCGCGAATGGGGGCGGCCTCACGCGAATCGAGGCCGGACCCCAACCGGACATAGCGGTCATCCGGGCAGCATTCGTTGGCCGGATCAAATCCGACCCAGCCAAGGCCGGGGATATGCAACTCGGCCCAAGCATGCGCCGCCTCATGCGCTTTGCCCTCGGCATCCGCCAGCAGATAGCCCGAAACATAGCGGGCCGGGATCGCGTTGGCGCGGGCGATGGCGCAAAGGACATGGGAATGGTCCTGACAGACCCCCACGCCAAGTTCCAAAGCCTCGGACGCCGTGGTGCGGGCATGGGTACTGCCGGGCTTGTATTCAATCGCTTCAGAGACCGCGCGCGACAGGGCATGGGCTGCCGAAAGCCGGGTCTCGGTCCCCTCGGCCGCCTGTGCCAGCACGGCAAGGCCGCCCGCGAGCTCGGTCGCGGCGGTTTCGGCCAGATAGACCTCGGGCGCCACGATCTCGCGGTGGCCTTTCAGCACGCCTGCCATATCGGCGGTCTGCACCCGACCCCGCACATGCACGGCAATCTCGGACACCGGGCCCTTCACGCTCCAGCCCTGCACCCAGTCGCCCGCACCATCGCGAAAGCCGCCGCCCTTGACGCCGCCGGACACGGACACGTCCCATTCCAGCACCTTCTGTCCCTGGCAGCCCGAGGGGGTCAGGCGGTGGCTTTGCACCACGCCTCGCACTGGCAAGTCGTAGCGATACACCGTCACATGGTCGATCAGTAGCAGCATCAGCGCATGTCTCCCGACAGGTAGGTGTTGTGGACCATGCCGGCGATTTCAGCCGTACGACGGATGAAGCGCGACAAGAACTCGTGCAGACCTTCCTCGAAGATCGCGTCGGGCGTCAGGGTATCGAGTTCGGCCTGCAACGCCCCGGCCTTGGCCTGCACATCGGTCGACTTGCCGTACATTTTGGCAATCCGCGCCAGATGGCTGTTTGTATCGGTGACACAGGTGATCAGCGCGCGTGGGCAATGCGGGTTCAGGATCAGGAAATGCGCGATCTTGGCCGCACTGACATCGCCGCCATAGGCCCAATGGAAGGCCCGGTTCAGCGACAGGGCCCGCAGCATCATCGACCACTGGTCGTTGTCCACACCTGACCCCACGCCCATGCGCGGCAACAGAACGTAGTATTTCACGTCCATCAGCCGCGCCGTCGCATCGCCGCGCTCCAGCGCGTAGCCGAGGTTCAGAAAATCATAGCCATCGTCGCGCAGCAGAGTGGCCTCAATCCCACCGCGCACCATGGCGGCGTGCTTCATGGTCCAGTCGGTCATGCGCGACAGTTCCAGTTCGCTGCGCGGGGTGCGTTCGATCTGGCGCAGTTCCTGAAAGGCGGTGTTGAGTGCATCCCAGACTTGGCCCGTCAAAGCCGTCCGCACGATCCGCCCGTTTTCGCGGGCTTGGGTGATGCAGGACGCCACCGACGAGGGATTGTCGCGGTCAAAGAACAGAAAGCTTTCGATATTGCGTTGGATCGCCTCGCCATACTTGGCCCCGAAAGCGCCCTGCGTACCGGTCGATTGCAGGATCGATTCCCACTCGTTCCGATAGCCCTGCGCGGTCGGCAGCAGCGAAATCCGCGCCCCCACCTCCAGCAAACGCGCCGCGGTCTCGGCCCTCTCCATATAGCGCGCGATCCAATACAGGTTGTCGGCAGTTCTAGACAGCATGACCTACTCCGCCAACACCCAGGTATCCTTGACGCCACCGCCCTGCGACGAATTCACCACAAGCGACCCCTCGGTCAGGGCCACCCGCGTCAGACCTCCGGGCACCAATTCGATGCGCTCCCCTACCAGACAATAGGGCCGCAGGTCTACATGGCGCGGCGCCACACCTTCGGCCACAAAGGTCGGCGTAGCGGACAGCGCCAGCGTTGGCTGGGCGATATAGTTGCCAGGATCTTTCAGGATCTTCTGGCGGAAGAGCTCCACCTGCTCCTTGGTCGACTTCGGGCCGACCAGCATCCCGTAGCCACCTGAGCCATGGACTTCCTTGACCACAAGTTCAGGCAGGTGCTCCAACACATATTTCAAGTCGTCCGTCTTGGCGCATTGCCAGGTCGGCACGTTGTTCAGGATCGGCTCCTCGCCCAGATAGAACCGGATCATTTCTGGCACAAAGGTGTAAACCGCCTTGTCATCCGCCACACCCGCCCCCGGAGCCGAGCAGATCGACACGCCGCCCGAACGGTACACATCCATCAATCCCGGCACGCCCAGCATCGAGTCAGGCCGGAAACAC
The DNA here is from genome assembly GCA_947453525.1 of Paracoccaceae bacterium. Classification (GTDB taxonomy): domain Bacteria; phylum Pseudomonadota; class Alphaproteobacteria; order Rhodobacterales; family Rhodobacteraceae; genus Stagnihabitans. Next base: position 29,319 of record CANGHD010000019.1, on the reverse strand, counting down.
AGGGGGTCAATGAAGGCGTCATCAATCCGCCGGTAGATCACATCCACGCGCTTGGGCCCCTCGGTTGTGCGCATATAGACGAATTCGCCTTCGACGAACAAATCCTGCCCTTCGACCAGTTCGACGCCCATCAGGTCGGCGAGGAAACTGTGTTCGTAGTAAGCCGAGTTGTAATGCCCCGGCGTCAGGATCACGATGGTCGGTTCGTGATTGCACTTGGCCGGCGCCACGGAGGTCAGTGTGCGGCGCAGGAGCTCGTGATAGCGGTCCACCGGCTCAATCCGGTTTTCCCGGAACAGGTCGGGGAACATCCGCATCATCATCTCGCGGCTTTCCAGCATGTAGGACACACCCGAGGGGGTACGGCAGTTGTCCTCCAGCACGAAGAAGTCGGTCGGCCCGGTGCGCACGATGTCGATGCCGACGATGTGGGAATAGACCCCCTTGGGTGGCACGAAACCGGCCACGGCCTTCTCATACGCCTCATTCTGATAAACCAGTTTGGCGGGGATACGACCCGCCCGAATGATCTCTCCGCGCCCATAGACGTCGACCAGAAACGCATTCAACGCCCGCGCCCGCTGCTTGATGCCGCGTTCCAGTCTGGCCCATTCATTGTGGGTGAAAACGCGCGGAAACATGTCGAAGGGGATCAGCCGGTCCGGGTCGCCACCTTCGCCATAAACGGCGAAGGTGATGCCGATGCGGCGGAACAGCGCCTCGGCCTCGGCCTGCTTTTGAATGCGCAGATCGGCTGGCATGGTGCGCATCCACGCCTCCAGCCTTGCATAGGGGTCTCGTACCGCGGCGCCGAGGTACATCTCGTTGAAGTGCTGGGTCATGGAGGCGACCTTTCCTATTTGCTGGCAGTAAACCCACCCCCGCCGCCCACGGAAAGGGGGTGGCGCGGCAAAACGGCGTTAACTTGCAAGATCGCACAAATATCGGGCGAAATGCAGTTTGCTTTTTGCCGCGGGTCGACCGGACGGCGCTGCCGTTCGGGAACAAAGCGGGATTATAACCGGGTCCTGTTCGGTCTATGCTGCAGCCATGTCACACGCCGCCCTGATCATCGCCACGCCACAGGGGCTTTATTGCCCGTCCGGGGATTTTCACATCGATCCGATGGGTCGCGTGCCGCGCGCCTTGGTTACGCACGGCCATTCGGACCACGCTGCACGGGGGATGGGGGCCTATCTTTGCACTCATCAGGCTCTGCCCGTGATTCGCCACCGCCTGGGCCGGATCAATGCCGAGGGCGTGGCCTACGGCGAGCGGCGCCAGATCGGCGAAGTCACGGTCAGCTTCCACCCCGCTGGCCATGTCCCAGGCTCGGCGCAGATCCGAATAGAACATCGGGGCGAAGTCTGGGTGAACTCCGGCGACTACAAGACCGCGCCCGATGCCCTGTGCGAGCCCTTCGAGCCTGTGCGCTGCCACACCTTTCTGACCGAATGCACCTTCGGCCTGCCAATCTTCCACTGGCAGCCTGAGGCCGAAGTTCTCGCGCAGATGGCGCATTGGTGGCAGGCCAACGCCGCCAAAAGCTGCGCCTCTGTCCTGCTCGCCTATTCCTTCGGCAAGGCGCAACGGCTGATGGCGGGTCTGGCGGGCCTCGGTGCGATCTGCACACATCCCGTGGTCGAAGATGTCACGGCCATCCTGCGCGCCCAAGGCTACCCGCTGCCGCCCACCACCGTGCTGCAAGGCGCGCCACCGAAGGGCGCGCTCGTGATCGCCACGCCCAACGCCATGGCCACGGACTGGGCGCTTGGCCTTGGCCCGCATGAGGTGGCCTCCGCCTCGGGCTGGATGGCGCTGGCTGCGCGGCGCAAGGGAACCACCGCCGCCTTCACCCTATCAGATCATGCCGACTGGCTGGGCCTCAACGCCGCCATTGCGGCAACGGGGGCCTCCCAAGTGCTGACGATGCATGGCTATACCCAACCCTTCAGCCAATGGCTCAGGGCCAAAGGCCTGCAATCAAGCGTCATCGCATGATCCGCTTTGCCACCTTCCTTGCCCAGGGCACGCCGACGCCCGAAGCCTTCGCCGCCTATGCGGCGCAGGTAGGCACTCAGGATGCCTCCACCGCGCAGGCGCTGCTGTCCGGGCAACGCCCCAAGCGCATCGCCGCGCCCCAGACCCTTCTTGACTGGGTGGCGGAGGCGACCCACACCCCGCCCTTCTTGGTGGACGCCTGCCTGAAGGTCGCGCCCGACAAGGCCGAAGTTGCAGCCCTGCTTCTGCCCCTCCCCACCGACGGCACACGGCTCACCTTGACCGCAACCCTGTCCGACCTGACCGACCGTGCGGCCTATCTGCAGCTCGCGTCTGCCCTTCCCCTGCCAGCCCGCCAGATCCTGAACCGCCTCGCCTCCGGCACCTTCCGCACGAAACTCACCGGGCAACCGGAAAGCAGCCAATCCCCCGGCACTTGCCTCGCCATTCTGACGCTCATCGACCCCTCCGGCCCCGAGGCCACCTTTGCCCTGCCCCACGGCAACGCCCTTGTCCCGCTGACCCGTCTGAAACTCACCCTGCCCGAGACGCCCGCGATCCTCGCCTGGGCCAAAGCCCACACCACCGACCGCTTCGGCCCGCTCCGTCAGGTTACCCCTGCCCAGGTCTTCGAACTGGCCTACGATGGCACAACCCCGAACACCCGCCGCAAATCCGGCGTCGATCTTGTCTCCCCTCGCCTCATCGCATGGCACCCCAGCCTCACCCCCGACCGCGCCACCCCGCTCGACGCCGTCAAATAGCCCCCCCCTTCACCGAGCCGCGAATACCCCACGGGGGTCCGGGAGTGTGAAACCTCCGGCGGCTGGCCACATAAAACCCCGTTTCAATTCCGGTCCAGCACCCCTACATAGAACCAAAGCCAAACGAGGTCGCTATGTTCACTCCAATCCGCCCGCTTCTTGATGCCCGCCGCCACGATGCACATGCCGGCGGTTCCGCCGGCGCGTTCGGCGACTTGCCCGACTGGGACCTGACCGATCTGTACCCCGGCCCCGACTGCCCCGAATTCGCGCGCGACATGTCTTGGCTCAAGCAATCCTGCGCGGGCTTTGCCGCCAGCTATCAGGGCAAGCTGGCCACCCTCTCCGCCGATGCGCTGCTTGATTGCGTGCAGACCTATGAGCGGATCGAGACCACTGGCGGCCGCGTCATGTCCTACGCGGGCCTGCGATACTATCAGAACACGCTCGATAGCGACCGCGCCAAGTTCATGGCCGATGCCGAGGGCCAGATCACCGACTTCACCGCCTCGCTCGTGTTCTTCTCGCTGGAATTCAACCGGCTGGAGGATGACGATCTGGCCAGGCTTCTGGCCCAAAACCCCGCCCTTGCCCGCTACAAACCCGTCTTCGACCGCATGCGCGCCATGCGCCCGCACCAGTTGTCCGATGAGATGGAACAGTTCCTGCACGACACCTCTGTCGTGGGCGCGTCCGCGTGGAACAAGCTGTTCGACGAGACGATGGCCGGCCTGATGTTCAAGGTCGCGGGCGAGCCGGAAGAGCTTTCGCTGGAAGCCACGCTGAATTTCTTGACCGACTCGGACCGCTCCAAGCGCGAGGCTGCGGCGCATGCACTGGCGGAGGTATTTGAAAAGAACGTGAAACTCTTCGCGCGGGTCCACAATACCTTGGCCAAGGAAAAGGAAATCCACGACCGCTGGCGCAAGATGCCGTCGCCGCAGGCCGGCCGCCACCTCGCCAATCATGTCGAGCCGGAAGTGGTGGAGGCGCTGCGCAATGCCGTCGTCGCGGCCTATCCGAAGCTGTCGCACCGCTACTACAAGCTGAAGGCCAAATGGATGGGTCTGGACAAGCTGCAAGTCTGGGACCGCAACGCGCCCCTTCCCATCGAAACCCCGCGTCTGGTGGGTTGGGATGAAGCGGTAGAGACAGTGCAATCCGCCTATGCCGCCTTCGATCCGCGCATGGCCGAGATCGCGGCCCCCTTCTTCACCAAGGGCTGGATCGACGCAGGCGTGAAGCCGGGCAAGGCACCGGGGGCCTTCGCGCACCCGACCGTCACCACGGTGCACCCCTATGTCATGCTGAACTACTTGGGCAAACCGCGCGACGTGATGACGTTGGCGCATGAACTCGGCCACGGTGTTCACCAAGTGCTGGCAGCGGGGCAAGGCGAACTCCTCTCCTCAACCCCGCTGACCCTGGCTGAAACAGCCAGCGTGTTCGGCGAAATGCTGACCTTTCGCAAGCTTCTGGACCAAGCCAAGACCCCGGCCGAGCGCAAGACCCTGCTCGCCGGCAAAGTCGAGGACATGATCAACACGGTCGTCCGCCAGATCGCCTTCTACGACTTCGAATGCAAACTCCACGCCGCCCGCGCCGATGGCGAGTTGACGCCAGACGGAATCAACGCGCTGTGGATGTCGGTGCAGGCCCAATCGCTCGGCCCGGTGTTCGAGTTCATGGAGGGCTACGAGACCTTCTGGTCCTATATCCCGCACTTCATCCATTCGCCCTTCTACGTCTATGCCTATGCCTTCGGCGACGGTCTTGTGAACGCGCTTTACGCCACCTATGCCGAGGGTCTGCCGGGCTTTGAGGACAAGTATTTCGACATGCTGAAAGCCGGAGGCTCTAAGCACCACAAAGAGTTGCTGGCCCCCTTCGGCCTCGACGCCAGCGACCCCAAGTTCTGGGATCGCGGGCTGTCGATGATTGCCGGCTTCATTGACGAGTTGGAGGCGATGGAGGAGTAAACCCCTCTAAGCCTCTGACACTTCCCTGAAGTGGGACGCCATCTCATGCGCGGGGACCTTCATCAGGTCCTTGTGCAACTCTGCCGCGACATGGGCGTGCAGGGCTTTGGGCATTTCATCACGCAACTGGCCGAGCATCTTTGGCCCGACAGAGATCACGATGCGGTCATGGACGCCCTTGGCCCATTCGGTCTGCAATGCGGCCACGATGTGGCGGGCGAAACGGATGCGTTCCTGCTCGACCCTGTTCGCCGGGGCGCCGGTGTCGAAGCCGGGCGCACCGGGGCCGCCGTGGTTGTGGCTTTGTTCGCTGGGATAGCTGTAGGCCACATCGGAGAAATCACCCGCCGCCTTCACCTCGATCTCTGCAAGATCAGGATCGTGGGTATGCAACAACCGAAAGCCATCTTCCGAGGCGATCAGATAAAGGGTCCGCAGCTTTTTCATGGCATCCTCCTACATCAGATCGGGCCATTGTCGCAGAACGGCTCAGGTCCGGCATTGATCTGCGACAAGACCGCGGGTCAATCCAGCGGCGACCAGGGCCAGGGCTTTTGCTCTGAAGTTGCCGTCAGAAACTGGGTGGCCTTGCCCAGCCACATGCCCATACGCTTGCCAAATGCAGCAATCTCGGCATTCGGCTTCGCTTTGTTCAATGCCATGATGATCAACTGGATGACCGCCATAAGGCCCAGCACTGACTGCGCCACGCTCATCAGGGCGCCGATGAACACCATCCACAAAAGCCGAAGCCACAGGGAGTCGCGGGTCACGGGAATGTTGGTGTCAGACATGTCATCCTCCAGGGTTGGACATGGTCAACACATAGGCATCGCAGGCCACGGTTTCAGGTCCGTGGCCCGGCATCCGGGCGATTAATTCATACCCGCCCGACCGCGTCGCCTTAAAGAGTGACGGTACCTTCCATCTGGAACACGCGGTCGATCATGGCTTGAGTGCCCCGCACGAATTCCAGCGGGCAGGGATAGGGCACGCCGTCTCGGACCGATTTGCTGAAGGCCTCGACCTGCAGCTTGTACTGGTTTACGCCGGGGAAGCGTTCGATCGTGACCTTGTTCCCCGGCTGGTGCAGTTCCAGTTGTGCCTGATCATGCACGCCCGCGTTGAAGGGCGCGTTGGCCACGCGGATCATGCCCCTGTCGCCCTGAAACACCACTTCCTGCCGGTTGAAGAGCCGCATCGAAGTCATGGCGGAATAAGTGAACCGCCCCAAGGGCCCGCCCATCACCGAGGTGACCTGCGCCCAGACATCGACGCCATTCTCGCGCCGGATCCTGCTTTGCAGTTCCACAGGCTCCGCCCCGGTCACGAAACGCACCGAGCCATAGGTGTAAACGCCGATGTCCCGGATGCCACCGCCGCCCGCATCGGCGCGGTTGCGGATGTTGGTCAGGTCGCTGCGGTTGTCGTAGGAGAACGCGGCGTCAACATGGGTGACCTTGCCGATCGCCCCTTCCTCGACCAGTTGCTTGGCGCGCTGCCATTGCGGGTGGAAGACGATCATATAGGCCTCGGCTGCCAGTTTTTTCGCCGCGTCGCGGGCGTGGATGATCTGATCCACCTCGCGCGCGTGCATGGCAATCGGCTTTTCGGTCAGCACGTGCTTGCCCGCCGCCAAGGCTTTCAGCGTCCAGACGACATGAAGGTGGTTGGGCAGCGGGATGTAAACGGCCTCGACCTCCGGGTCGGCCAATAGCGCGTCATAGGTGTCATGCACCTTCAGACCCGGGGCAAACTCGACGAAGGGAGCGGCCTTTTCCGTCGAATGCGTGGCCAGGGCATAAAGCTGCGCGCCCCGGGCGGCGTGGATCGCTGGGGCCATATGCTCCCGCGCAAATTTGGCCGCGCCCAGAACGCCCCATTTCACTTCTGACATCACCGTATCCTCCCGAGGTTGCCGGTCACGCTAGAAAGAACGCGCGCAAGCGGCAAGGGCCATATGGTCAAAGCTCGCGCAAACCCTTGCGGCTTTTGCGAAATAGCCACACGGACTTCAGCACGATGGCGATGTAGCCAAGGTCGATGACCACCATGGTTTCCCATGGGAAGGTCAGGAGGGCGGCCACCAGCACCACAAAACCCACGATGACGAAGCGCACATTCTCGGCATAGACCGTGACGGACTTGAACGAGGGTGTGGGAATTCGGCTGATCATCAGCCCCCCGACCAGCACCATCCAGATGGCCAACAGCGGGGCCGGGATATGCGGCGCCGAAGGCAGCATGAACGAAACATAGATCGGCAGCATCGCCAGCATGGCCCCTGCAGGAGAGGGGACGCCGGTGAAGGTGCCAGTCGGCTTCTCGCCGGTGGTGTCAGCCGATTTGTCCATCAGCATCCGGTTGCCGATGTTGAACCGCGCCAACCGCAGCAGGCAGCAGGTCGCATAGACCAGCGTGGCAATCCAGCCGCCGCTCTGCACGCCATGCAGTCCCCAAAGATAGATGACCAGGCCCGGCGCCACGCCGAAGTTCACGAAATCGACGAGCGAATCCAGTTCCGCGCCAATTTCGCTTTCGCTGCGCAACAGCCGCGCCACCCTTCCATCAAGACCGTCCAGCACCGCCGCCAGCAGAATCATCCCGACCGCCGCCGTAAACTGATCCAACACTGCGAAACGGATCCCCGTCAGCCCCGAGCACATGGCCGAAATCGTCATCAGATTGGGCAGAAGCTGCACCAGATGAAGTTCTGACTGACGCGGCGTGTCCGGCATGTCACTCTCTCCGGGCAAGGCGGGCGGGGGATTGCGAGGTCAGATCGGCGATGATGCTTTCACCCGCGATCATGGTCTGGCCCAGCGCGACAATCGGCGCCACGCCCGGCGGCAGGTAGACGTCCAGCCGAGAGCCGAAGCGGATCAGGCCAAAGCGATCCCCCGCACGCAGTTGCGCGCCCGGCTTGGTGAAGCACACGATGCGCCGTGCGATCAGCCCGGCGATCTGCACCACCGCCACCCGCGTGCCATCGGCCATCGAGATCAGCACGGCATTGCGCTCGTTATCTTCCGACGCCTTGTCGAGCGAGGCGTTGACGAAGGTGCCGGGGCGGTAGGCGATGGCGTCGATCTTGCCGCCGACCGGCATGCGGTTCACGTGGCAGTTGAACACCGACATGAAGACCGAAACCCGGGTCAGCGGCTGCGGCCCCATGCCCAGTTCTGCGGGCGGCACGGCGGGTTCGATCAGCGAGATGATGCCATCTGCCGGGCTCAGGATCAGATTGTCTGCCAAAGGCACGGCGCGCATGGGATCGCGGAAGAAGTAATAGCACCAGACCGTCAGGCCAACGCCGATCCAGCCCAAAGGCACCCAGAGCCAGAACAGGACCACGGTGACTGCAGCGAAGACTGCCACGAATTTGCGCCCCTCAGGGTGCATCGGCTTGATGAAGGTGTCGAGCATGTTCATCTGCGGTCTCCTGTCCTGACCGGGGTGATACGCGGCGGATGGTTCGGGTGCAACCTTTCCTAGAGGGTGGAGGCCTCGGCTTGCGATCGCCAGCGTTCGGTCTGCGGGTCAGGATAGTTTCCTGACTGAGGACAGTTTTCAGATGATTCTATTGGATTCTGCGGGCGCCCATGTTTTAGGTTTACCCTGTCCGCCGCACACAACCGGCGCAACATTGCCAACCAGGACAGGATGAAACATGATTTCCACGATTGTACGGGCGGCATCATGCGCCGCGATTTTGGCGCTTTCGTCAATTGCCGCGGAAGCAGCAACTTACCACATGAGCTATGAAGACTCGAACGGCGGTCTTTTGACGGCAACGATCAAGGGCAATTTGCAGGCTGACGGCGATACCGTGTTCGTCACCGCCGTTCTCAATGCCGCCTTCGATGGTGTCGCCGGCCCGGCATTGGGTTACGTAACGTCCTCAACCAACTATTTCTTCGGTCTGAGCAAAGCGGCACAACTCTCCTTGACGGGTGCGAACAATGATCTGCTTGCCTGCATCGACGGAACGTGCTTCGATGGTTTCGCATTCATTCCGGGCAATTTCTCCGGATTCTACAGCGTACCCACTTACACCACAGGTCTTGCGTTCGGCGCTATCTTAGAGGACTTTGACCCTTCCAGGTACTCGCTGTCCGCAGTACCGCTGCCAGCCGGCGGGCTTCTGCTGTTGTCGGCTTTTGGTGGCTTGGCCGCCCTGCGGAGAAAGCGCGCCGCTTGATCTTCAGATCGTGGCCCAGCGATGGGTCTTTGGGCCACAATCTGTCTTGATCATCAGTGTCGCTTAGGCGGGGACGACCATGCCCTTGCCTCGGGCAAGTTCGCGCATGCGTTCCTGCAGCTTTTCAAAGGCGCGCACCTCGATCTGGCGGATGCGTTCGCGGCTGACCTTGTAGCTTTCGGACAACTCTTCCAGCGTGATCGGCGTCTCGGCCAGACGGCGCTTGGTCAGCACATCGCGTTCCCGCTCATTCAGCGCGTCCATCGCCTTGGTCAAAAGCGCCAGTCGGGTGTCGAACTCGTTCTTTTCGGCATAGTCGCCGGCCTGATCAGAGTCCTCATCCTCCAGCCAGTCCTGCCACTGCGTCGTGCCTTCGCCATCCGACCCCACGGTCGCATTCAACGAGGCATCGCCGCCGGACAGACGCCGGTTCATCGCCGTGACTTCCGCTTCGGACACCGACAGTTCCTTGGCGATCTGGGCGAGGTTTTCCGGGCGCAGATCGCCCTCCTCCAGCGCGCCGACCTTGGCCTTGGCCTTGCGCAGGTTGAAGAACAGCTTTTTCTGGGCCGAGGTCGTGCCAAGCTTCACCAAGGACCAGGATCGCAGGATATATTCCTGAATCGAAGCGCGGATCCACCACATCGCATAGGTGGCCAGCCGAAATCCACGTTCCGGATCAAAGCGCTTGACCGCCTGCATCAGGCCGACATTGGCTTCCGAAATCACCTCGGCCTGCGGCAACCCATATCCGCGGTAGCCCATTGCGATCTTGGCCGCCAAGCGAAGGTGAGAGGTCACCATCTTGTGCGCCGCCTGGGTGTCCTGATGATCGACCCAGCGCTTGGCCAGCATGTATTCTTCTTCCGGTTCCAACAGCGGGAACTTCCGGATTTCCTGCATATACCGGTTCAGCCCTTGCTCTGGGCTTGGTGCCGGCAGATTTGCATAGGTGCTCATATTCGACGCCCCCTGTTATACTCCGGTGCGGATGCGCCCCCGGAACATGGCTTCATCAAGTAGGAACCCAACCATGAAGGTTCAAGCCCCGCCCTAACCTGCAAGTGTTCAAAACGCGCGGCGACTTAATCATGTCAGAGTTAACGAAGCGTGAACCCGTTTCCGTCGTCTTTCCAGCGGGATTTCTGCGCGTTTTCGCGCGATAAAGGTGCGCCAGGTTCAACCAGCGTCGCGCAAAGCCGCCACCAAACCGGCAAGATCGGTGGGTAAGGGTGAGGCGAAGCTGAGCTTTTCCCCGGTGACCGGATGGTCAAAGCCCAAGGTCGCGGCATGCAGGGCCTGACGCGGGAAGCTGTTGGCCAATTCCGCCGCATCACCGAAAACCTTCGGCGCCAGACGCCTTGTACCGCCGTAAGTCGGATCACCGATCAATCCATGCCCGGCATAGGCCATATGCACGCGGATTTGATGGGTCCGTCCGGTTTCCAGCCAGCATTCCACCAAGGCTGCCCCGCTTTGGTAACTCTCCATCACCCGGACGCGCGTCACGGCATGACGGCCCACTCCGTCCCAGACCACCGCCTGGCGCTGACGGTCGGTCCTGTGGCGGGCGAGTTCGGTGGCGATGCGGATGATGCCACCGGCCTCGACCGAGATGCCGCGCAACCCGCGCAAACGCGGATCGCCCGCCTGCGGTACCCCGTTCACCACCGCCACGTAGCGGCGATCGACGGTGTGTTCCTCGAACTGCTTGGCCAGTCCGTGATGCGCCCGGTCGGATTTGGCGACGACGAGCAGGCCGGTGGTGTCCTTGTCGATGCGGTGCACGATGCCCGGTCGGCGCTCGCCCCCGATGCCCGACAGCGTATCGCCGCAATGATGCAGCAAAGCGTTGACCAAGGTACCGCGCGGGCTGCCGGGGGCGGGGTGGACAACCATGCCAGCGGGTTTGTCGATCACGATCAGATCGCCATCTTCCCAGATCACGGAAAGAGGAATGTCTTCGGCCAGCGTCTCGACATCTTCCGGCGGGTCCAGCTGAATGCGGTAGACCTCACCCTCGGTCACCTTGGCCTTGCCGTCGCGCTGCACCTCGCCGTCCCGGCTGACCGCGCCCTCGTCGATCATCCGCGCCAGCCTGCTACGCGATAGGGCAGCATCCTCTGGCACAAGCACGGCAAGCGCCTTATCAAGACGGGCAGGCGCGCCGAAGGGGATGGCTACGAAGATGGCATCGTCCTCGGGCAGGTCGTCGGCAGCATAAGAGGGGACCATGGCCGTAACTCCTGAAGATCACGAGACGTTGCCGCCATCGTTGCGTTGGCTGAAGGCGTTGGTCATGACCCTGACTGTCACCCTGATCGGTGGCGTCTTAACTGTGGTTTGGGTGCTTGTCACTCGCTTGCCCATACCAAGTGCGCATCCGACGGTTCCGACGGTCCTGCAAATGCCAGCCGGAGCCATGGCCGCGGCAGTCACCATGGGCACGGGCTGGGTCGCCGTGGTCACAACCGACAGCCGCATCCTGCTTTTCGGTCCGGATGGCAAATTCTGGCAGGAAATCGCCGTCAAGCCCCCCAAGTCCTGAAACCGGAGACCTGTTTGATCCTTTCTTGACAGAATGGCCTTAAATTCCAAAACATGCCCAAACCGCAACCGTTCCCCATCGTCGCCTTCTTTCAGCGGTTTGCCCAACGGCAAACCCGCGAAGAGGTTGCTCGGCAGTTTTCGGTTATCTCCGGGATGGAGACGGACCGCCGGGTTCTGTCCTTTGTGGCCTTCATGGTCCCCGCCGCCTTTCTGCCGCTTTGGCTGTGCCTGCTTTTGTTCATCCTTGACACAGGAGCCGAGATCGCGGGCTTCCGGCTGATGAAGCGGCTGGATCCGCCGCGCCAGCCGCAGCGCTATTTCTGGATGCTGACGGGCTTCGTAGTGGCACAGGCGCTTTATTGCGCGGTTCCCGTGCTGTGCTGGCAACTTCCCGACCCGATGGCAAAATCCTATGCCATTGGCATGACGATGGCTTCGCTGATCCACATAACAACCGTGCGGACGGTTCACCTTCCACTGGCGCTGACCGGCACAGGCGTGACGACGCTCGCCGCAGCACTGGGCAACAGCTGGTACTGGCTGGAAAGCGGACACACGATCGGATTGCTGATTTCCACCCTCTGCATCGTGGCGGCCGCCTACTTCGCCTTGGTCACCATGGTGTCGGTCCACCGTCTGCATGACGAGACGCTGCGCGAAAGCATTGCGGCGCGGGCGGCCGATCAAGCCAAGTCACGCTTTCTGGCGCAGATGAGCCATGAATTGCGCACGCCCCTGAATGCGATCCTCGGCATGGGCAATGCCGAACTGACGCAGGCCGGGACGGTGGAGAGCCGGGAAAGAATGGCCATTCTGGTTCAATCGGCGCGCGGGCTGGCGGTCATGCTGGATGACATTCTTGATCTGTCCGCCGTGCAGGCCGGTCAATTGCCGATCCGCCCGAAGGCGCTGGACCTACGGGCCGAAATTGCCGCAACAGTCGCCATGTTCCGCCAGCAGGTCGAGGACGCCGGACTGACCTTGCGCATCACGATCCACGACAGCGTGCCGCACCACGCAAGGCTGGATGGCCAAAGGTTGCGGCAATGCCTGTCCAACATCCTGTCCAATGCGGTCAAGCACACGCAGGCCGGGCTGATTTCCGTCTACGCCTACGAACATCAGCCCGGCGTGCTGGCCATCAAGGTGGCCGACAGCGGCCCCGGCGTGCCCGAAGACCTGCGCGAGAAGATCTTCGAACCCTTCTACCGTGGCCAACTCAATGTCCCGGGCACCGGGCTTGGCATGTCGATCGCCCGCACGCTGGCACGCCGGATGGGCGGGGATCTGACCTTGCTCCCATCGGTCTCGGGCGCTCAGTTCCTGCTGACGCTGGGCGTCGAGACCGTGACCAAGGAGGCCCTGCCTGAGCCCGAGCCGATTGCCGGGACCACTTTGGCGGGGGTGCGGGTTCTGGTTGTCGATGACATCGCCACCAACCGTCTGGTGGCGGGCACCTACCTGCGCCTGCTCGGTGCGCAACCGGTCGAAGCCGACAGCGGAGCGCAGGCCTTGGCCCAGATCAGCGGCCCACGTCCGCCGCATATCGTCTTGTTGGACCTGTTGATGCCAGAGATGGACGGCGTCGAAACCCTGCGCCGGATCAGGGCGTTGCAAGGGGCTTCGGCCGGTTTGCCGGTGATCGCCATGTCCGCCGATTCCGGCGCACCGATCTTGAACGATGGCAGCGGTCCGCGCTTTGACGGCCAAGTCGACAAACCCCTGTCGGTTGAGGGTCTGGCGCGGGTGCTCCTGCCCTTCGCAGCAGTCTGTGGCGCGCGCAGGGTTAAGGCAAAACCCGACTTGCCGCCCGATACACCCGGACCGGTTGACCTCGCCAAGTCCTGAATGCGACATGGCCGGGGCGCAAGTGGGCCGGACGGCGTCGCCTCGCTCGGACCACCATCGGCACAAATGCAAAAGGAGAGCTTGGGATGATCGACTTTCTGGCACAGGATGCCACGGGACTGGCTGCCGATGTGGCCTCCGGACAGGTCACGCCCGGCGAACTTCTGGACGCAGCCTTGGCCAAGGTCGCCGCGCTGAACCCTGCGTTGAACGCCGTGGTTCTGCTGCAGGAAACCGCCGCGCGCAGCGCCATCGCCGCAGGCCTGCCCCGCGGACCGTTCCGGGGCCTGCCCTTCCTGCTGAAAGACCTTGGCTGCGAGGCGGTGGACTATCCCTCGCACAACGGCTCACGTCTCTTCGCCGATACCGTCTACAAGGCCAACAGCGCCATTTATGACCGTATGGCAAGCACAGGCGTGGTCACCTTCGGCCGCACCACCAGCCCCGAGAGCGGCATTGGCGCTGCGACCGAAAGCGCCGTTTACGGCGGACCGACGCGCAATCCGTGGCACCTTGACCACACCTCGGGCGGGTCGTCCGGTGGGGCCGGTGCTGCTGTTGCAGCGGGGATCGTGCCCTTTGCCCATGGCTCGGATGGCGGCGGATCGGTGCGGATCCCCGCATCGTCTTGCGGGCTCTTCGGCTTCAAGCCCACCCGCGCCCGCCTGCCCGATGGACCCTATTCCGGCGAAGGCTGGGCCGGCATGTCGATTGACGGTTTCCTGACCCGCTCGGTGCGCGACACGGCCCGGATGCTGGATGCCTGCTCCGGCCCCGATCTTGGCGCGCCCTATTCCGCCCCAACCCTGTTGAAAAGTCATGCCGACGCCATCAGCCGCCCACCGCGCCGCTTGCGCGTGGCGATCTGCGACACAACTTTCACCGGCACCCCAATTCACCCCGAGGTGGCCGAGGCCGTCCGCGCCACCGGACGCCTGCTGGAAAACCTTGGCCACCTTGTCACCCCCGCCCTACCCGACGCCGACGTGCCGATGATGATGCGGGCCTGGACAGATATCGTGGCCATGGGCACCGCGCTGTCGGTCCGTAATGGCTTGAAGGGCCGCCCTCTGACCGACGATCTGGTCGAAGGCGTCAGCCGGGGGGCCACCGCCTATGCCGAAACCCTGTCGCCATTGCGCTATCTGGAGGCAGTTGGTGAAATTCACGCCTTTGGCCGCCAAATGGCTGCCGCTTTTTCAGCCTATGACATCCTCTTGTCGGCAACCTTGGCCGAACCCCCGGCCAAGGTCGGCCGCTTCTCGCATGACACCGCCGATTACCTCGGGTATCGCATTGGCCCGCAAGGGGTTTTCGCCTATTCCCCCTTCTGCGCCATTTTCAACGCCTCGGGCCAGCCTGCCGCCTCAATCCCCTTGGGCCAATCAGCCGGTGGCCTGCCGATCGGCATTCACCTTGCTGCCCCCTATGGGAACGATGAAGAATTAGTCGCTTTATGCGCCGAACTGGAACTGGCACAACCTTGGGCTGCGCGCCGCCCGACGCATGTGGCATAAGGTCAAGGAATCATTTGCAAGCGTCGCTTTCCCCCGCGCAACATGATCAAAACATACAGGGAGTGAGCGGTGACCCAAACCATCGCCGTCGAAGCCAGGAACGTCGTCAAAGCCTTTGGGCATGCCGACACCGCCGTCCGTGCGTTGGATGATGTCTCGGTCCAGATCCGGAAAGGCGAGTTCTTCACTCTGCTTGGCCCTTCCGGCTGCGGCAAGACCACGCTATTGCGCCTGATCGCAGGGTTCGAGATGCCTTCGGGCGGCACGATCCTGCTGGAAGGTGCCGACATCACCACCCTCCCGCCCAACAAGCGCCCGGTGAACACGGTGTTTCAAAGCTATGCGCTTTTTCCGCACCTGACTGTCGCGCAGAACATCGGCTTTGGGTTGGAGATGCTGGGCCGCCCCAAGTCCGAGGTGCAGGCCACCACCGCCCGCATGCTGGCACTGGTGAAGCTGGAAGCCATGGCCAACCGCAAGACCAGCCAGCTTTCCGGAGGCCAGCAACAGCGCGTGGCGCTGGCCCGCGCTCTGGCACCTTCGCCCAAGGTCTTGCTGCTGGACGAACCGCTCTCGGCGCTTGATCTGAAACTGCGCAAGGAAATGCAGATCGAGTTGAAGCGGCTGCAGCTTGAGACCGGCATCACCTTCATTTTCGTGACCCACGATCAGGAAGAGGCCCTGACCATGTCCGACCGCATCGGCGTCATGTCTGCGGGCAAGCTGCAGCAGGTGGGTCCGCCCAAGGAAATCTACAACCACCCGGTCAATCGCTTCGTGGCATCCTTCATCGGAGAGACCAACTTCCTGCCCGCGTCCCGCGACGGCGACCGTTACCGGCTGGACTGCGGCATCAAGATAGCGGCCCCGGCATCGAATGCCGCCCGCGTGACCTTGACCATACGCCCCGAACAGGTCCGCCTCGTGGCCGAGACCGAGGCGGATGCCCTGCCTGCCAAGATCACCAATCTCGTCTATTTCGGCACCGACACTCATTGCCATGCCGCGCTGCTGGATGGCACGGAAGTCGTGGCCCGCCTGCAAAGCCCTGCCTCGGGCGACGCCGGGCTTGCTGTGGGGCAATCGGTCGGCCTGCGCTTCGTGCCAGAAGCCATTCAAGTTCTGGAGGACTGAATGAGCCCGGCCGAACAAGCCCAGATCACCCAATCCACCCGCAACGGTTGGCTGTTGTCGGCCCCGGCCTTGGTGCTGCTAACGATCGCCGCCGTGGGGCCGCTGGCCATTGTCGTGGCCTATTCCTTCATGCCGCAGGGAGATTTCAACGGCGTCGCCTGGGGCTTTTCGCTGGAGGCGTGGCAGGGCATTCTGTTCACCAAGGACGTCTTTGACGGCACTCTCGCCTGGGCGGATGCGAACCTGACGATCTTCTGGCGCTCAGTCAAGCTTTCGATGTTGACCACGGTTTTCACCTTCGTGGTGGGCTTTCCGACCTCGTGGTTCATCGCCACCCGCGCCCCCAAGGCCCGTGCCTTGTGGTTGTTCCTGATCACCATCCCGTTCTGGACCAATCTGCTGATCCGTACCTTCGCGATCAACGAAATCATCCGGAAAGAGGGTCTGCTGAATACGATCCTGTTGAAACTGCACATCATTTCAAAACCCTTGGAGATGATCTACACCGACACCGCCGTCTTCATCGGCATGACCTATGTTTATCTGCCGCTCATGGTGCTGCCGCTGTTTGCTTCGCTGGACCGCTTCGACATGCGGCTGCTGGAGGCGGCCTATGACCTTTATGCCAGCCCGTTTCAGGTCTTGCGCAAGGTGATCGTGCCCATCGTCAAGCCGGGGATCATTGCGGGATCCATCCTCGTCTTTGTGCCCTCGCTGGGGGCCTATGTGACGCCGCGCCTGCTGGGCGGTGGCAAGAACATGATGATCGGAAACTTCATCGAACTGCAATTCGGGCAAGGTCGCAACTGGCCGCTGGGCGCGTCATTGTCGGTCACACTGCTGTTCATCGTGACAGGCGCGCTTCTCGTCTATGTCCGCCATGCCAACCGGGAGACGACACATGGCCAGTAAGGGCTTTGTTCTGTCGCGGCTTCCGGGCTTCAATGCGATCGCGATCGGTGTCTTCGTGGCGCTGTATCTGCCGATCGGCATGCTTGTGGTCTATTCCTTCAACGCCGGCAAATCGGTCGCCTCGTGGGAGGGATTTTCCCTGCAATGGTATGCCGTGGCTTGGGCGAATGATGCGGTCAAGGATGCCACGATCCGCTCGCTCTACCTCGCCTTGTCGGCGGCGGTGATCTCGACGCTTCTGGCCACACTTGCAGCACTTGGCACGACGCGACGGGCGGCCTTCAAGGGGCAGACCTTCATCTATGTGATGATCAACCAGCCTTTGATGGTGCCGGAAATCGTCTCGGCGGTGGCCCTGCTGATCTTCTTCGCCATGATCAAGCAAGCCACGGGTTACGCGGGCATGGGCTATCTGATTGCCGCCCACGCGGCCTTTTGCATTCCCTTCGCCTATCTGCCGATCCGCGCACGGCTGGAGGGCATGGACCTTACGCTGGAAACCGCCGCTTCTGACCTTTACGCCTCAAGTTGGCAAACTTTCCGCTTCGTGACCTTGCCCCTGTTATTGCCGGGGATCTTCGCGGGGATGATGCTGGCCTTCGTGACCTCGCTCGACGATGTGGTCATCACGGTTTTCGTCAAATCGGCGGGACAGGACACTTTGCCCACCTACATGCTGGGTCAGATCCGCAGGCAGGTGACAGCCGAAATCAACGCCATTTCGACGGTGCTTCTGGCGCTGACAGTGGCCCTGCTGACGCTATTCTTCCTGCTGACACGCAAGAAGGACTGAGAAGAACGACAACCAACCGGGAGACTGACGACATGAAGAAGATATTGTCCACCGTGGCCCTGATTCTGGCCACCGCTGGGCTTGCCCATGCGGACGGCGGCGAATTGCAGCTGTACAACTGGGGCGACTATACCAACCCCGAACTGCTGAAGAAATTCGAGGCCGAAACCGGCATCAAGGTCACGGTGACCGACTACGACAGCAACGACACCGCCCTGGCCAAGGTCGAGGCCGGCGGCTCGGGCTTTGATCTCGTGGTGCCCTCAGCCAACTTCGTGCAGATCTACGTGCAAAAAGACCTGATCGTGCCGCTGGATCTGACCAAGATCCCCAACCACAAGAACATCGCCCCCGAATGGATGGGCGTGGCCTATGATCCGGGTCGCGCCTATACGATTCCGTGGCAGTGGGGCACCACCGGCATGGCGGTGAACCAGAAGACCTACTCGGGCGACATCAACACTTCGGCGATCTTCCTTGACCCGCCGCCGGAACTGGTGGGCAAAGTCAACGTGACGCCGGAAATGAACGACGTGCTGGCACTGGCCACGATGTATGAGGGCGGTCAGCCCTGCTCGGACGATCCGGTGCTGATGAAGAAGGTCCGCGACAAACTGCTTGAAGCGAAGCCGAAATGGGTCTCGATGGATTACGGCATGACCGAAAAGATGTCGAGCAATGACGTTGTGGCGTCGCTGTACTGGAACGGTGCCATCTTCCGCGCCCGTCTGGCGAACCCTGACGTGAAATACGGCTACCCGAAGGAAGGCTTCCCGCTGTGGATGGATCAGGTTGCCCTTTTGAAAGACGCCAAGAACGTCGACAACGCCTACAAATTCCTGAACTTCATCGCCGAGCCTGAAAATGCCGCCCTGATTTCCGCCTTCGCGCGCTATGCGAACGGGATTTCCGGGTCCGAGGCTTTCATGCCCGCCGACATGAAGGACGCGCCGGAAATCGTCATCCCGGCCGAGTTCAAGGACAAGGGTCACTTCCTCTTGGGCTGCTCCGGCAAGGCGCAGGACTATATCACCGCGATCTGGACCGAACTGCAAAAGTAACGGCGCAGAACGGGGGGAGGGCATACACCCCCCCCAGCCCCGCACCGCGTCGGGAGGGCCGTCGGCCCTCCTGACAAACTCCCCAGACAATTTGGACACAAAGCACATGGACCTGTGGCAGCACTCGGCTTCCGATCTGGCGCGGCTGATGGCAGCGCGAAAAGTGGCACCTTCCGAGGTGATGGCGAGCTATCTCGCGCGGATTGCTGCGGTGAATCCCGACCTCAATGCCATCGTGTCGTTGCGCGAGGGCGATGATCTGATGGCGCAGGCGATTGCGGCAGATGATACAAAGCCTGCGGGATGGCTGCACGGGATGCCCTTTGCGGTCAAGGATCTGTGCGCGACCAAGGGGTTGCGCACGACTTGGGGCTCGGCGATCTTCAAGGATTTCGTTCCGGTTAAGGATGATCTGCTGGCCGCGCGGATGCGCGCTGCGGGGGCGATCTTCATCGGCAAGACCAATGCGCCAGAATGGGGCCACGGCAGCCATACGTTCAATCCGGTCTTCGGGCCGACGCGCAACCCCTATGACCGGACCCGCACGCCCGGGGGATCGTCGGGCGGGGCTGCGGCGGCGCTGGCGGCGCGGCTGCTGCCGGTGGCGGATGGCTCTGACATGATGGGGTCCCTGCGCAACCCGGCGGCGTTCTGCAACGTATACGGCTTTCGTCCTTCCTGGGGCCTCGTGCCGGCGGATGCCATGGGTGACACCCATCTGGCCACGCTGTCGACCGAGGGCCCCATGGGCCGCACCATCGAGGACATCGCCCGCCTGCTGCAGGTACAGGCCGGCCCCAACCCGGAGGTCCCGTTCGACCGGCCCGCAGGCGACTACGTCACGGGCCTGCAAGGCGCAAGTCTGAAAGGCAAACGCATCGCCTGGGCCGCCGACTGGGGCGGGGCCTATGCGATGGAGCCGGGAATATTGGACCTTTGTCAGGCCGCGCTGCGCCAGATGGAAGAAATGGGGGCGGTGGTCGAACCGATAGCGCCGCCGTTCCCGGCAGAGCAGCTCTGGCATGCCTGGGTGACGCTGCGGGCGATGCTGAATGCCAACAGCTTCCGCGACCGCTCCGTCGACCCGGCAAAGCGCGCGCAATTGAAGCCCGAGACGATCTGGGAAATCGAACAGGGCCAGACCTTGTCGGCGCAGGCGATCTATGAGGCGAGCGTCATCCGCTCGTCTTACTATGCCCATATGGCGCGGCTTTTCCGTATCTACGATGCGGTGGCCCTGCCCACGGCGCAAGTCTGGCCCTTCCCGGTCGAATGGCGCTGGCCGCAAAGCATAGGTGACCGCAAGATGGACACCTACCACCGCTGGATGGAAGTGGTGATCCCGATCAGCCTGATCGGCCTGCCCGCCCTCTCGCTGCCGGTGGGGTTCGGGGCGAATGGCCTGCCGATGGGGATGCAACTGGCAGGGCCGGTCGGGGCCGATTCCGCCGTGCTGGCGATGGGACAGGCATGGCATGACGCAACCGATTGGCCCGGCCAGCGTCCTCCGATTGTGTAACCTTGCCGAGGCCGGAGCTGCGGCCTAAACAGCAGCAGCATCCTTCGGAGGGTTCATGCGGGGTTTGATCCGGTTTCTGCTGCCTCTGGTGCCCTTGGTCATGCTGGCCGTCGCGGTCTGGCGCCGGATCACAGGGGCCGAACCGCCGCAGGCCTTGGCCGAGCGCTTGGGTTATCTGCAAGCCCCGCAGGGGCAGTCGATCTGGCTGCATGGCGCCTCGAATGGCGAGGTCGCCTCGGCACGCTGGGTGCTGGAGCGGCTCTTGGCCGAGGATCGCGGCCTGTCGGTTCTGGTCACCTGCAACACCGCCACGGCGCGGGCCATGGTGCAGGGCTGGCACCTGCCCCGTGTGACGGCGGCCTTTGCCCCCTTGGACCTGCCTGGTCCCCTGGCGCGCGTGCTGAGGGTTTGGGCGCCGCGCCTGTTGTTGACCGTCGAGGCGGAAATCTATCCGCGCCGCTTTGCCGCTTGCGCGCGGGCGGGCATTCCGGTGGCGCTGATCGGTGCGCGGATGTCGGAGCGCAGCTATCAGGGCTGGACCGCGTTGCAACCGGTCATGGCGGGGGCTTTGGGCGTGGTGGCGATGGCCTCGGCACAGGATGCCGCCTCAGCACAGCGATTGTTGGCCTTGGGCCTGCCACCAGACCGGCAGCGCCCGGTCTGTGACCTCAAGGCCGTGGCCATCCGCCGGTTGCCGCCGCCCGTTCTGCCGCCTCAGGCCACCAGAACGCGGGTGCTTCTGGCAGCCTCGACCCATGAGGGCGAGGAAACGGTGGTGCTGGACGCCTTCAGGACGGCGCGGGCGCGGTTCGATCATTTGATTCTTGCACCGCGCCATCCGCGCCGGGCCGACGCGGTGGCGGCGCTGATCACGGCAAGGGGTCTGACCATGGCCCGCCGCTCGTCCGGGGCGATGCCGGGGGCGGAGGAGGTCTTTCTGGCCGATACGATGGGCGAGATGGACCTTTGGTATGCCCGCGCCGGTTCCTGCTATGTCGGCGGCAGTCTCGAATTCGGAAGTGGTCTGGCGCCGCGTGGCGGTCATTCCCCTTGGGAGCCGGCGCGCTATGGCTGTGCGATCCTGCACGGCCCCTCCGTAGCCAACTTTGCCGCCGCCTATGCCACTTTGGCAACGGCCGGGGCGGCGCTGACCGTGGGGGCAACCGAGTCGCTGGCGGCGGCCTTGCACGACCTTGATGCCGACCGTCAGGCTGCCCTCACACAGGCATGTGCCCAAAGCCTGCACGGCGCCGACGATGGTGATATGATTTTTCACGAAATTCTGACGTGGCTGCAAGACTAACTGCAGGGTAAGCGCTTGTGTTGCGGGTCAAATATGTCAAGATTTTTTGATAACAGCCCCGGAGTGGACGCAAAGCTTCCGGGCGAGCGAGCAAGACTGCAGGCAAAGGAACAGATGTCCATTTCAGCACCCATCTCTCAGATTGAGGGAACGACAAAGTCTTCAATCGCTTCTGCCGTTCCGGCGGGCCAAGTGGGGGCCTTGTGCTGGCGGCTGCACAAGGGTCAGCCGCAGGTTTTGCTGGTGACATCGCGGGAGTCGGGACGCTGGGTTTTGCCGAAAGGCTGGCCGATGCCCGACCGCGGACCGGATGCCGCCGCGGCCCGTGAGGCTTGGGAAGAGGCAGGCGTCGAAGGCAAGGTCAGTCCTGTCGCCATCGGCACCTACACCTACACCAAGGCCCTGCCCAACGAGGGGTCTCTGTCCTGCGCGGTTGAGGTCTTTCCGTTGCGGGTTGAAAGCCTGAAGCGCAGCTTTCCCGAACGCAGGGAACGGCGCCGCAAATGGTTCTCGGCCCCCGAGGCCGCCCGCATGGTCGCCGAAACCGATCTGCGCGAATTGCTGAGCCGTCTTGGAACGGAACCGGACTGGCTTGCTCCCGCCGCCCGGACAAAACGCACCAAGGCCGCGACCTGACCTTGGGTACACCTGAAGTCGGGCTGGAAACTCCTTGGCTGCGGGCCTATGACTCGATGTCTTAACCTGAACCCCAGCAGACCCCAACATGATCCGATATACGCTGAAATGCACGGCCGACCATGGCTTTGACAGCTGGTTCCAGTCGGCCGGGGCCTATGACAGCCTCGTCTTGGCGGGTTATGTTGCTTGCCCGGTCTGCGGTGTCACTTCGGTGGAAAAAGCCCTGATGGCACCACGTGTCGCCACCTCGGATGTGTTGAGCGCCCCGCAGAACGATGCGCAAAAGGCTATGGCGGAACTGCGGCGCAAGGTCGAAGAGAATTCGGAATATGTCGGCGTGAACTTCGTGGCCGAGGCGCGCAGGATGCATGAGGGCAGCGTGCCGGAACGATCGATCTACGGCGAGGCCAAGCCCGAAGAGGCGATCAAGCTGCTGCAAGAGGGCGTGCCGGTGGCGCCTTTGCCCTTCATGCCATCGCGCAAGACAAACTAGTTGCGCCTGCGTGGCGGCATCTGGAGGGTTTCACTCCCTCCAGACCTCCCGTGGGATATTTAGGCACGAATGAAACGGAAGACCGGGGGACGTCCCGGCGCAGGGTTTCGTCAACTCGGTCAGATCTGCTTTTGCGGCATCTGCACGCGCAGGCCTTCCAGCGCGGGGGTGACCTTGAGCTGGCAGGTCAGGCGCGAACGGACCGGATCGGGCGACCAGGCGAAGTCAAGCATATCGGCCTCCATCGCGTCCTTCTTCGGCAGCTTGTCGACCCAGGCCGGGTCGACATAGACATGGCAAGTCGAGCAGGCGCATGCACCGCCGCAATCGGCCTCGATGCCGGGGATGCCATTGTCACGGGCCCCCTCCATCACGGTCAGGCCATTGGCCACTTCCAACGTGTGTTCCTTGCCGCCGAATTCGACATACGTGATCTTTGCCATTTTGCCCTCGAGTCCCGGAGTTTTCTTTACCTAGCGCAAGGCGCTGCGAGGTTCCACCCCCCTGCGCCACCCGCCGCATCCCGTCCCTTCGGCGGGGCGGCAAGGATGTTACGCTAACGCCGCAACTTGCCTTTTGGCGGCCGATGTTCCATATTCGTTCCCATGTCCGACTGGTTGATACCCACCCCCGTGCCCAACACATGGCCGCGCCCGCCCGCGGCCCTGCCAGCGGCCCGGCTGAACGAGCCCTCCTCGGGGGCGCGGGTCTGTGTCGCGGGGCTGGTTCTGGTGCGCCAGCGGCCGGGCACCGCCAAGGGCGTCATCTTCCTGACGCTGGAGGATGAGACCGGGGTCGCCAATGTCGTCGTATGGGCCAATATGTACGAACGCTACCGCCGCGCCGTGATTGCCGGGCGCCTGCTGCGCGTCACAGGCCGGTTACAGCGCGATGCCGGGGTGGTGCATGTTGTGGCCGAGGTGATCGAGGATATGTCTCCCATGCTCGATCGGCTGCTGGCACCGGACTTCAGGCCCGATATTGCCCGGGCGGGCGATCAGCCCTGACAAGACGGCGACGGGGCCCACAAGGCTTTTCCAAAGCCCGCATTGCCCCTATGATGCCTGCAACAAAAGGCGGAGCAGGCAGGATGAAGGTTGGAATTTGGGTCGGTCTGTTGGCAGCCCTGTCTCTTGGGGCCTGTGGCACTCCGATCCCGGTCGCCGCCCCAGCGCCCGAAGACCTCAGTGGCGAGGCGATCCACCTTGCCGCAGGCGGCCCGCCTGCGACGCCACAGGCGGCCTGCTGGGGCCGTGACACGATTCCCGCGATGATCGAGACGGTGACCGAAACTGTGCTGGATCAGCCCGAATTGCGCGACAAGGACGGCAAGGTGACGCGACCGGCCGGCTATTCCAGCACCGCCCGGCAGCGCATGGTGCATGACCGGCAAGAGGTCTACATCCGCACGCCCTGCTACAATCAGTTGACCCCGGACACCATCGCCACCCTGCAACGGGCCTTGAAGGCGCGGGGCTACTATCTTCAGCCGCTGACCGGGGACCTCGACCCCGCCACCATGACCGCCATCCGCCGCTATCAGGCCGATCATGGCCTTGATACACCCGTCCTGTCGCTGAAGGCGGCCGAGACGCTGGGGCTGGTGGCCGTGGACAAGTCCAAGCTGTGAGCCGTTATGAAGCCGAGGTGCTGGGTCAATGGGGCGGGCAGACGGACGGGGCGCATGATCTGGGCCATCTGCGCCGGGTCTGGGCCAATTGCCAAAGGATCGCCGGCGGTGACGCCGACATGGAGGTGCTGGAGGCGGCGGCCTACTTTCATGACGTTGTAAACTTGGCCAAATCCGCGCCCGACCGCGCCCGCGCCTCTACCCTTTCGGCCGAGGCCGCCTGCACGTATCTGGCAACTACAGACTTTCCCGCATCAAAGCTTGCGGCCGTGGCCCATGCCATCGCAGCCCACAGCTTTTCCGCAGGCATCGCGCCGCTGACGCTGGAAGCCAGGATCCTGCAAGACGCCGACCGGCTGGAGGCCTTGGGCGCGATCGGTATCGCCCGGATGTTCCATGTGGCTGGCAGCATGGGGGCCCTGCTGTTTGATGCCGAGGACCCGATGGCGGAAGCCCGCGCGCTGGATGACCGCCACTTCTCGCTGGATCATCTGGAAACCAAACTGTTCACCCTGCCTGGGCTCATGCAGACCCAGATGGGCCGCAGGCTGGCCGAGGAGCGGGTGGCCTGGATGCGGGCCTTCCGCGACAGGCTTCTGGACGAGATCACATAACGAAGGCGGCGGGTTTGACCCCGCCGCCTTCCTTTCATATCAGACCGCTTATTCCAGCCCCCGTTACTCCAGCGACAGCGCCACGAAGCGCGGATCGCCCTGGGTGCGAACCAGTAGCAGCAGTGATTTGCGGCCGGCATCCTTGGCTTCCGATACCCGGTCCTGCAGGTCTTGCAGGCTGGCGACCTTTTGCTGGCCGGCGTCGGTGATCACGTCACCCTTGCGCAGACCCTTGGTATAGGCCTCGGACGCCACGTCGACATCCATCACGACCAGACCCTTGTCGCCCGCCTGCATGCCCAGATCAGCGACCATGTCGTCGGTCACAGATTGCAGGGTCAAACCCAGAACCACGCCCGTCGCAGGCTTTTCCGGTGCGGTGGTGGTGGATTTATCCGCAGCCGGTTGCGCTTCGGCATCCTCACGGCGGCCAAGCTTCACGCTGAGGTCGGTCGACTTGCCAGCGCGCAGAACCACGACGGGAACCGTATCGCCAATTGGCGCGTCGGCGACAATGCGGACCAGTTCCTTGGAATCCTTCACTTCTTTACCGTTGAAGGTGATGATCACGTCACCCGACAGGATGCCTGCATCCTTGCCCGGACCATCAGGCACGTCCGTGACCAAGGCACCCTTGGCTTCCGGCAGGCCCATCGCATCGGCGACGTCCTGGCTCACGTCCTGAATGCGCACGCCCAGCCAGCCGCGACGGGTTTCGCCGAACTGCTTCAGCTGGTCGACGACTTTGGAAACCACGTTCGACGCCATCGAGAAGCCGATGCCGATCGACCCGCCCGAAGGCGACAGGATTGCGGTGTTCATGCCGATCACTTCGCCGGTCACGTTGAACAGCGGGCCACCGGAGTTGCCCTTGTTGATCGCGGCGTCGGTCTGCAGGAAGTCGTCATAGGTGCCGTTCAACTCGCGCCCACGGGCCGAGACGATCCCGGCGGACACCGAGAAGCCCTGACCCAGCGGGTTGCCCATTGCCACGACCCAGTCGCCGACTCGCATCTTGTCGCTGTCGCCAAAGGCCACAAAGGGCAGCGGGTCCTTGCTTTCCACCTTCAGCAGCGCCACGTCGGTCTTCAGGTCGCGGCCAATCAGCTTGGCCTTGAAGGTTTTGTGGCCGAAGGTTTCCACCTCGATATCATCGGCGCCGTCGATGACATGATTGTTGGTTACGATGTAGCCATCGGCCGAAATGATGTAGCCCGAGCCCAAGGCCTCGGACCGTTCCATCGGCGCTTGCTGGTCAGGATTCTGGCCGTTCTGGCCGTTGAAATCCTTGAAGAACTTCTCGAAGGGCGAGCCGGGCGGCACCTGCATCTGGCCACCGGCCTGCGCTGCCACGATGGAGGAGGTGGTGATGTCCACCACCGCCGGAGAGAATTTTTCCACAAGGTCGGCGAAGCTGGCCGGCACGCCCTGCGCCTGAACGGCCCCGGCCATGGGGCTCAGCGTCAGTGCAAGGCCCATGCCCAGCGCCATCAGCGCGCGGCGCGGCCTATGCGCCCGCAGGCTCGGAAAACGGATGATCGGATCAGTCGCTTGCACGTTCGAACTCCTCTCGATGTGCCCGACCCCGCCAATGCGAGATCGAAGTTGGTATGTCCGCATCATCCGCTGCGGGACGCGTTTTGCAATGCAAACCCACTCGCGCAGGCTCAAAGTGACGTGAGAACCGCGAGGGGGTTTGTAACAATCCCGTCACGACCTCACGCAACCCCTTACGGAGCGACGGGCGCGCTGCCGCCCGCCACCGTGCTGCCATTCCCCGTGGCCTGCGGCTTGTCACCGCTGGTGGGGGAGGCCGGGACGGCCCCTTGCGCGCCAAGGTACTGGAAGAACTCGCCCTGCGGCGACAGCACGAAGGCGGTGTTGCCGGGCTGGAAGGCCGTGGCATAGGCGGT
Organism: Paracoccaceae bacterium; assembly: GCA_947453525.1. Taxonomy (GTDB): domain Bacteria; phylum Pseudomonadota; class Alphaproteobacteria; order Rhodobacterales; family Rhodobacteraceae; genus Stagnihabitans. Next base: position 2,448 of record CANGHD010000019.1, on the reverse strand, counting down.
CAAAGACCGGGTGAAGGCGAAGAACTCCGGGTCCTTGCCATAGGCCGCCGCATAGATCCCGCTGCGCTTGGCGTCTGCCTGACCCCGGATGATTTCAGCCTGCTTGCTGGCCTCCGAGGTGATCTCCACCGCCTGACGGTCGGCCTCCGCCCGCAAGGTCTGCGCCGCCTCGTTGCCGCGTGCGATCTCGTCCGTCGCATCGCGCTGGCGTTCGGCCTGCATCCGGCTGTAGGTCGCATTGAGGTTCTGCTGCGGCAGGTCGGTCCGGGTCAGCCGCACGTCGATGACGTCGACCCCAAGCGTCGCCGCCTTGGCGCGGGCATTGTCGCGGATCTTGTTCATCAGCGCCACGCGGTCTTCCGACAGCACCGATTGCAACGGCACCGAGCCCAGAACATCCCGCACTTCCGGGTTCACGATCTTCGACAGGTTGTCGCGTGCCGCATCGATTCCGCCCATGCCCACGGCGCGGCGGAACTTCTGCAAGTCCACGATGCGCCAACGGGCGAAAGCATCCACCACCAGACGCCGGCTGTCAGCGAAGGTGATTTCCTGCGGATCGGTCACCAGCCCCAGAATCCGGTCGTCATAGCGGAAGACATCCTGAATGAACGGCGCTTTGAAATACAGGCCCGGCTCGTCCACCACTTGCTTGACCTCACCAAACTGCAAGACCAGCACCTTTTCGCGGACATCGACCACGAAGATCGAAGACATCGCCGTGGCCAGCAGAATCGCCAGAACGGGAAGCGTATAGATCAGCTTCATCAGTTGCTTCCCCCAGTGGAGTTCGACGGCGCGGCGGGCGTTTTCGGTGTGAACAGATTGTTCAGCGGCAGATAGGGCACGGTGCCCTGACTGGCCCCGCCATCCATGATCACCTTGTTCGAGCCACCCAGAACCTGCTCCATCGTCTCCAGATACATCCGCTTGCGCGTCACTTCCGGGGCTTTGACATACTGGTCATAGACCGAGACGAACCGGCTGGCATCCCCTTCCGCCTGATTGACCACGCGGGCGGCATAGGCCTGCGCCTCTTGCCCCGTTTGCGAAGCTTGACCGCGCGCCGCCGCCGTCACCTTGTTGGCATAGGCATTCGCCTCTTTCTGCAAGCGGTCGCGTTCCTGCTGGGCGGCCTGCACCGCGCGGAAGGCATCTGCCACTTCCGCCGGCACGTCGGATTTCAGCAAGTTCACCCGAACCACGGAAATGCCGCTGTCATAGCTGTCGAGCGTGGATTGCACTTCCGTCGTCAGGGCGTTTTCCACCTCGCCCCGGTTCTTGTTCAGGATCGGCGCCAATTGACTGCGCGCCACGATGTCGCGCACGGCGGATTCCGCCACAGCGCGGATCGTGTCTTCCGGTTCGGCCAGATTGAACAGGTATTTCGCCGGGTCATTGACGTTCCAGACCACCTGAAACTCGATATCCACGATGTTCTGGTCCCCGGTCAGCATCAGCCCGTTGTCCAGATCACCGCCCGCCCCCGTGCCGATATCGGTGGTGCGCTGCTGGCTGGTGTTGACGATCTCGGCCGAAACAATCGGCCATGGAGCCAGATTCAGACCGTCGGCCTTGACCTGATAGAACTTGCCCAGAAACAACTCGACCGAGCGTTCGTTGGGCTGGACCTGATAAAATGACATATAGGCCCAAGCCAATCCCAGGGCGATCGCCCCGGAAATCAGGCCCTGACGCGACAAGAACCAGTTGCCATCGCCATTGGGCGACCCGCCGCCCGGACCTTTGCCGCCGCCGCCCATGATCACGCGCAGACGTTCCTGCCCCTTGCGCAAAACCTGATCCAGTTCGGGAATCTGCGTCGTCGGCCCGCGCCGTTCCTCACGCGGTTCCGGTTTCGGCCGCTTCTCGTCCTCGGGTCCGTTTCCGCCGCCCCAGGGGCCATTCCCACCTGCCATCGGTTATCCTTCTCTGATGTTCATGGGTAAACTGGTCATTGCCCGCCGAATTTCAAGTCAAAACGCCTCAAACAGGCGGATGACGGCGCGAGGGCTTGCGCATCGTGACAAGTTCTTCTGCCGCCGTGGGGTGCACGGCCACCGTCCGGTCGAAGTCTTCCTTGGTCGCCCCCATCTTTACGGCAATCGCCGCAAGCTGGATCATCTCGCCCGCTTCCGGGCCGACGATATGGCAGCCGAGGACCTTACGCGTCGTCGCATCGACGATCAGCTTCATCAGGGTGCGGTCCTGCCGCCCGGCAAAGATCGTCTTCATCGGGCGGAAGTTGGTCGCATAAACCTCAACCCCGCCGCGCGCCTTGCCCTGCTCTTCCGTCATGCCCACCGCGCCCATCTCGGGTTGGGTAAAGACAGCCGAGGGCACCAGCGCATGATCGGCCTTGGACGGCACCGCGCGGAACACCGTATCGGCAAAGGCATGACCTTCACGGATCGCCACCGGGGTCAGGTTGACCCGGTTGGTCACATC
>CANGHD010000018.1 GCA_947453525.1 Paracoccaceae bacterium | reverse complement strand
CCTGCTCGGTCCTGGCGAGGTCGTCGCCTGTGGCGCGCGCGTCCTCTTGTGCCGCCATCTTGGCTTCCTCTGCGGCCAGCAGCTGTGCTTCCAGAGCCTGGACACGTTGCGCCGCCGCTTCGAGCTGCGCCGCAGCCTCGGCAAACTGTTGGGCGAGGGTGTCCTGAAGCAGCTTAAGTTGCCCGTTGAGAAGCTCGATTTCCCCGTTCCGGTCGGCCAGGAGAGCCGCCACCGTGGTGGCATCGGCAAGGGCCCGTGCCAATGAGTTGCGTTCGGCTTCCAGTGCGGCGGTGAGGTCCAGGACCTGCTGGTCTGTGGTGGCGAGCTGGCTTTCCAAACCGGTCGCGGCAAGGTGGAGTTCGGCCGCACGATTTTCCAGTGTTGCAATCCGGTCCGATGAAATCCGGGCCGCGGCCTGCAGTCCGGTGATCTGACCCAGCGCGTCGGCATGCGCCAGTTTCATCTGCCCCAGTTGCATGGCCGACTCGGCCTCGCGTTCGGCCAGCCGCGCACTGATGGCAAGACCTTCGGACAGCAGCCGGGCGGACTTTTTCTCTTGCTTGGCCAGTTGATCTTCCAGTGCGGTGATGCGCCCGGCGGCTGCTTCCGCTGTGCCGGAGTGTTGGGCGAGGGCCGAGGTCTGGGCCTCGATCTGCATGCGCAGGGTCTGCGCCTCGGCCTCCCCTTCGGCAAGGCGGGTGTTCAGCGCCGTCACATCTGCCCGCAAGGCAGAGGTCTGGTGTTCGTGCCTCGCGATATCTTCTTCTAGGGTCGCAATCCGCTGGGTGGCGGCGGCGGCTGCAGCCTGCGTGGCTTTGGTCTGGTCGGTCAGCGCGCTTTTGTGCTGTTGGACCTGCGCGCGCAGGTCCCGAGCCTCGGCATCGCGCTGTGTGAGGTGCAGGCTGATGGCGTTGGTGTCGGCCAGCAGGGCGGCAGCCTGCTTCTCTTGCTTGGCAAGGTCTTTTTCCAGCGCCGCGATCCGTTGGGTCGCGGCGGCGGCTTCGGCGTTGGCGGTTTGTGCCGCGTTGCTTTGTTCGATCAACAAGGATTGGTTGAGGCCGAGTTGAGCGCGCAACAGGTCGTCCTGCGCCTCGATCTCGGCCAACCTGGCCTGAAAGGTGGCGTCCTGTCCGGTCAGTTGCGCGTCCAGAGCCCTGATCCGTGCCGAGCCTTCTGCGGCGGCGGCCTGAGCTGCTTCGGACTGTTCTGCCAGCGCGGACTGATTGAGGAAGACTTGCTCACGCAGCAGGTCGGCTTCGGCGTCACGTTCGGCAAGACGGGTGCGGGTCGCTTGACTGTCTGCAAGCAGAGTTGCCGCCTCGCTTTGGTGCCGGGCCAGTTGGTCTTCCAGCCTTTGGATGCGGTCTGCGGCGGCCTCGGTTTCGGCTTTGGCGGCGGCGCGGGCCGCTGCAGCCTCGGCGGTCGTGGTGGCTTCCAGATGGTCAAGACGAGCGCGCAGGTCATCTTCGCGGGTTTTCGCCTCGGCGCGGTCGGTCTCGGCCTGACGGCTCCGGCCTTTTTCGCGGGCCAGATCGTCTTGCAGCACGGTCAGGGCTTTGTTGGCCTTGGCGGATTGTGCCACGGCTTGGGCCAGCACATCGGACAAGACCACGTCTGGCACGGGCAGGCTGGAAGAGATGATTTCCTCGACCAGAAGGCGAAGTTCCTCATCCTGCTGCAGTGCGAGATGAGCGAAGGCTTGGCCAAGGGGCGAGGGTGGCTCGATGGCGGGCAGGGTGGGTGCGTCTTGCAGGCCAAGACGCTCTGCCAGCGTCTCGGTGCCACCGATGCGCAGGGCTTCGACTTCGGCGAGGATCATCGTTCGGCGGTTCTTCCGGTACAGCACGGCCAGCCTGCGCACCTTGTCCTTCCAGTCTTCAAGGGCCGCTGCGAGCGGTTGACCCTCCGTCAAGCAGGGCGTGATGTCCGCGTCGGGCCCGCGCCACAGCACCACCACGGTCTTTTGGTTGCGCAGCGCGGTCGCCACGGCCGTCGGGTCGAAGGCCAAGGGCATCGGCGCACCAACCTCGGCGGCAAGATGGATTGCCAAAGTCTCCTGACCTGACCAGAAGAACAATTGCGCCTGTGCGCCGTCGCTTTTCGTCCCATGCTGCAGTTTATCGCGTTGCATCGTGGCCGTCTCCGAAATTATCGCACTACACTAGGCGAGTGAGCCTGCCTTTGACAGGCCAGTCCGCCACATTTGTCGCCGTATCGTTTCAAGTCCTTGCCGGACCTGCGCGGGGTTTGATGTACCGGTGGGCCGACGGGCAGGGCTTTGCCAGTCCCGTGACGCTAACTTTTGGCTGGAACGTCACAGGATTGAAACTGCTTTTTGCACAAGAGCCTCTGGACCTTTTTCTAAAGACAGACTTGGATTGCAACAGACCCTGAGCCGGATAATTTCCGGTCGCATGCCTGAGTTGAACGGACTGGACATTCCATCAGGCCTGTTGCGCAGCGGGAGCGGTGAAAGACAACTCTTCTGAAAAATCGGCAGATGCAAGATGATGCAGCGCGTCATAAAGCCGGGTGCTCAGGCGGTCAATCTCATCCTCGATCCGCGCGCGGTTGGCGAAGAGCTGGGCGAGGTGATTTTGCGTGCCGACATAGGCCCGTGCCAAGTCGGCACTGATGGTCGTGTCAGCATCGAAGGGCTGAACCTTGGGCGCATCCTTGCGCGGCAAATGCGCCGCGAGATTTATCCACGATCCCTCACCGACATAGCGGGTGACGGCATGGGATTTGGCGGCGATGTAAAGCGGCACGCCGCCCACGGCGAAAGCGTCAAAGATCTTTTCAGTGACGTAATTGGTCTGATGGGTGTTTTCGAGGCCCGAGACATAGCGGCATTTCAAGTCGAGCCGGGCCAGTTTATCGGCATGCCAGTTCGGCAGGTCGGCGCGGCGGGTGTCGACATCCCAGCCTCTGCCGCTGCGCAGGATCTTGGCACCTTTGCAGTCGTTGGTGATGCGGCCCCGCACGCCGCTGAGGCCCCACACCCCCTGCGTGGCAAAGATGGGGGCGTGGCGCGCCTCGTCCCGGCGTTCGGCCACGAAGGCTGCGTCCCACGCAGCCTTGCGCCAGCGGTCCAGCCAGTCAGAGGCGGAAAACCCCGCGTTGCGGTCGAAAAGCGGTCGGTAGCGGCCGATGTATCGCGGGTCGGTCAGCAGGAAATAGGGAATGTCGGTGGTGTCGTAGATGGTCGAGGTGGCGTGGTTCAGCACGGCATAGCCAAAGGGCGCGGGCCCGGCGGAACAGATCTGATATTTCGTGAAGGGATCAGGCGACCAGCAGGTGTCCCAGAACGGCTCTTCCGACAACAGAACTGGCCGCAACCTTGGGTTGGCGGCCACCAGATAGGTCAGGGTTCTTGCGTGGGTTGCAAGATCATGCGGATGGCTGAACAGGGCCAACTGCGCGTCCCGAGGATCATCGACAATATCGATCTTGGAAGAAAGACGGTCCCGGATGGGCGCATAGGCCAGAGGCTGGCGGTTCCAGAAATCGCCGATCAGGAAGATCCGGATCATTATCGGTCGGCCCCGGCTTCCATGCCCGACACCTCGGTGTCGCCCGCGACGGAGTGGCCAAGCGCCTCAAGTTCGACGGCGATGTCCTTGGCGGCGCGCTTGGCCGCTTCAAGGGCGGCAAAATCGCCTGTCACGGCCGCCAGGCGACCTTCGGCGATGTGGCGGCGCCAGCGCTCCATCGCGTTGTCTTGCGCCAGCCGGCGCATGACCAGCGCCACTTGCGGCGCGAATAGACAGGGCGCCTCGACGATGTCGAGGTTGCCCTGTGCGTCATGCTGGGTCCAGTCGGGAGTGAGTTCCTCGAAGGTGATGTCAGACCTGCGGGTGGTCAGCTTGGTGTTGCAGTCGTCAAAGCGGGCCTGCAATTCCTGCGCAAGGCCGCGGCCAAGTTGCAACCGCTCTGTCCCTTTCATCTCGTCCAGATAAAGCCCCGGCGGCTTGCCAAGGCCTAACTTGGCAAAACCGGAATGGACCACGTTGGATACGGCCATCGCCTGCCAGTCGAGGCTGGGATTGACGCTGACCACCGGCGGCAGACGGCTGGAGTCGATCAACAGTTCGTCGATCATGAAGAGGGTTATGTCGGGCATGCGGCGGTAGGGCACAAGCCGCAGGTTCTGCGCACCGAAGACCGCTTCCCAATTAGCAATGAAATTGTTGTAGTTGAAGAAATTGCTGACGGCGCTGACACCGTGGCGGGTCAGGTCAGCGCGATTGACAGGTTTGCCGTTGCGTATGGTCTGCGAGGCGTTGGAAATCAGCAGATCGACCTGCGGGCGCAGATGTAGATAGACGGTAATCTCGGCGAAATGCGGTTTCAGCAGCGCATGAAGGCGCGTGATCATCGCGGGCTTGGCAATCCGGCTGTGCAGCAATTCGCTGGACATGAGCCATTGATTTTGTCCGAGGTTCTGGCTGGCTTCGACTTCGCGGCTGATTTCTTCGCGCAGATGGCTGCGAAAGGCTTCATGGTCGCTTTGCGACTTTATGCCCACCCCGGTCAACACGGGTTCCGAAACAATCGTGTCCAGCGCGTAGATCATCAAACGACGATGGTTTCTGTCGCCGGGGCTGATCGGATAGCAGATCCCTTGCTCGGCCAATCCGGCGCGGTTGGCGGAAAACCAGGTTTGAAGCGTGGTGGTTCCGGTCCGGGCGGTGCCAATATGCAAGGCAAGCTTCATCGACGGCAATTCCTTCATCTGGTCGTCCGCGGTATCGTGTCAGCGTCATCAAGCGCCTGCAAGGCACGAAATTCCGCGATGAGTTTCAAGGCATGGATTTGATCCGACATTTGCGCGATACGCTGCTTCGTATCCAAGCCCCGGTCATCACTGGCCGAAAGCAGGTAATCGACGCGGGCATTGACCTCGGCCACGCTTTGCAGCGTCCGGTCGCCCATCCATGCAGCGACCGTGCCCGCGATCTCGCCCCGGACGAGCGCTTCAACCATGCCGCCGATCGCCGAGCCGGCATAGCGGTGGCGCAGAGCGGACCAATGCGCCGACTGGCCTTCCAGCACCTGAACCGCACGGGCGGCATAGGCCCAAAAGACGCTTGGGGTCATCCGGCCGATCTGCCACGACATGTTGTTGACCAGCCATTCCAGCGCTGCCCTTTGCAACACCGTCTCGGAGGTGTCGATGCTGCTTCGGATCGTCTCGTAATGGTCGAAGAAGGCCAGGAACTCGATCCCGGTGGCGGCCATTGTCTGGCCGGGGCGGTTCGTCCGATGACGGCACAGAATGGTGTCATGGAACCGGATCGAACCGGCCGCGCGGCAGACCTGCCAGTGGAAGGGATTGTCCTCGAAGAAGAAGTCGCCTTCCGGAAAGCGCAGGCCCGCACGGTCCAGAAAGGCGCGCCGATAGAACTTGCGCCACGGCACCGAGATCATTGACAGCGCCAGCAGGCGGACCGTGTCGAGGCTGGTGCCGGCGTCGGGCAGGTCCGCCCAGCGATGGATGTCGGAGGGCGATCTGACTTTGCCGGTGGCTTCGTCATGCTCGAGGTAGTTTCCGATCAGGATATCCGGCGCGGTGGCATCAAAAACCACCCGGGCGGATTTGAACCCGGCGGCTTCCAGCCAGTCATCGCCATCGACGAAGAATATTGCGTCGCGCGTGGCGTGCGACAGGCCAATGTTGGCCGGAATGCCCACGCCGCCGTAGGTATTGGTGCCCAGAAGGATCAGGTGCGAGGCGATGTCGCGCCCAAAGCCTTTTGCAAAGCGCTTTTCCGCCATGACATCGGTTTGGTCAGACGAGCCATCATCCACCAGAATAACCTCGTCTCCCGGTCGGAGGCAGGCTTTGAGGCTGTCCAGGCATTGCCCGATATAGGGGGCCACGTTGTAGCTGGTGATGATGAAGGAGATGTTCATTTGCTTGAAGCCAGAAGCAAGCGATTGATCCGGGCCGCCACTGCGGGATTGCGCAGGGCGATCAGGGTATACTGCGCCTCGGTCACCTTGCGCAGGAAGGCCCGCACCTTGGCCGCGAAACTGTCGCGCAATTCGGGTTCCAGCTTGTCGGTGATCCAGGAGAAAAGCCGGGTGTAGAACTCGGCAAAGGGGATCAGAAAGTCGACGCGCCGCAGGTTTTCATTCAACTCCTGCTGCAGGGCGTCAAGGGCTTGGAACACCTCAAATCTTTCGCGGCCCGAACGATTGGTCAGGCGTTTGCCCTCCACCTCGACAAAGTGTTCGCAGCACACCCGGCGTGAGGTGAGGATGCGGCGGGCTTTCAGAAAACTCATCCAGTGCAGTTCCAGGTCGTTGTGGACCGGGATCTCGGTGCAGCGGATGCCTGCCTCGCGCAGGAACGCGGTCCGGTAGATCTTGTTCCACGGATAAGCGCTGATCCGGACCAATTGTGTCGCCCCTTGCAGCGGCAGCAGCTTGGGGCTGGCCGTCATTGCCCCCGCGCCCGCCCAGATGCCGTCGTCAGAGCCCAGCGGTCCAAGGCCGCCTTTGGACCGGTTGCGGCTGTCGACATGGCGGAAGATGCAGAAATCGTAGTCAAGCCTGTCATCGCGCGCGTTCAGTTCTGTGACAAGCTGGCTGAAGTCAGGCAGGAAACGGTCATCGGAGTCAAAGAAGATCACATGGTTGGTGGTGATCTGGTCGAACGCCATGTTGCGGGCATGTCCGGCCCCGCGCTGGATCTCGCTGCGAAGCCACAACAGCCGGGGATCATTGGCCAAAGTTCTGGCAGTTTCTTCGGGCAAACCCAGTAAGTCAGGCCGGGCGGGGGGGGATGAGGCGTCATCCGATATGATGATCTGGTCGAATTCCGCCATGTCCAGCATTTGGGTCAGCAGCCTGCCCAGACCTGCAGGATCATTCCAGACCGGGATGACGACACAAAGGCTCATCTCTGGCGGCTCACCTCTGCTGGCTCATATCGAGAAGACACCGAAGTTGAGCAGGGTAACCTCGATGGTGGAGGTGTCGAAGTTCAGGATGACCTCGCGCCATGGCGCCTCACGCGGGACGGACAGGTCGCGCGACAGGTCGATCAGATCAAGATGCACGCTGGCTTCAGCATAGGCGACGGCGGTTTTGCGAAACAGCGTGTCGACGAATCCTCCGGCAACCCCGGATCGGAGGGTCAGCCGGAAGGTCACGGACTTTGGCGCCTGCGCGCGGCAGATCACCCCCAGCATTTGCACCTGCCGCAAATCAGCGGCACCCAATTGAAAATGCACGCTGATCCAGCGGGTCGGGCTGTGGGGTATCACTTGCAGCGACAAAAGACTGCCCGGCGCAGATGCAATGCGGCCGCTGACGCTAGCCTCGGGGTCAACGGAGAAAAAGACATTTGCGGCCAGATCCACGCGCGGATCGACAGGCTTTTCAAACGCCTCAGCCCGCAACAGGGCCAGGCTGTGATTTATCCCCGCTTCAGGCCCGAGGAGCAAGTTGTCGGTCATCTAATCCCCTCGCAAAACACGGACATGGCCCTTGCTGGGCGCACAGGCTCATCGGACGCCCTTTCATCGAGGGTATGAACTTTCTTGATCAGACTTGTCAACAAACCCGCCCCCATCGACGCACCTGCCTCGCCTGAGCGCTGGCCGCGTAAAATCCAGTGGCATCGCTCCGAACGACGCTGTAGCAAAATGAAGGCGAGATTGCGTCCATCATCAATCTTGCGCCGTCATTGCTTCGGATTGCCGTTGAAGAAGAGGTTTCTGCCATGTCGCTGCCCGATATTGACCTGTCGCGGGGTACGCTTATCGAAATCGGGGCCGGCACTGCGCCGGGGCTGGAAGACCTGCTGGAGGGGCCGGGTGCGCCTGCGCGGGTTCTACTGGTGGAGCCGCACGCGGCCACGGCCAAGGCGCTGGCCGCCCGCTTTGCGGATTTTCCCCAGGTGACCGTGCTGGATGTGGCGGTCGGCCTCAAGCCGGCGTCGGGCGCCAGCGTGCTGCGTGTTGCCAACAGCTTGGCGCATTCAAGCCTTTACGCGCCTTTGCCGGCCTTGCGGGCGCTGCTGCCGGGCTTGCGCATGAACAAACCGCAGCCGGTTGAAGTCGTCTCGGGCGGCGAGGTGCTGGACCTTCTGGGCGATCTGGCCCGCCCTTTGCATGTACGGATTGATGCGCCGGGATCCGAACACGACATTCTGGTTTCACTGCAAGGCTCGGGCCGCCTTGAAGAGGTGGATTCACTGGATCTGCGGGCGGGCAGTGAGCCTTTGTATGAGGGTTCACTCGGTGCGCTCGCGCTGAAAGACTGGCTGATCCAGCAAGGATTTCTCTTGAATGAGGCGTCATCGGACGATCCTGACTGGCCCGAGGCACGCCTTGTGGTGGACCGCGCGCGCCGCGCTCTGGTCCGCAAACTGGCCGAGGCCCAGACAGAGGCCACGGCGCAGACCCAACAGATTGCGCAATTGGCCGCCGTCCGCAAACAGCTGGAAGGCCAGTTGGCGCAGCGCGAGGCCGAACTTGCTTCGTCCCGCCAGGATGCCGAAGCGGGCGCGCGGCGGAATAGAGAGCTTGAAATGGCCCACGCCGTGACAAGCAAGGAGCTTGAGGCCAGGACCAAGGCGCTCGCCGAGTCGCGGCACGGGCTCGCGACGGCGACTGAAAGCCTGGCTGCGCAAACCCGAGCCGTAACCGAGGCTCAGGTTGCGCTGAACCAAGCCGACGTCGCTGCAGAGGCGAACAAGGCCGCCACTGCCGCAGCCCAGTCGGCAGCTGACGCCAGAATCAGGGACATGACCGAAGCCTCAAACGCCCGTTCGAGCAAGATAGCCAAACTGGAAGCGGAGCTTGCGGCCACGGCGCAGGCCTTGGCCGAGGCCAGAGCCGCGCTGGATCAGACCAACGTCGCTGCCGAGGCGGCCAAGACTGCGGCTGAGGCGGCGCTGGCGGCGTCAGCCGCAAAGGCGCAGGAATTCCACAAGGTCGCCGCTACGCGGGCCGGAAAGATTGCCGAACAGGAACAGGCGCTTGCTGCAGCGGCGCAGGGGTTGGCCGAGACGACCAAGGCCTTGAGCGAAGCCAAGGCCTTGCTGGACACGGCCACCGCCGCCGGTGCTTCGGCAAAGGCTGCGGCCATAGCAGCCCAAACGGCCTCCGAGGCCAAGATAAAGGACCTGACCGAGGCTGCGACCGCGCGTGCCAGCAAAATAGCGGAATTGGAGCGCGGGCTCGCGGCGGCAGATCAGGCGCTGACCGAGACAAAGGCCACGCTGGCCCAAACAAGGGTCGCCGCCGATACGACGAAAGCTGCCGCCTTGGCAGCTCAGACGGCCGCTGACGCCAAGATCAAGGACTTGACCACGCTCGCCACCGCCCGCGCGGCGAAGATTGCCGAGGTGGAACAGGCGCTTGCTGTGGTAAATTCCGGGCTGGCCGAGAAGGCCAAGGCCCTGGCCGAGGCACAGGCGGCGGTGGAGGAGGCCAGCACGGCGGCTGAAACGGCGCAGTCAACAGCCGCAAACACAGCCGCAGCCGTGCGTAAGGCCTTCGAGGCTGAAATCAGGGACCTGTCGGACCGCTCTGCCGCGCAGGCGCGGACGGTGACAGAAGTCGAGCAGGCTCTTGCCGCTGCACGCCAGAAGGTCGACGCTGAGACAAAGCGGCTCACGCAGGCAGAAGAATCTCTAAAGCGACTGGAAGAGCAAAGCGCCGCTGCCTTGCAGAAGCAGACCAAGGCGACAGAGGCTGTGGCGGCGGAACGTCAGGCGCAGCACGCCAAGGAGCTGGACCTTGCGCGGCAGAAGGCCGAGGCTTTGACCAAGGAAAAGGATGCCGCCGTCAAGCTCGCCACCGAACGGCAGACCCGTGCCGAAACGCTGGATCGGCAAACCTCAGAACTGCAGCAGAAGCTGCTGATCGCGAGGCGTGAACTGAACCGGGCCGAGGGGCAGATCAACCTGATCACCGACCTTGTGCTGCGGGGGGATCGGCTGTGACCGAAAAGACCCTGCGGGAGGGCGCCCCCGCCCGGAAAGCCCCTGCGCAGAAAGCCCCCGCGCGCGCCAAACCCAAGCCGGTGCCGGTGGTTCCGGCCATGGATGACGCGGCCTCCTTTTCGGCATTTACCGACCAAGCCGATGGTTTGCTGGAAACCTGCCGGACCCATTGGCAATATGGCGAATGGGAGGAGCTGGCGGCGCTGGACGAGGCGCGGTTTTCCAACCACCGCGATCGGGCCAAACTGGCCCTGCTGGCGGCGGTCGGGCGCATCAACACGGGCGATTTTGCTGCGGCACGGCGCTTTCTGGGGCTGGCCAAGGGCTGGGGCTGCGATGCGCGGCTGATCAACCAGGTGCTGATCTCGCAGGTGCACAACACGCTGGGCCGGGTTGCAGCTTGTCTGGACGATGCCGAAGCCTCGTCCGAACATTTCGGCAAGGCCATCCAGTTGGTCGAGCCGCGCGCCGGCACCAACCTGCTGGGCCGCACCCGCGAAATCCGCGAGACGGCGCGGATTGGTCTGCTGCCGGAAGCGGCCAAGCTGATGAACATCGATTTCGCCAAGGCGGCCAGCATCGCGGCCGACAATGAGGCCCGGCTGCGCATCCTGAAGGCCGAGGTTGAACTGCTGCAGGGCGGGCTCTCACTCGCTCTGCGGCGGGGCCAGATGTATCAGGAGGATGCAACGTCGGGGCTGGAGGACCGCGGCCGGGATATTGAAACCCATGCCATGTCGCAACTGGGGCAAGACCTGTGGGTTGTTGAACAGACCGGCGGGCTGCGCGGCGGCTACTTCGTGGAATTCGGCGCCACCGATGGCGTTATGCTCAGCAACTCCTTGCTGCTGGAACGGGAATTCGGCTGGACCGGGCTTTGCGCCGAGCCCAATCCGAAGTTCTTCCGTCAACTTGTCGTCAACCGCCGCTGCAAGGTGCTGCCGGCCTGCATCGGGTCGGTCACCGGCGAGCGGGTCAAGTTTATCACCGCCGATGCCTATGGCAGCATGATGGAATTCGTCGGCAGCGACTCCCATGCCGACAAGCGCGAGGCCTATCTGGCGCAGGGCGAGGTGATTGATGTCACCACCGTTTCCTTGCACGATTTCCTGACGCAGAACGGCGCGCCGCACGTCGTCGATTATCTAAGCATCGACACCGAGGGTAGCGAGTATTCCATCCTTTCGGCCTTTCCGTTCGATAAGTGGACGATCCGCTTCATCACGGTCGAGCACAATTACACCCCGATGCGGCAGAAGATCTATGACCTGCTGACGCCGCTTGGCTACGTGCGCAAGGAAGTGAAATTCGACGACTGGTATGCGTTGAAAGGGCAGGACTAGGGATGAGACGGTTGGCCCGCTTCAGGAACCTGCACGCCGGGCAACGCTGTGTCATCGTCTGCAACGGGCCGTCGCTGAATGCGATGGACCTGACCGTCCTGCAGTCTGAGGTGGTTATCGGGTTGAACAAGATCCATCTGGGGCTGAAACGCTTTGGCTTCTATCCGCGCTATCTGGTGGCGGTGAATGCCTTGGTCGTGGAACAAAGCCGTGCCGCCTTGGCCGCGATGACCTGCATCAAGTTCATCGGCGGGCGGGCGGCGGGCCATCTGCCGCAGGACGCCTTCACCCATCACCTGCCGATCCTCGGGCCGCCGGACGTCTTTTCGACCGATATCGCGACGGGCGTGCGCGAGGGGGGTACGGTGACCCATGTGGCGTTGCAACTGGCCTATTACATGGGCTTTGCCGAGGTGATCCTGATCGGCATGGACCACCGTTATGACTTTGCAGGCACGCCCCATGAAAAGCGGCATCTGGAGGGGCCCGACGTCAACCACTTCAGTCCCGACTACTTCTCGGGCTGCGACTGGCAGAACCCCGACCTCGCGCAGTCCGAGGTGTCGTACAAAGCCGCCAGAGCGGCCTACGAGGCGGCGGGGCGGCAGATCATCGACGCAACCGTCGAGGGGGCCTGCACCGTCTTTCGCAAAGCCGATTTCCGTCAGAGTTTGCGGCAGGCCCGACGCTGAAACGAGGAGCCGGTTCTGCCCAAAGAGCGGGCGGTTTCCTTGCGCTTGAACAATAGTTTAGCATGTTCGATCAAAAGAATAAATGTACGATCCTATGGACAACCATGCGCGCCTTTGGTAGTCGCAAACCTGTGCAGGTTGGTTCGTAAGACTCTGTTTGTTCATCGAGTGTGTGAGTAAACGGGTTCTTGGGGCGCGGATGGTGCCGGCGGTCATCGCGTCGCATTCATCTAAAGTTCTAATTGGTGTACCCAAAGAGGACGCTGAACTGATTTGGATCTGTTCCGAGCCAATCGGTTTGAAAGGAGCTGGAATGCGGATCAGCATCATCATTCGAACGCTCAATGAAGCGCGCTATCTCGACGATCTTCTGGTGATGATCGGACAGCAGGGTCTGGACGGACATGACGTTGAAACCGTCGTGATCGACTCCGGTTCAACCGACGCCACCATTCCGACGGCAGAGCGGCGTGGCTGCACGCTAGCCTATATCCGCAAGGAAGAATTCTCGTTCGGGCGCTCGCTGAACAGGGGGTGTGCGGTCAGTTCGGGCGATATTCTGGTATTCATTTCCGGCCATTGCATACCGGTGGGAACCGATTGGCTGCAAAGCCTGTGCCGGCCTCTGATCGACGGGCGGGTGGCCTACAGCTATGGCCGCCAGATCGGCGACGATGACAGCAACTACAGCGAGCGGCGGATTTTCGCGAAGTATTTCTGCGATATCTCGGCCGTGCCGCAAGACGGGTTCTTCTGCAACAATGCCAATGCTGCCGTGCTGCGCAGCGTCTGGCACGAGAATCCTTTCGACGAGACGCTGACCGGCCTCGAGGACATGGAACTGGCCAAGCGTTTGGTCGCCAAGGGCATGAAGATCGGCTACGTCGCGGAGGCCCCGGTGTTCCACCACCATACCGAGACCTGGACCTCGGTCCGCCGCCGCTTCGAACGCGAGGCTTTGGCCCTGCGGACGATCATGCCGGAGGTCCATTTGTCGTTCCTCGACGTGATGCGGTATTTTGTGACCAGCGTGACCAGCGACTGGTCGGCATCCGCCCGCAATGGAGTGAAGTCGACCTCGCCTCTGGATATGCTGCTGTACCGCTGGAACCAGTACATCGGCTCGTACAAAGGCAATCACGAACACCGCCGCCTGTCGCAGAGTGCGAAGGAGCGGTTCTTTTATCCTCAAATTGTTGGAAAGGCAGATCAAGATGACTGGCTCGGGCCGCTGCGTCGCACTTCTCCCCATGAAAGCAAACAGCCAGCGCGTAAAGGGTAAGAACTTTCGCATTTTGCATGGCAAACCGCTGTTCAAGTGGATTCTGGATTCCATGCTGGCCCTGCCGGAAATCGACGAGGTGGTGATCAACACCGATGCCCGGCATATTCTCGCCGAGAATGGTCTGGTCGAAGGCGGGCGCGTGCGCATCCGCGACCGGCTGCCGCAACTGTGCGGGGATACAGTCTCGATGAACCTGATCCTGAAGGATGACATCGCGGCGGTTGCGGCGGACACCTACCTGATGACCCACACCACCAACCCGATGCTCAGCGCCGAAACCATTCGCGCCGCAATCGATGCCTATCGTGCCGGTGTGGCGGCGGGAACGGCGGACTCGCTCTTCACCGTCAACCGCTTCCAGACCCGCTTCTACCGGGCCGATGGCTCTGCCGTGAACCACGACCCTGACAACCTGATCCAGACCCAGGATCTGGAGCCGTGGTACGAAGAGAACTCCAACCTCTACATCTTCTCGCGCGAGAGCTTCCATGCGTCCAGCGCGCGGATCGGCATGAAACCGATCCTGTTCCCGATGTCCAAGCTGGAAGCGGTCGATATCGACACGCCGGAAGACTGGGCGATTGCCGAGGCCTTTGCCGGCCATTCCCTCAAGCAGAGTGCCGCCTAATGATCTCCCGCAATTCCTTCGATGTTCTGGTGACCTGCCCGCCCATGCTGGGTCAGATCGACCGCTTTACCGAATTCGCCGCCGAGCGCGGCATCCGTCTGGTGCCCGCCAAGGTCACCCAGACCCTGTCGGTGCCGGAACTGCTGGCCGTTGTTCCCGGCTATGACGGCTGGATCATCGGCGACGACCCGGCCACACGCGAGGTGTTCACGATCGCCAAGGCGGGAAAGCTGAAGGCAGCGGTCAAGTGGGGGATCGGCGTCGACAATGTGGATTTTGCGGCCTGCAAGGACCTGAGCATTCCGATCATCAACACACCGATGATGTTCGGCACCGAGGTGGCCGACGTCGCCACCGGCTATGTGATAGGCCTTGCGCGCCAGCTGTTCGTGATTGATCGTGGCGTGCGCGCCGGAACCTGGCCAAAACCCGCAGGCATCAGCCTTCTGGGCCGCACGGTGGGCGTCGTGGGTCTTGGCGACATCGGCCGCAACACCGTCCGGCGGATGCAGGCCCTGGGCCTGAAGGTGGTGGCCTATGACCCGGGCGTCGAGGGTGATGCAGGACTTGCCGGGATCGAACGGGCCGCTTGGCCCGCGGAAGTCGAGCGTCTGGATTTTCTCGTCTTCACCTGCGCGCTCAACGCGCACAACTTCCACATGCTGAACGCCGCGGTTCTGGCCAAGTCAAAGGCCGGTCTGCGCGTGGTCAACGTCGCCCGGGGCCCGCTGATCGACGAGCCCGCGCTGATTGCGGCGCTGCAGTCGGGCCATGTGCATTCGGCTGCGCTGGACGTGTTCGAGGACGAGCCTCTGCCGATGGACAGCCCCCTGCGCAGCATGGAGCGCTGCATTTTCGGCACGCACAACGGATCGAACACCGTCGATGCCGTAATCCGGGCCAGTTATGAGGCGATTGAGCGGTTGGCTGGATTCTTGAACACATAGACCAAAGCGAGAAAGAGCCTCGGGACTGCATTATGAACACAGTGGATTTGACAAACGCAACGGATCTGGAAAAGCAGTATCAGGACCTGCTCAAGAAACTGCCGTCGCGCGCCCCGATCTATTTACCGACCGAAAAAATTCCCTTGGCCGACAAAATCAAGGGGATCGAACATGTCATCCGGATCTACAAGCATGATCTGGATGCGGTCTATCGCCCAAAGCTGAGGGCCCTGCGCGAGCGATTCATGGGCGCTAAGCGCTGCTTCCTGATCGGCAACGGTCCCAGCCTGAACGTCACTGACCTGTCGATGCTGAAGAACGAAGTGACCTTCGCGGTGAACGGCTTTTTCCTCAAGGCCGGCGACCTGGACTGGAAGCCGACCTTCTACGTTGTCGAAGACCATCTGGTCGCCGAAGACCGCGCCAAATGGATCAATGACTTCAAAGGGCCGATCAAGTTCTTCCCGTCTTACCTTGGCTATATGTTCGAGAAGTCGGATGACACGGTTTTCTACAACCACCGTCCGCGAAAAAGCTACCCGCATGGCTTCGACTTCTCGCTGGAAGCCGACAAGATCACCTATACGGGCTGCACGGTCACCTTCTCGATGATGCAGATTGCCGCCTATCTTGGCTTTCAGGAAATCTACCTGATCGGCGTGGATGCCAGCTATGACATCCCCAAGGATGTGCAAGAGGGCAAGGACTACGGCGTTGGTGTTCTTGACATGAAGTCTGACGACCCGAACCACTTTGACCCGGATTACTTTGGCAAAGGCTTCCGCTGGCATGACCCTCAGGTCGAGAAGATGGTCGAGGCCTATGCAGAAGCCCGCAGGGTTCTGGAAACCTTGACGAACCAGCGTATTTACAACGCAGGTATCGGCGGCAAGCTGGAGGTTTTCGACCGGGTTGCGTTTAGGTCACTCTTCCCTCTGACCAGGTCTCCCGAGACAGTTGCGGCGGAAAACGAGAGAAGACTGGCGGCAAAAGACGCGGCGAAGTTTCCAAGATTGCTTGTCCTTGACATGACGCCGATGGGCAATGGCACGGCCACTGGCGAAATCAAGTCCACTCTGCTCGGCCAATGGTCCAAGGACCGCATTCTGCAAGTGGCGCGCCATGGCAAGAATGGGTTCGCTTTGGTCAAAGCTCTGTCGCACGGCGGTTACAGTGCCTTTCAGACGCCACGCGCTACCATTCTGAGTGAAATCGCTGCCTTTGACCCCGACGTTGTCCTCTACCGACCGGTGCCTGACGTCCCTTGGTTGCACCAGTTCGCGATGGAATTGATCCAGCAGCTGCAGCGGCCCTTGGTCACGTGGGTTATGGACGACTGGCAAAGCCGCCTGGCGGAGACCGACACAGGGCAGGCCAAGACACTGCTGCCCGATGTCGAGGCGCTGATTGCCCTCTCTGCGGAGCGGCTGTCTATTTCGTCGGCCATGTCCGACGCGTTCAAACGGCGCTACGGCGTCGATTTTACCCCCATCGCCAATGGCATCAATCCGTCTGACTGGCCCGCCCCGCGCAAACATGTGGCTGGACCGCTTGTTGTGCGCTATTCGGGCGGTCTGGCCTTGGACATGACCCGGGACAGCGTTCTGCGGGTCGCACGCGCGGTGGAGCGGTTGGCCGAGACTGGCATCGACATCCGGTTGGACATCAATACCCAGAAGTGGTGGATGGACCAGAGCGGTGCCTTGTTCGGCAAGTTCAAACACACGACCATCGGTGCTGAAACCCTGACGCTCGAGGGGTATCGGGCCTGGCTGAGCGCAGCCGATGTCGTGTTAATCGCCTACAACTTCGACCCCGAAACGCTCCGCTATGTCCGCTACAGCATGGCCAACAAGATGCCGGAATGCCTGGCTTCGGGCGCGGTGCTGTTGGCCGTCGGACCCTTGGAAATTGCGACGATCGACTATCTGGCTCGGACATCCGCAGCCCTGGTGGTGGAGAGGGAGTCGGACGCGGCGGTGGAAGGGGCACTTCGGCTGCTGCAAAGGGACCCTGACCTGCGCACAAGGCTTTCGGCGGCCGGGCACGAACTGGCCAAAACGCGGCACAATGTCGACGTGCTGCGAGAAGAACTGCGCAGCGTTCTTCTGCGGGCCGCGGAGCAGGGATACATCGGGACCACCGTGGCGTCGGTGCCTTCGGCTGTTCCCGCGCATCGGACCGACGACGTCCTTCAACTTGAACTTGACCAGTTGCGCAACAACTTTTCGGCTTTGAGCGGCTATGTAAATCTTTTGGACAAACGGCTTGGCGGCGGGTTCGCTGCACCCGTGGCGATTGCAGAAGGGAGCGACCTGATTGACCGTCTAAAGGCAGCCGCAGGACCCAGTTTTGCTAGACTGCTTTTGACCTCGGTCGGGTCTGCTTTGCTCATGGAATCCGCCAATACCAACCGGCGGCTGGATCAGGATGAGGCGCTTGAAGCGGCAATTCGCTTCGCATTGGAAACCTTGCCAGATGACGATGCACACAAGCTGCAGTACCAGCGGATGAGGCAGCGCTATGGCAAAACCAACACCAGCCGAAGCCTGCAGTGGAATGGTTCATGACAAACCCGGCGGGCCAGGCGTGATGGCCGGACAATACCCTGAACGCCAAGTCCGTATGTTGCAGCCTGAACGTGCAATCGCAATCACGATGTAAATTCACTTGCCTGGCCACAGTTTGTCGACCAATTTATTGGTGTGAATCTTGGTGATCCTCCTGATGTTCCAGCCTGAAGCAGGCTTCACGGGTTTGAAGTTGATATGGTCGAGGCAGATCGAGGCGTCCTAGAATTCTTTCAACCATCAACTTAGGTTCGGCAATGACAGAGACGACACCATCAGAAACGAAGTCCTCCGGTGTGCCGCCAGAAACTGCGACCGAGGAATGGCGGTTGCTCTCGGCAGACGTCGCCTACACCCTTTGGAAGGCAGAACGGCGTGTCAGCCACCTTGTCGATCCCAAAGCCGATGCAGAGGCTTGGGCGGCCGCCGCGGCGGATTTCCGCGTGCTCGTGCGCTATGTTCTGCGTGCGCTTGAGAAAGAGGGCATCAAATTGCGCTATCTCGGTCCGGACAACAGCCTCCCCGTAAAATCCGATGCTTGGCGCACTCAGACTGCGCGGGCCGCTTGGCTGTTCTGGCTGAATGCGCGCCGTCGCGTGTTCCCGCCGACCGAGTATCTTGAGGCTGAGGCCTGGCAACATGTCGCCGCGGACCAGAGAATTCTTGTGCGCAAGGTGTTCGAGGAACTCGGCGCAAAGGGCATCCGTTTCGCGCCTTGATCTGCAACTTGCGGCTGCCCCGGTCCGATGTCCGGTGCGATGGATATTGGGTCTTGCGAGACTAAAGGAAGGCGCCCCCGTCGCACCTACCTGTCGTTCTTCCAGATCAGACCCTGGTCCCCGCCCAGTTTGGAACTGGTGAGCGGTGCATATTTCTGGGCCAGCTGTTCGATCGCGTCGCGATCTGCGGCCTTGTCGAAGATCAGGTACGGGATCGCCCAGGCGACATTGAAGCCAGTGATCTTGTCCGATCCGTCAAAGAAGGTCTGGGTCTTGCCGGTGATCGCCTTGGTCGCGGCACCGGTGTCCAGATCGGCCACCGCAAAGCCGATCACACGAGCGAGCGCGTTGTTGCAATTGCCCTGCACGTCGACACCCCGTCTTTCCAAGAGCAGGGCGGTTACGACCAATGGCGCAATGGCGTGAAGCTGGTATTTCAGCGCATATTTTCCCCGGCTCATTTCCTGCGGCAGGCTGCCGTCTTCTCCGGCACTGCACAGAACATAGCCTTCGGACCATTCGGCCCAGGCCCGCAGGGTGGCGTCATCCAGGATATCGGCAGACGTCGCGGCTGCAAGGGCGGCCCAACCGCGCAGGTTTCCCTTTCGGGCCTTGTCGGGGGCGTCCGTCTCCCAATAAGAGGTCTGGCTTTGCATCAGGGAGGCCAGCCAGGGCTTGATGATGTCGACCGAATCGGTGCGGCTGGTGTGTGGCAGAACCTGCAAAAGCACGAGGCCAAATCCGGCAATGCGAGAGCCGATGGTCAAGTTTGCCGTGGGTGATTGCAGATCGGTCAGGGCACCGGCCTCCGCCCAGACGGCGATCTGGCCAACGACACAGTCGGAAATCGCCTGCTTGTCGGCGCCCTCCTTGAAGACGCCATTGGCCGTGCTGGTCAAATCGCGCAGAAAGGTGTCGACCGGTTTCAAGGCCTTGTCAGCCTCGGCATCGGCCTTGGGATCAAGCTCCGATCGCGTGACGCTGTCGGCCTGATAGCGACTGCCATAGTCCAGATTGACGACCGGGTCCGGTGCGTCTTTGCATGTGGCAGCTTGGGCTGCGTTCGTCCCAAAGGCGTGCAGCGCGCAGGTCAGCGCGAAAGACAGAAGGGCCAGATGTTTCATTTTGTTTTGCCAATTCTCAAAAGCCGCGCCAAGTTCCGCGCTTGCAGGTTTCCGGCCTGATCCGCCTGATCAAGCCAGGTCAAAGCCGCTGCCTGATCCTGCGGAACGCCAATCCCGTAAGCGAGGTCATAGCCATATTCCGCCATCGCCTGTACATTTCCGCCTTCGGAGGATTCCTTCAGCCAACGCGCCGAGGTTTCCAGATTGGCGGCGGTCTTGGCGGAATCGCGCAGCAGCAGGGCGTATTCCAGCTTGGCATTGATATCTCCGCGCTGCGCTGCCTTCTGGAAAAGATCGCGCATGTCGATTTTCTGCTCCAGAAGGTCACGGACGGCGGGGTCGGTCTTGCGATAGACGCTCAGCACCCAATCCTCGTCGGCCGAGCCGCCTTGCCGCAGCAGGGCCGCAAGATGATCGGCAGCCGCCTTGGGATCATAGGTTTTCAGATCGGGGTCAGAGGTCAGGGCAAACAGGTTGCGTTCCGCCGAGGCATCTCCTTCGGCCTTGTTGCGTTCAAAGACTTCCAGCTCGGTGGGCGGATTGCCTTTCTTGAAGGCCTCGATCTGCCAGTCGGTCAGGCCGAGTTTGCCCAGAACGTTGCCGTTTTCAAATGACATGCCGATCTGACGCCAGTGCAGCGTCAGATCGGCCTGTTGCAGGGTGGCGTAGGCCTCGCCCAACTCATCCGCATCCTTTGTGGTACAGTTCATCAGCGACACCGCGCGGTTGACGTAGTCTTTCGCCTTGTCTTCATCGACGAAGGGAATGGCGAACATCAGGGCCAGAAAGTCACCCCGGTCTTCGATGGTCTGGGCGAATTCCTTGTAGATCTCTTCCGGTGGCGTGGTGGCGGCCAGAAGCTGCGCTTTCAGCCGGATCGAGGCGCCTTCGCCCCGGTTGCCGGCCTTGGTCAGCAGGCCGATGATCTCATTTCCCAGTTCCGGGCTGCGCGACAGATCGTCGGTCAGGATCACCGCGAGATCGAGCGCGCTTGTCACCCCGTTGTTGAGGTAGACCCGCCGCATCAGTTCAATCGCGAGATCGCGCTCTGCGGGGTTGGTGGTCAGGGCAAATTCCAGCTTGGCGAAGGCTTCCAGCGCCTTGTCCGACCCATCGGCGCGGTTGGCCCAAAGACGGTGCGAGTCTTCCGTCGACAGCGGGTCAAGCTGAACCCGCTCAAGGTAGTTGGACAGCGAGACGGGGTGACCGGCCAAGGCCTGCGTCTGGACCTGCGCCAGTTTCTCGGGTTGTTTGTAGGGGTCGAGGGAGATGAGGTCCGTGGGGGTCAGGTCAACAGCCGCATCCTCGGTCGCCTTGTAGTTGGTTTGCCACAGGTTGGCATCGGCGAGCAAAGGCGCGTCAGGGGCCTGGCAGCGGAACAGGGTGTTGAGGTCGTTCATCGCGGACGGCTCGCCGTAGCGGGCCACGACATCCATCAGCAGGTTGACGGCGCGGTTCAGCTTCAACGGCTCGTCACGGTAGCGGATCAGCTTGCGGGCCAGAAGCTGCATGCCTTCGGCGTCACGCCGTCTTGCCGCCTCTTCGAGAAATCCCATCGCCTCCGCCTCGCCCGCCCATTCGCCCTTGCGCCCAAGGACTTCCTTGGCAAGGGCGGTGAAGACAAAGCCGGGGGCGGTGTCGAACTTGATGACCTCGCGCAGGTATTGCAGATAGGGGCTGTCGGTCGAGACCTCCTGCGCGTCTAGCTTCACGGCCAGCCGGAAATAGGGCGACAGGGAGGGGCGACTGCGCCCCGTGTCGGCGCTGAAGTTGAAGCCGAGGATCTGGCGCAGCGTGTCTTCGTCCACCTTGCTCGCAATCTTGATGCGGTTGGCTTGGTTGGCGTCGACCGTGATGCCGCGTTTGACGGCCAGTTCAAGGTAATGCAGCATCTCTACATTGTCCTTCTGGGCCGCATTGGCATCCAGATGGAACTCCACGATTCGCCAAGCCGCTCTGGCGCCACCAAGGTCGGCGGCGAATTTGTACCAAGCGTAGGCGATGTCAGGGTTTCGGGTCAAAAGATCGCCGCTGAGGTACTTTTCGGCGATCCGCCCGGCGTGGTCGCAGATGGCCGGGTTCATCTGGCCCAAGAGCCCGCCCAAAGCGAGCGTCATGGTCAGGTCCAAGGGCGCATCCCAACCTGCGATGGGCGTGCCGTCCAACTCGTTGCGGGCCACGATCAGCAGCGCATCCGGGTTGCCACCAAAAGCGGCATCGCGGATCAGGCTGTTGGCGAAGGCCACGTCCTGCGCCACACCGATGCCGTTCATATAGTAGTTCGACAAGGCCATCTTCTGTGCATTGTCAAATCTGATGCCGCTGCCGCGCAGGGTCTCGATCAGCTTGTCGGTCTTGAGCTGGTCTTGCCGCCCGGCATCGACATAAAGCTCGATCTTCGCCAGTTCCGCATCGGTGGGCGAAAATCCGGAATCCAGCTTCATGCGCCAGTCGATCAGAGTCAGGATGTAATCGAACCAGCGGTTCGGGTCGGACGATTGCAACTGCCGGATATCATGCATCAGGAACCGCAGGCGAATTTGGTCTGTCAGTGCGCCTTGGCCCGCGATGGCTGACAGGTCATCTGCGGGTGCGGTCGTCGCGTCCTTGCTGCAGATGTCCTGCGGTTTGACCTTGGGGGGCATGAAAGACAGGTCGATGGTCTTTGCCATCGCTGGTGCCAAGGGCATGGCAACGCCGAGGCAAAGGACCAGCGCCGAGGCGACGGAAAAGAAAGGCCGCTTCATCTTCGATCCCCTAATTGAAACAAGCCAGAACGCGCGGCGCGTTGCCCAAGGGCACGTCCAGCGTGATCTCGACCGACTGTGCGCCTTCCGGCCAAAGACCGGTCATCGGCATGTAGAAACGCCCGGTCTTGACCTGATCCTTGTTGCGGAAAACGCTTTTGGTGCGGACCAGACCATTGCTGGCGGTAAAGTCGAACTGCGCCTGCGCGGCGGGTGCGCCATTGGCGTCGACGAACAGGGTATAGCTTTGCCCGGCATCCAGTGCGGTCAGGTCGGCCACCACCGAATTGGTCTGCAGGTTGACCATGACCGGCAGCGGGACCCGGCAGTTGTCGCCGGCGGCCGCGATCAACTCGGCAAAGGGTTGATCGCCGAAGCTGGCCAGATTTTCACTGACCGGATTGGCCCAGATCAGAAAGGCCGGGCGCGAATCCTGAAATGCACTGGACGTCAGGTAAGAGGAAATCGCCGCAAACCCGCCGCCGCCCGGCACGGCATATTGCGAGGTTTCCAGCCCCGTCGCCTTGGCGACGAAGCCCGCAAGATTGGCCACCGGGTCGCCGTCAATCTCGGTGCCCACAATCGCCACCCGTGTCCCGCCGCCGGACGATCCGAAGATGCTGGTGTCCCTTGCCACGCCGCTGCCCTGCACTCGGTTGGAGGAATAGGCATCCGTCTCTGCCGGGGGTAACGGCAGCAGGCAATGGCGCTGCAACACGCTGCGCATCGGCGAGTTGATGGCCACCTTGCCCGCTGGGCTGGTGTCAAACCGCCCCTTGGGCAGTTCGGCGTAGCCCGGCGCCTTGGTGATGACATCGGCAATCGCTTTGGCCTCCCGCGCTGCTCCGGCCGAGGTCATGCGGTAATCGGTCGGAAAGAACGACGGCCCGTCGGTCAAGGGCGCCTGCAGCGACAGACGCGCGTCGACCGCCAGCACCCCGCGCTTTGACAGCTTCTTGATCCCCTCCAGATAAACTGTCGTGGCGATGTTGACGTCAAAGCCATAATCCCGCGCCGCCTGCGGCAACTGGTCGGGCATGGCAAGGCTCTTGGTCGGAACCGGCACATAGATCAGCGTGGTGCCCAGTTTGGACAGGGCTTGCGACAAGGCCGCCATCTGGTCCGCCGTCTGGTCCGAGAAGGGGTTGAACATCCGCATGTCAGGCTCGACCCGGTAAAAGATGCCAGCGCTGCCCTCGATCGCGGCAGTCTTCTGCTGGCTGTCCAGACCGGTGCAGCTATAGGCCGACTGTGCCTGCCCAAGCGACGGGACCAGAAGGCTCACGACGGCTGACACGCACAAGGCTGCCAGACGCAAGGTTGTGAGACGTATCATTTCTTAGCAGCCATCAATGTACCATCGCTTGCAAGCAGGGAGCTGAGGTTGTTCGCCGTCGCCTGAACCTGCAAATTGTCAGAGGCTTGCGCCCGTTTCAGAAAGTGTTGCGCCAAGCCAACGTCGGCCTTCGACCGCTCTGGCTTTTGCATAAGCGCGATGGCCAGCCGCAGGGCCACCCGGCCATCGCCCGCCTTCTCGCCCTGTGCGGCAATGCGGTCCTGCGTCACCTTCGACATCTCTCCAAGAAGCTGGTCCTTGCCACTCAGATCAATGATCGCATCCAGCGCCAGCGCGTTTCCGGCCCAGGCATAGGGAAAAAGCACCGCCGCATAGGCCTTCTTGCGCTCGGCAGGTTCGGTCGCCGGGTCAAGGTGGCGCAGGGCATCCACCACGGCTGGCAGGGCCCAGACCCGGCCGTCGCCAAGGGCTATGCTGCCATAATAGGCGATATCGGACGCGGTGGAGGTCGCCATGGTGCTGACCAGAAAGCGCTCGTATTTCTGCGCGGCCAATCCGTCGCCATTGTCGGACAAGGCCCGCAACTCGTCCGGTGTGACGTCCTTGCCGGCCAGCATCCGCTTGCGAGCGTCCTTCAACTCTGGCGTCGGCAATTTCTTGGTCGATGTCAGGCCCTTGGTCACTATCACGGCCACTTGCCGGTGCGTCTTGTCCGGCGGTATGTTCATCGAAATGGCTTGCGCAATTGCACCGGAGCCAAGGCCCATGCCCAAAACCAGCGCCAGCGCCAAAGCAGCGGTGCGGTAGGTCAGCGATGACTTGGCCATGGCGCGATGCCTCACTTCAGTTCGAACAGGCCGTCTTCGGCGGGTCGGTCTTGACGTTGTCGGACGAGATCAGGACGATGGGTTGGCGCCCGCGCAGGTCCAGCGCGACCGACCGGAACTGCGCTGTGAGGTCACCGCTGAGAAACTGCGGATATTGCTGGGTGAAATCGTTGGCATCCAGATAGATGCTTTCGCCGATCGCCCCCGCCAGACCCGAGCCATTTGCCGCAAGCCTGTTGCCCGAAAGATAGGTTCGCGCCCCCTTGCGCTGACCCGATACCCATATTCCGGCGCTGTGGTTGGACAAAATCGTGTTCTGTTCGACCCGCGAGCCAAGACTGTCGCGGACTTCGATGCCCTTCTGGGTATTGTCTGCCACCAGATTGCCGGTGATCTTCTCGCAATCCGAATTGCTGACGGCAATCCCGCCGCCGTCCCGATGCCAGACCACGTTGTGGGATACCAGAGCCCCGCTGCTGTTCTTGCCGATCAGGATGCCCGCGTGTTTGCCGCCCAACACGACATTGCCTTCGATCACAGCGCCCACCGAACCGTCGGCCAGTCGGATCGCATTGGTCGGCATCTTGCCGGAAAACAGGTTCGACCGGATCGTCGCATTGGTGCTGTGCGACACCACGATCGATCCACCACGCATATCGGCAAAGCGGTTGCCATCGACGACGACATCCGAGGCCCCGTCGACCGTCAGGCTGACTAGGTCCTCGAACCGGCTGGCTTCGACATGGTTTTGCCGGTCTGCGGTATGGACAATGCTGCGCATGATCGAAAAGCCCGAAAATGCCGGGGCCGTACCGAAGCCAAGATGAGAGATGTGGGCGTTCTTGACGATGACCGAGCCGCCATCTGCGGTTGTCACGAAGGGCATGAAGGAGGGGCTGGCCGGATTGGCTGCGCCCACACCCGAGATCGTGCTGCCGTTCAGATCCAGATGCCCAAAGTTCGTCAAAAACGCGCCGGTGCTGCGGTTGATCTCGATCTTGTCGGTGGGGCCCAAGGCAAGTCCCGCACCGGACCAGATCACCAAGGGCACATCCAGCCGCAGAATTTGGCCAGGATCCACTGGTTGCAGTTGGTTTTCCTGTAGAAGGCGGCGAATGTCCGCCAGATTGGCCGTGCCTTTGCGCAGAACCAGTGCTTTCAGGTTCGGGTTGGTTTGCGCCGCCAGAACGTTGAACGTGCCATCCGGGCCGTAGGATTGCGACAGCATGGTGATCGCCAGCCGCAGATCAAGGCTTTGCCCTTCGACCGGAACTGGAGCGGCTTTGGTCGTGAGCGGCTGAATGAAGGTCAGGGCTGGCTTGGCCGGGTTGGCAAAGTCGGCAAGACCAGCCTTCTGCACGAGAGCCGAGGCGGAAGACTCGGCCATCTTCTCGTCGGCGATCAGGGTCTGGAGGTTCTTCACCAAGGCGCGCACGGCATCGGTCTGCTCATCTTGCCGGGCGTCTGCGGGCAGGGCCAGACAAATGACACATGCGACGGCCGAGGACAGCAGCCGCATGAACGCGCCTTCCGAGGCCAATCCACGGGATGAGGACGGGATCCTAGGCATAAAGCGCCACAACTTGCGCCGTTTCGGGCTCGGGCTTCTTAGAGACTTCGGTTTGGTTCTGGATCAGCAGAACCACCTCGGCTTCGGATTGGCTGGCGTTATACAGGGTCGCTGCCGTGTCGGGGTCGACGTCGATGCGTTGACCGGTGTGCAACAGCGAAAAAGACAGAGCCGTAGACATGATCACTTCGCCTGAAGCGATCAGCACCTCACGGTGCTGGCCAAGAGCCAAGTCAAGGCTGGTGCCTGCCGAAATCCGGGCTGTCTTGATCTCGAACCCTGCCGACCGGAACAGTTCATCCGAGGGCTTTTTCAGCGGAACCGACGCGGCCGGAGCCGCTGCCAGATGCTTTTCCGCCTCGACCCGCTTGCCCGCCTTCAGATATTCGGCCACCTTCTTCACACTCTGGCAATGGCCGACACGGGTCACCAACAGGGCGTCAGGCGTATCGATCACGATCACGTCCTTCAGGCCGACAACCGTGACCAGACGCGAAGTCGAGCGGACCATGGAATTCGTCGTTTCGACCGCGATCACATCGCCCTGCAGGACATTGCCCTGATCATTCGACTTCGAGATGCCGTACATGGCCGTCCAGGAGCCCACGTCGCTCCAGTTCACGTCCAGCGGGGCCATGGAAATGCGGCTGGTGCGTTCGAAGACCACGCTTTCGGTCGGGCCGGCGACGGTCTGGCCGAAGAATTCGGGGTTCAGTTCAAATCCGTCGGACGCCATCGTACCGTGGATGACGGCCTGTTCGACCAGATCGGCGGTGGGTTTGTCGAACTTGCGGTATTCCTCGATAATGGTGCGGGCGGCGAACATGCTGATGCCCGAGGCCCAATAGGCCACGTTGCTTTCCACCAGAAGGCGGGCTTTGCGGCTCGGCGGCTTTTCGACAAAGCGGTCGACTTTGCGCAGGCCAGGGAATTCGATGAAGGGGCCACCATCGGTGATGTAGCCAAAGCCGGTCTCGGCATAGCGCGGCTTGATGCCGAAGGTGATGATCTGCCCCGCCATCGCCGGCAGACGCATCGCCATGATGGTGGAGTTCAGGTCACCTTCGATCACGTGATCAGCCGGAATGACAACCATCAGCGCATCGGGGTTACGGGCGATCAGATGAAAGGCCGCGGCCAGCACCGCAGGGCCCGTATTGCGGCCCATCGGTTCGTGGATCACATCTGCGGTGCAGTTGATCTCGGCCAATTGGCTGGCGATCGTCTCGCGGTGGCGAATGGCCGAGACGACGACTGGCGGCTGGTACCCTTGACCACGGTGCCGCTCCACGGCGGACTGGAAGAAGGTCAGCGACTCCGCTTCCCCGACTTTCTGGAACTGCTTGGGGCTTTGGGTCCGCGACACCGGCCACAGCCGCGTGCCGTTGCCGCCACAGATGATCAAGGGGTAAATGTTGGTCATGATTTCTCCGGCAATTGGGGGGATGAGCCGCCAAACCAGGTCTTGGACAACCGCAAGGTTGCGGATTTGCCGATGTCATCTTTCCCCAAGGCGCCTTCTGGCGGGACAAGATCAACCGGAACGAACAGATCGCCCCGGAGCGCCGCGGCATTGGTCGCCGAATTCACGACGACCTTGACCGGAATGGTCCGCCCGTCGTTCATGTCGAGATATGCCGCATCACCACTCATCGCTTTAGCCAATCCCTCGATGCTCATTTGTGTTTCCACATTGATCTCGGTGGTGGAGCCAAAGAATGATAAAATCGTGTCAAAAGGAAGAACAGTCGACCCTTCGAAAATGCCTTTGGTTACCTTTACTTCACAGTCACAAGGCAACTGGAAGCTCAACACGTCGCCGGTGTTGGAATTGATGGAAAAGACCACCTCTCCCTTCTTGGCGTTCGGGTTGAGCATGGAAACCTGGCCGGCAGCGGTGGCCTTCATGTCATTGCCAAGACGCTCAACAAAAACCGGACGCGACTCATAGCTTTGAGAATAGCGGTTGTACATGATCTTGCCCGCGCCCAGCATCAGAACGATGGACAGAAGCGCGACTGACAGGCTTCTGATCCGGAATTTCGCAGTCGCCCCGTCTGCCGGGCGTGCAACTTTGGGTTGGGTGGGGCCGCTATAAGCCATCATGCCGCCCATAGAGACGAAATCGCCCGCGATGTAGCTGTTCAGGATGTAACGCAGTTGCGGCAGATGGGTGCCCGCCGGGTCGAGGAACTGCAGCGTCATCTCGCCATCGCGGCGCGATCCGGCCACCACCACCTCGGGGAAGATCGAGACAGAGAAGCCTTGGAAGTCGAACTGCAGCTTGACGAACTCCTTGTGCCCCTTCCATTGCGGGTCCAAGGCACCGTCAATCGCCACATAGGCGGCGGTCACCGAAATCTCGACGCCGTCCAGCTTGTACTCGCCGAACTGCGCCTTGAACGGGATCGGCATGACAGGATGTTCCGTCTCAAACGGGAACTCGGTCGGCAGTGGCGCTGGTTCGGCCTTGGTCGAAGCGGTAGACGCCTTGGCGGAAGCGGCCCGCGGGGTTTCCGCTTCAAATGACGCCTGACCTGCCGCAAAGGGCGTCACGTCACGATTGGCCTCGCGCGGAGCAGAGAAGGGATCACTCATGGTGGTTCCTTTGTGCGATGAACTGATGTTCATATCTTTGACACCATGATTACGGCGATCATAAGCCAGGCCAGGGCCAGGAAATGGTGAACCGAGGATTCAAACGCAGCCATCCGTTGCATGACGCTCGGCTTCGGTCCGGTATCCACCGCGCCCTGACGCGTCCATTTCTGCCTGTCGAGACGGAAGAGGACAAAGATCTTCACCGCAGCCCCCGCCACCTGTCCGAAATACAAGATGAAGGGATGGCTGATCGGGAACCAGGTGCCGCGAAACAGCGAGATGACGACGCAGAAGATATACCGCGTCGTCATGACCCAGGCGATGTAGATCGGGATGACCGTTATCGTGTGGAAGGCGGCTGACAGCAAGACCGAGATCGGGCCCACCATGGTCGTCCACATCGATACGCGCTGGTCAAGGATCGACCACCAGGTGAAGAAACCGATGTCGCGCGGCCCAAGCGCGATGGCACGGCCATTGGTGCGCATCATGTTGCCGAACCAGCGCGTCATCAGTGTCTTGGAACTTTCGAAGAATGTCGGGCGTGGCTGGGTTTCCATCGAGACCGACTGCACATCCGGCAAGTAGGTCATCTGGTAACCGTTCTTCAGCAGCCAGTACCATGTCGACTTGTCGTCCCCGGTCAGGAACTTGACGTGACCGAGGCGCCAATGGTCGAGATAGTCATACAGGATCCCGCTGACGAATTG
This sequence comes from Paracoccaceae bacterium, assembly GCA_947453525.1. Lineage (GTDB taxonomy): Bacteria > Pseudomonadota > Alphaproteobacteria > Rhodobacterales > Rhodobacteraceae > Stagnihabitans. The sequence continues at coordinate 7,010 of CANGHD010000018.1, read as the reverse complement.
CGGATTGGTCGCAAGGTCGGCGCGGAACACCGACATGCGGCCCGTCAGGGTCAGCACGCGGTTGGAAACCCCCATCGAGGACATCATCACCTGACGCTGGTTGAAGCGCAGGATGAACCAGTCTCGAAACAGGTTCTTCTTGTGGATAATGATGCCTTCATCGGTGGTCAAAGCACCCACCTTGGGGTTGGTGAACATCGGAGCGGCCTGCGCGACGATGTCGGCGGGTACCATCGTGTCGCCGTCGACAAAGACGCAGATGTCGCGCGCCGTCGGGCATTCGGCGGCAATCAGGCGCAGCGTCCGCGCCATGGCGTCGCGTTTGCCGTTCGACTTGATGCGGTCCAGCACCAGTTTGACCTTGGACAGATCGTGGTGCGAGGTCTCGAAAATGCTGCGGATCAGCCGTTCATCCGCGCCATCCACGACAGAGGCCACAATCGTGGCACCGTCGCGTGCATTGGCGGCCGCTTGGAACAGCGCCCGGTAACAGTCCATCGTGGTGTCGCGTTCCACCATGTAGGTGGTGACAAGGAAATAGGCGTGGCAGGGGGCCCCGCGCGCGGCGAAGCGCGCGAGGGCACGGGCCTTGCGGCGAGGGTATATGACCTTGACGTACAAGATCGCCCGCGTGAAGTTGATTGCCGCCCAAGAGTAACGCCACGTCCCCAGAAACCCCAGGATGAAGATCGTGTTCGTCGTGGCGTGGATTGTTCCCAATGCACCCTTGGGAACAAGGGATGTCATAAGGAAAATGATGGCGAAATACGCCGCGTGGGTGAGCAATCTGACCATGTGCCGTTACCAGCAGATGCCCTGATAGTTGCCCTCAGAGACCATGTCGCGCTTCATCCGCGTCAGGTCCAGAACCGGCAGCTTCTTGGCGGCCTGCTCCAGCGTCGCGATCGAGCCCTTATAGTAGTTGCCCACAAGGATCGCGCCATTGTCGTTGATCATCTGGTCGAGGCTTTCGACCATCCGGTCCTTCAGGTCCGGGATCACGTCATTGCCACGGCCAGCGGTCGAGTTGTTGTTGGCATAGGCCTCGAACACGTAGGGGTCATAGATCTCGACACCAACGCCGTTCTTGATGAGACGCGCCGCCAGCTCCGCGAGGGGGCTTTCGCGCAGGTCATCGGTGCCGGGCTTGAACGAGATGCCGACAAAGCCGACCTTCTTGGCACCCGACGCCTCGATCATGCTTTCGGCGCGCTGGATCTGCGCCTCGTTGGCTTCGATCACGGCGTTCAGCAGGTGCGCCGGGGTGTTGTTGGTGGCGGCGAGGTGACGCAGGGCGCGCACGTCTTTCGGCAGGCAAGAGCCGCCAAAGGCGAAGCCCGGACGCATGAAGTACTTGGACATGGCCACTTTTTCGTCCGAGCACAGGATTTCCATGACGGTCTGGCCGTCAAGGCCGGCGGACTTGGCGATGTTGCCAATCTCGTTGGCGAAGGTCACCTTCACGGCGCGCCAGGTGTTGGAGGTGTATTTAACCATCTCGGCGGTGCGCAGGTCCACGACGTGGATCTTGCAGTTCAGCATGTCGTTCAGCGCAGTCAGGAAATCAGCCGTCGGCCTGTCCATCGCACCGAACACGATCAGCCCCGGATCGTAGTAATCCTCGATCGCGGTGCTTTCCCGCAGGAATTCCGGGTAGTAACCCACGCCGAAGTCCTTGCCCGCCACTTTGCCCGACTTCGACTCCAGCGCCGGGATGCAGGTGCCTTCGCACGAGCCCGGAACGATGGTCGAACGCACCACGACCGAGTGGTAGGACGATTTGTTGGCCAGCGCCGCGCCGATGTTCTCGCACACGCCGCGGACATATTTCAGACCGACCGAACCATCCTCGGCGGAGGGGGTGCCCACCGCGATGAAGGACGCGTCGGTGTTGTCGATGGCATATTGCACATCGTTGGTGGCCGTCAGCCGACCCGCCGCCACAACTTCGGCGATCAGCTCATCCAGACCGTTTTCCACAATGGGCGACAGCCCGTCGTTGATGGCCTTGATCTTGCCGGGGTCCACATCCACGGCGATAACTTGGTGGCCGTCCTTTGCCAAACATGCAGCGGAAACCACGCCGACATACCCAATGCCGAACACGCTTATTCTTGCCATTTTCTGCCTCTTTGCTCGATATACTGTTTTTTCTTTGAACTTAACCTTTCAGATTTATCTTTAGAAGCAAATTGACACCGCCGTGTGCTGCAGTGAGAGGGAGCGTGCCAAAAGTGCTACACTCTTGTTTTGATGTTTCAAAACTGTCGCAAGAGCTTGCATCCGGGCGAGTCACGAGGATTTCAGGCCTCCGCCACAAAAAAGCCTGAGTCGTTTGGTTTCGCCTGCCGAGCGTGTGACGTGATCGCAGTCGAAAGGCGCGCCCTTGACCGTTTCAATGGCATCCGTCAAGAACAGCGAAAGCGAATGGGGCAAAAAGACGAGTGACGCGGCACACGACCTTTGCCGACAGCAATTTCTTGCGGGAGTGATCATGTCGCGGTTCTTGATAATGTGCACATTGGCGCTTGGTGTCTTGTTTGGCTGCGGTAGGGTCATAACAATTTCCCTGCCGGGCGGCCCGCCGACCTTGGCGTCGTTCCGCAGGGACGGCGCCCTGCCGCATGGCTATGAACGCTTCCTCAGCCCGGCCGCCTACAATTTCCGCTATTCGCAGTCTGGAGAACCGGTGCGCGCCGGGGGTGTCAGCGAAAGGTACGAACTGCGCGATGGCGATTGCGTCGAGCCCGATTGCAAGAGCGGCCGTCTGCGTGCCGAACTGCGCGAGTCAGACAATGCCACGACCGCGCGGATCGGTGAGGATATCTGGTATGGCTGGAGCTTCTACAACGACTCCATGGGTGCTGTGCCGCGCGAAAAATCAATCGGTCTGGTGTTGGGGCAGTGGAAAGTGTCGGGCGACCAACCCCCCGCCTTTCGAATCGTGCAAACCTCGACCGGAGAGTTGAACTGGGCCAAGTGCGATCCGAAAATCTGCAATCGGTCCGGGGCTGAGACCGATGATGTGGTAGCCGAGTTGGAGAATGTGAAAGTGGCCGCCAACTGGGGGCCGGTGCAGAATATGGGCGATGTCTGCCGCTTGTTCTCGATGGCCGAGATGCGCGGCAAATGGGTTGATATCGTCGTCAACACCAACTTCGCGGCGGGCGACGATGGCTATCTGCGGATCTGGATCAACGGCGTGATGAAGTGCGATTACGCAGGCCGGATGGTCTGGGGCTCGTCCGCGATGCTGAATGGATCGCCGCTGATCCATCGCCGCGGTCTGTTTGCAAGCTACACCAAACCTTGGCGCACCAAGCAGGGTGGGGCGGCGATCCCGACCATGGTCGCCTATTACGACGAGTTCCTGTCGGGCCGGTTGCGCACTGACGTTGACCCCGCCCTCCGCGCGACCGCCGGCCTGCGCCCGAAGGATTGAGGCGATCTGGCCGCTGGGCGGCGGAAAGGCGTATGTCCGTCTTTCATCCTCTCTTCTCCAGGGCCGGTTGATCTTTCCCTTCGGTTCTGTGTTGATCTTGGCCAAGTCGTTCCAGCAGCGCGTGGCGCGCTTCGGCCGGGCAGGCCGCGCAGTCTCACTGGCAATACCTCGGATGTTTTCCGCCAACCGTCGAACGTGGCTGGTGATTTGGCTCGCGCGGCCAATGGGTGGTGTTTGCGAGCACAGGACGGAAATCTGACGGCTGACGTTGAAGGTGCCCTGTCGCCTGCGTGGTCGGAACCCGATTGATCTGACGCATGGTGTCAGCGATTGGCCGCAAGCGTCCGGCATAGGCCGCAGTCAGGCGGATTTCGCGGTTTGGGCGGCTGTGCAATTCCACGGGAGGAGTTCCGGGAGGCGTGAGACGGGGATGCCGGGCATCCGGCTCAGAACATCTGCCAGCCAGGCTAGAGGATCGACGTCGTTCATCTTCGCGGTACTGATCAGGGAATACATGAAAGCGGCGCGGTTGCCCCCCCCCCGGCGTGAGGATTCTGCGAAGAGCCGTGCTTTGCGTCCCAGAGCCACGCCGCGCAAGGCGCGCCCGGCTGCGTTGTGCGTCAGGCAGATGCCGCCATCATCTAGGAACCGGGTGAAGGCTTCCCAGCGGCCCTCCATCTCGAACATGCCGTTGATGGCCGTGGCGACCGGCTTGTCTTTGGGCATGCTCGGACGCTGGGCCCTCAGCCAGTCGCGCACGACAGTGACGAGCGGGCGGACCAGTTCTTGGCGGGTGCCGCGACCGGCATCGGCATCGAGCCTATTGATCTCAGGCTCGATCCCGAGGGTTTCGTCCAAGCGTTTGACCTTCCAGCAGAAAGCCAAGCTGCGCCGCCGAGACCTGCACGGCGGCCCAGTTCTCGGCTTGACCGCCGGATGAGCTTTCCCGCCTCCAATCGCTTCAGATAAAGCGACATGCCCACGCCATCGTGCCAAAGGACCTTGATCAGATCGCCTTTGCAGCCCCGGAAGCAAAACACCTCATGGCTGAGCGGGTCGCGCCCAAGACCCTGCTGGACCTTCAGCCCGGGGTTCTTCATCCCGCCACGCATGTCCGTCGCACCACCCGCGATCCGGACCTTCGCCCCCGCCGGAAACGCGATCATGCCAGGTCCAGAACCTGCTCCAATCCGTAATGTGAACTTAGGGTCATCCATAAGATCAGCGTCTGAGCCGACCTCACCCCATGGCGTCAGACCGCCCTCACCGGAGGAATATGATTGGCATCCGCGTCGTGGTCATCAAAAGCCTGAAGCCGGGCAGAAACGGCCCGGCTTCAGGGATTTCATCAGATCGGGCGACCCGGATCATACCAGGAAGAACTCGCCCGCGCCGTCCACGTCGAAAGACAGTTTGCTGGTGTTGGACTGATAGATGATGTGCTCAGTGGCCAGAACCGCCAGACCGGTGGTGTTGTTGGCGAAAGCCCCTGTGGCCAGCGCAACTCCGCAACCAAGGCCGGTGAAGATCGCGCCGCTCAGGCCGATGATCTTATCGGTCACGACATAGCGGCCGATCGGGTCGATGTTGGTGGCGCCCAAGCGCGGTCAGCGGCTTGATGTCGAAAGACAGCTCCGAACCGGATGCCGATACGATGTCGGTCGTCGAAAGATGTTTGGCGGAGCCAAGCGGCTTCACCTCGTCCAGCGGTGAAAGCGAGAGCGTGCCTCCAACCAAGAGATTGTCATCAGACACACCTGTTGGAGCGGAGAAGTCTTTTAGAAGACGAGAGCCATCATGTGTCAAATAATTGAATTAATTATATAATGTGTAATTTTGGTTCTGCGGCCCGACCATTTTCACAATCATGCTGACTTGATCAGGCCATTCCGGCAGCGATCGACCTTGGATATTGACATACTTCCAATCGGGCCGGTTTTGCGTTTGCGACGCTATCCCATGATCCCAAGATCAGCGAAAGGACATGGAATGGAACAGCCAGCAGGCCTGGCTGCTCTATGTCTTTTGATCCTGTTGACAGGCTGCGCGGCAACTGTTTCCGTTGGCGTGCCGACGGGTGCCGCGAAGCCGATCACATTACCCCCGCACCCCGCGCCGACAAGACCGCCAGTGGCCGTCGATCAGCCGCTCCGGCCCGCCGGGCCGGTTGTGTCGCGTCAACGACGCCCGCTGCTGGAAGAGGCCCTTTCGGCCAACAGCAATGCCGCGATTATCATGGTCGTTCTGCGGAACCCCGGCGACGGCTTCGCGGACATGGCCAGAATCCATCGGAACGTGCGGCGCTCGCCCGACAGTGCGCCGGCTTTGCACGCCACTGTGGGCGGCTTGCAGACCTCGATGCGGCCTTCGATGTGGCACGCCTGGCCAATTCCGATGCGGCCAACTCCGACGTCCTCGCCCCCTATAGCAACAGCCCGCTGGCCGCCGAAGTGCCCAAGTTGGGCTGAACAGGCCCTGGGTCGCAGGCCGATCGGTCCGACGCTCTGAAGTCACAAAGCCTGGCGACAGGCCTCAGCCCGCTTCGCGTTCGGGCGGCGGTGAGCCGTCAATTCAGCGCGACGGCATGATCCTGATCAATGTCGGATCTTTCCCCGATGCTAATTTCGACCTGAACAGGCGTGAACTTTGAATTTGCAGCAATCCGGCCCCGGCCTGTCGGCGACCCGCTTCCGTGAAGGTCACCGTTGCCTGTGTCGGTCAGGCTGCAGCGTCGATGACCCGCGTGACAAGCGGAACGAAGGAGATGGCCATGTTGCAAGTCAGAATCCACGGACGCGGCGGGCAAGGCGTCGTGACAGCCGCCGAGATGCTGTCGATCGCCGCCTTCCATCAGGGCCGCCACGCGCAGGCCTTTCCTTCTTTCGGGTCAGAGCGCACCGGAGCGCCGGTGGTGGCCTTCTGCCGGATGGACGACAAACCGATCCGCTCGCGCGAGCCGATCTTTGTGCCCGATGCCCTGATCATTCAAGACGCCCATCTGCTGCATCAGGTCGATGTGTTTCAAGGGCTTATGCCCAACGGTTATGTCCTGATCAACTCCAACCGCAGCCTCCGAGACCTTGGTGTCGACAGCGTCGCCTCCCGTCTGCCGCCGAGCCACGCCATCACAGTGCCCGCAACCGATATTGCGATGAAGCATTTGGGCCGCCCCTTGCCCAACGCAGTTCTGCTCGGCGCCTTTGCCGCCCAGACCGGCTTCATCACGCTGGATGCGGTCATCCACGCCATCCACGACAAGTTCAAAGGCGCCGTCGCTGATCGCAACGCCGCAGCCGCGACAGAGGCTTATGGCCTTCTGTCCCCTGTCCCCGCAACCGAGAAGGAGACGGCATGATTTCGCAAATGGAAGGATCACAGGCTGTCGCCCAGTCGGTCGCCCTCTGTCGCCCAGACGTGATCTGCGCCTACCCGATCTCGCCCCAGACCCATATCGTCGAGGGCCTTGGCGCGATGGTCAAAGGCGGCACCCTGACCCCATGCGAGTTCCTCAACGTCGAAAGCGAATTCGCCGCGATGAGCGTTGCCATCGGCGCCTCGGCCGCAGGGG
>CANGHD010000017.1 GCA_947453525.1 Paracoccaceae bacterium | reverse complement strand
TCTAGACTATCTCCATGACATATCAGAAAACCCTCGTCCTGACCGGAGCGTCGCGCGGCATCGGCCACGCCACCGTGAAGCGCTTTTCCTCCGAAGGCTGGCGGGTTCTGACCTGTTCACGCCAACCCTTCGACCCGCGCTGCCCCTGGCCGGGGGGGGAGGAGAATCACATCCAGATCGACCTCGCCAGCCCAGACAAGACCATCGCCGGGCTGCAGGTCATCAAATCCAAGATCAACGGTCGCCTTGATGCCTTGGTCAACAACGCGGGCGTCAGCCCCAAGGGCCCCGGCGGCGCGCGTCTGTCGACCCTGACCACCGACCTGCGCACCTGGGGACAGGTCTTCCACGTCAACTTTTTCGCCTCCATCGTGCTCGCGCGCGGATTGATGGACGAACTTTCCGCCGCCAAAGGCTCCGTCGTGAACGTCACGTCGATTGCCGGAAGCCGCGTCCACCCCTTCGCGGGCGCAGCCTATTCGACGTCGAAAGCCGCCCTTGCGGCGCTTACCCGAGAGATGGCCCACGACTTCGGCCCCCTCGGCGTCCGCGTCAACGCCATTGCGCCGGGAGAGATCGAGACCGCCATCCTCTCCCCCGGCACCGACAAGATCGTTGAAAAGCTTCCGCTGAACCGCCTCGGCCAACCGCGAGAGGTCGCCGACGCCATCTGGTTCCTGTGTTCCGACCAGTCGAGCTACATTTCCGGCGCCGAATTGCAGGTCAATGGCGCGCAACACGTGTGATTCGGGGCGTTGGTTAACAAGCCTTCTGTCTTGCGCGCGTAGAGACGGAAGGAAGACGCAAATAAGACGGTTTCAAGATCGGGATTTTGTCAGGATTTCCGCAGGTTAACCCGCAGAACGCCTATATTAGCGTAGCAATGATCGCCCGCAGGGTTTCAATCCCCTCGCCCTTCTCGGACGATGTCACGATGATCTCGTTGAACGCCGCCGGATGCTTCTTCAGCGCATCCTGCACTTGCGCAATATTCGCCTCGCGCGTCGCCGTGTTTACCTTGTCGGCCTTGGTCATCACCACCTGAAACGTCACCGCAGAGCGGTCAAGCAGCGTCAGGATCTCTTCATCCACGTCCTTGACCCCATGCCGCGTGTCGATCAGCACAAAAGCCCGCCGCAGCGTCTGACGCCCCGCAAGGTATTGTTTCAAAAGGGCTTGCCACTTGGCGACCACCGCCACAGGGGCTTCGGCATAGCCATAGCCCGGAAGGTCGACCAGATAGCGTTCTTCGCCCAAGGTGAAGAAGTTGATCTCCTGCGTCCGCCCCGGAGTATTCGATGCCCGTGCAAGGTTCTTTCGCCCGGTCAAGGCATTGATCAGACTGGACTTCCCCACGTTCGACCGGCCCGCAAAGCACACCTCCAGCCTGTCAGCCGGGGGCATATGCACCATCGCCACCACGCCCTTGAGGAAATCGACCGGCCCTGCAAACAGCAGGCGGCCCTTCTCTTTGGCGTCAAATTCCGGCTCATCGGCCAAGGGGAAGGTCAGGCTCATATCAGGCTCCATTTGTCGCCCAAAGCGACCTTGCCGCCTCGGACGACCTTGGCAAAAATGCCGAAATCGGTATGTCCGAAGGCCGAGGACAGGGCGGCCAAAGTCTCGCCCTCGACCTCTCCCGTGGCCGGGTTGACGCAGGTCGCCCGGCAGCGGCCGATGCGTTCTGTCACTTCCAGAACGGTCTCGCCAAGGGTTAACTGCTTGCCAATCCAGTCAAATTCCGCCCACGGCTCCGGCCCGTCGATCCAGAAATTCGCCCGCCAGCGGTGAATGGACAGGTCCATCCCCATCCGCCCTGACAGATCGGCCAGCGAGGACAGGCTCAGGATTGACACCACCGGAAGTGGGTTGTCCGTCATGCCGCCGTCAAATCGCACGACCTTGACCGGCTGCGCCCGACCGTCCGGGATCAGAGGCCGGACCCAGTCGATCAGCCGGGCCGCATCCGCATCAAGATCTGGGTTCACCGCCAGCGTGCCAATCAATGGGTGCGAAAGGTGAACCGTTTGATTTCCCTCATCAAACCGCGCCTCCATTGCCATCAGTTGCGGCGATTTCACCCCGCGCAGGAAGCTGTTGCAATTGTTCCAGCCGGGCGCAATCGTCGCCGCCTCATGCGCCACCGCCCAGCGGCGGTCCCACGCCAGACATTCCCCTGCCGAAAGCAGAACGGACGCGAGAGCCTCGCGTCCGTGGGCTTTGATCGGATGGCGGTAGATATGTGCCAGACGCCCTGTCATTTCTTCTTCGGCGCCTTTGGCGAGTTGGCCGGCACAACCGCTGCCGGCTTGGCCTTTGCGCGGATATTGCCGAAGATATCAGGCCGCCGCCCATGGCTCCACATGATAAGATACTGTTGCGTAAAGGTAATCGTGTTGTTGGTGATCCAGTACAGCACCAGCCCTGACGCGAACCGCCCCAGCATGAACATGAAGATCCAAGGCATCCACGCCATCACCTGCGCCTGCGACTGATCCGCAGGTGCGGGGTTCAGCTTTTGCTGCAGCCACATCGACACGCCCAGCAGGATCGGCAGCAGGCCGATGAAGACCGTGTGCAACATGCTCGTGGCATCCGGTACGGCCCAAGGCAGCAGGCCGAAGAAGTTGAACAGCGACGACGTATCGGGCATCGACAGGTCTTTGATCCAGCCCACGAAGGGGGATTGACGCAACTCGATGGTGACGTAGATCACCTTGTAAAGGCTGAAGAAAATCGGGATCTGGAAGAAGATCGGCAAGCAGCCCGCCGCCGGATTGACTTTCTTTTCCTTGTACAGCGCCATCATGTCGCGCTGCAGTTTCTGCTTGTCCTCGCCCGCCTTGGCCTTCAAGGCCTCCATCTCGGGCTGCAATTCCTTCATGCGCGCCATCGAAACATAGCTCTTGTAGGCCAGCGGCAGCACGATCAGCTTCAGGATGAAGGTCAGGCCGATGATCGCCAGACCCATGTTGCCTAGGAAGCCGTGCATGGCGTGCAGGACGAAGAAGATCGGCTTGGTCAGGAAGAAGAACCAGCCCCAGTCGATCGAATCGATGAAACCCGGGATGGCGACCTTTTCCGGATCAACCTTGGCGCCGAACAGCCGGGACAACCAGCCGGGGTTGTTCTCATAGGCCGAAATCGTCTCCCATTCCTTCGCCCCGGCAAAGAACCGGATCGAGGATTGCGCCGAGCCGCCGGGGGCGATGGTCATCAGGGGTTCGCGCACTTCGGCCTGATAGATGTCGGCGTCGGGGGTGTATTTTGTCACTGCGGTGAAGGGCTTGCCCTGTTCGGGGACCAGCGTCGTCATCCAGTAGTGGTCGGTGAAACCGATCCAGCCGTCACCCTTGGACTCGATGGCTTCGCCCTTGGCACCTTCAAAATCAGCCAATTTCGGCAGGTTGGCGTATTTGGATTCCTCCAGATCGCCGTCAATGCGGCGCACCGGACCTTCGTGAACCACATAAACGCCTTCCAGCTTGGGCAGACCGTGGCGCGCGATGATGCCGTAAGGGGCAAGACGCGCTTCGGTGGTTCCGGCGTTTGCGACGGAATCGGTGACGGTGAACAGGAAATCCTTGTCGACCGCGATGGTGCGGGTGAAGGTCAGGCCTTTGGTATTGACCCAGGTCAGCGTCACCGGCTGATCCGGCGACAGGGTGCCACCGGCGGTGAGCTTCCACTCGGTCTTCGCGCCGGGCACGTCGGCTTCCGTCAACCCGTTGCCGGGGGCGAAGCCGAAGACGGCGTAATAGGGCTTGTCCTTGCCGACCGGCGACAGCAAGCGGACGTTGGGCGAGGCCGTGTCGACCGTCTCGTGATAGGTTTTCAGTGACAGGTCGTCGATCCGGCCGCCCAACATCGAGATCGAGCCGGATAGCTTCGGCGTGTCCACCGTCAGACGCGGCGCCTCGGGTTCCGCCGTGGCGGTCAGCTTGGGGGCAACGCTCGCCGTATCGGCGACCTTCGGGGTGGTAGCCGTGTCTGCTGGAAGCGCGGTCAAAGTGGCCGGCGCCTCGACGGGGAACCAGCTTGGAAAAAGCATCGGCCCGGCGACGAACCAGATCACGATGACCAAGGCTGAAAGCACCGTTGCGAGGAGGAGGTTCTTGTTCTGATCGTCCATTGGGACTGCCGCCGTTCTTGTGCTGAATCAGGCGACCTTCAACGACAGGGGGGGTGAAAGGTCAAGGCCTTTCGCCCGAAAGCGGGCGGGGCAGGCGGGACTCCCATATAATTAAGACCGAACGACGGCCATTCTCGGCATTGACTTGGACAAACCACCACTGACCAGACCCCGGACCCGCTACAATGCGCGCTTGCCGATGCGCGGGGTGCCGGTCTGGCGGGCGACGTGGCGGTTGATCCAGTCTATTGTTTCTTCCACCGGCATCGGGCGGGCAATGCCGAAACCCTGCACATGCCCACAGCCCAACTGCGCCAGCATCGCATGCTCGCCCGGGGTTTCGACACCCTCGGCCACGGTCTCCATGCCCAGCCGTTCTGCCATCGACACTACGGCCGAGACAATCTTTTGCTGCTCGCGGTCCTCATCCACCCGTGTCACGAAGCTGCGGTCGATCTTGATGCGGCGCACCTGAAAGCGGCGGACTGAGGTGATCGAAGCGTGGCCCGTGCCGAAATCATCCAGATCGACACCGCAGCCCGTCTGCGCGATGGCCGCGATGTTGGCGACGATCACGTCATTGTCGGTTTCGGCGACCACGGTTTCCAGAATCTCTATCGTCAGCCTATCAGCCGACAGGTTGAAGCGGTCCAGTTCCCATTTCAGCTTGCTGGCAAGGCCCGGGCTGCGCAGTTCGGATTTGGAGAAGTTCACCGCCACGGTCGGCACCTTGAACCCCGCCGTGTCCCAGCGGTTGATTGCCATCAGCGCGTTATAAACCATCACCTCGCCCAGACGGGAGGACAGGCCGCAATCCTCGATCGCGGGCAGGAAATCGGCCGGGGCGATCAGCCCGCGGGTCGGGTGATGCCAGCGGGCCAGCGCCTCGAACCCCGAGATAGTACCGGTGTCGGTCGAGATCTGCGGCTGGAAATGCGCACGGATCTGACCTTCATCCAGCGCGGTTTCAAGGTCTTCGCGCAGCAGGTCCCGATCGGCGCGGGTGCGGGTCATGTCGGGCGCATGGGCGCGGATGGCGGCGGGACCATTGCGGAACGCCTCGTCCGCCGCGACCTGAGCGGCATCGAGAAGCGCACCGCCCGTGGGTTGCGGTGACCGTTCGGCCAGACAGAAGCCGAGCGAGGCGGTCACATAAAGCCTTGCACCGTTCACGCTGAGCGGGGCTGCAAGCGCCGCTTGCAGGCGGGCGCAGATTTGTACGGCAATTTCCAGATCAAGCCGGCGGACCGGACCAAGTGCTACCGCGAAGCCGCCGCCCTCAAGCCGGGCCACGACATCGCCGCCGCGCAGGGCCGAGCACAGGCGTTCCGCGCAGCGCGTCAAAATCTCGGTCTGTGCGGCGCGCCCGTAGCGATCCAACAGGTCCTCCATATCGTCGAACTGCGCGACGATGCAGGCCGTCGTCATACCGGTGTTCGGCTCGTCGGTAAGGATCTTGTCCATCAGCCCGACGATCTGCGGTTGGACTGCAAGACCCGTCAGGGCATCTTGCAACAGCGCCGGTCCGCCTGACGAGAAGCGGAAGGCTCCGGCCAAGGCAAACAGCAGCGGCGCGCCAAGCGCCACCACGATCAGGCTGCGTTCGCCCCCGACCCAGAAAGCCGCAAGCGTCAAAGCCGGGATGAACACCATCAACTCGGGTCGGCGCAGATGGCCGAACAGCCTTTTCAGGCCTGCGCTTGCAGTTCTCCAACGATTCGGAACCATCTGGGACCTCTCCTACCGGCAATTCAGGCGTCGCTCTGGCAAAACCTAGGTAAACTTGCTCACCCAGAGGTTAATTAACCCGCAAGAATTGCAGTCAATTTTCTCGATCTACCGGGGCGGTGAATTTCGGCGCAAACGGCACCAGAGAAAAATGCGGCTCTTCAGGGTAGTCTTGGCAACAATCGCGTTGATCGACATCGCATTCCGCCCTGGAATGGGGCCATTTGGGGGCGGAAGATATGACAACTATTGGCGGGACCCGTATATAGGATTCTATTCACGGTCTGGGCGACTGGCTTTGACTTCCGAGTGGCTTCAACGAGATCACCTGCGTCACGCTTGGGAACGATTCTATTTCCGGCGAGTTGGGCTTCAAGCTCTTTTACGCCGACAGTGGCAACGACACGGTCAATGGCGAGGATGGCTTTGACACGCTGTTTGGCGGCCAGGGCACGGATCGGCTGCTGGGCGGCAATGGCAACGACGTCTTCCGCCTGCTGCAGACTTCCGACATCAGCGGGCTGGCGGAAACCGTCGACGGCGGCAATGATATCGACACGCTGGACTTCCAAGCATCCGGTGCGACGGGCGGGGTCGAACTTTCGGCGACGACGCGGGGAAGTATCAAGGTCCTGCTGGCGACGCGGAACGACATCACCCTGACCTCTGCGCAAATGGGCGGCTTCACCTCGGTTTTCGGCATCTTGGGGCAAGAGCGGCTGTTTTTGTCGGATGGCGGTCCGGTTGATCCGACGGGGGCGTCGATTGCGGCCATCGAGGAAGTTCGCGGTTCGGCCCTGAACGACAGGATCGTCCTGACCGATGTGTTCAACGAAGGTTCGTCGACGGTCACGCCGGATCGGACAATATACAGGGCTCGCTGGGGGCCGATATCATCGAGGTCGGAACCGGCAATGACGTGCTCTTCGGCGCGAAGGGGGCCGATACTTTGATCGGCGGGCAGGGAACGGACAATGTCCAGGGTGGGATTTGCAACGACGTGATCCAGATCGCCGGAATTTCCGAGGTCAGCGCCTTGGCCGAGACGATCAATGGCGGTGCCGATGTGGATACGCTGGATCTTCAGGGTCTTGGCGCGATCGGACGGGTTGATTTGACGGCTGCGAAGATCGCGGGCATCGAGGTCCTGCAGATCGGCAACAATCAGGTGACGCTGACAGCAACGCAACTGGGACGCGTCGAATCGATCTTCGGCAATTCTTCCTTTGACAGTCTGCAATTGTCGGTGGCGGGGGTGGTGAATCTCACCAATGCCATCATCGGTGGCATTGACGAATTTCGCGGAACCGATAGCGATGACAGTTTCCTTTTTGCCAGAGCCACGGGCGGCTTTGTGGTCAACGCCCGCGCCAGTGCGGATTCGGTGCAGGGCGGAGTTGGCAACGAAACCCTGCTGGGGGGCGACGGCAATGACACCTTGTCCAGTGGCGCCGGGGCGGATTCGCTCTACGGGCAGCTGGGCCCCGCCGCCTTCAGCGGTGCGGCGGTCGAGGTGCGCTATGCTGGCAGTGTGTTGCAGGGCAACGTCAACGTCAACGCCGAGGTCGCCGCCGATTTCGAGATCACGCTTCTCGCCGCGCCGCTGATCACACTGACCGAACTTCAACTCTGATCCGGCATCCCGCGCATCAGGCCGGTAAAGTCGAACAGGCTCGGGTCGGCCAGATGGGAGGGGCGCACGTTCATCAGCGAGCGGAACATGATCTGACGACGGCCCGGGGTGCGGGCCTCCCAGTCATCCAGCAGCTTCTTGACCTGGGCGCGTTGCAGACCCTCTTGGCTGCCGCAAAGGTCGCAGGGAATGATCGGATAGTTCATCGCCTGTGCGAAAGCCTCGCAATCGGCCTCGGAGACGAAGGCGAGGGGGCGGTAGACGAAGAGGTCGCCATCTTCGTTCAACAGCTTGGGCGGCATCGCAGCAAGGCGGCCGCCGTGGAACAGGTTCATGAAGAAGGTTTCAAGAATGTCATCGCGGTGGTGACCAAGGATGATGGCCGAACAACCTTCCTCACGCGCCACGCGCCACGCGCCACGCGGTACAGGTTGCCGCGCCGCAGACGGGAACACAGCGAACACATCGTGCCGCCCGGTTTGATCTTGGCGGTGACGACCGAATAGGTGTCCTGATATTCAATCCGGTGCGGCACGCCCATCTTCGTCAGGAACTCGGGCAGGACCGTTGCCGGAAAACCCGGCTGGCCCTGATCAAGGTTGCAGGCCAAGAGGTCGACCGGCAGAAGACCGCGCCATTTCAACTCGTGCAGCACCGCCAACAAAGTATAGCTGTCCTTGCCGCCCGACAGGCATACCAGCCAGCGCGCGCCGCGTTCGATCATGCCGTAAGTGTCGATCGCCGCGCGGACCTGCTGGACCAGACGCTTGCGCAACTTGCGGAAGTCGCTTGTCTGGGGTGCGCCGTGGAACAGGGGATGAATCTCGGCGCCATCGGCCATCTTGGCGTCGTGCAGATCGGTTTCATCATCCAGCATGGCTCACCTCTTCGCGTCTGCCTATGCCAGAATCCGGCGACATTGCCTAGGGTCAGCCTCCGGCAGAGATTTTTGCGCCAGAATGAAAATGCATCCAGAAGGCCGGTTGCGCCGTATCACTATAAAATCATCGGAGAACCACATGCGACCCTCAAAACTGAACGTCGGTCTTGGTCTGGCGACCGCCCTGTCGCTGAGCTTCGCCGTCCTGGCCTCGTGCACCGGCCATCCGTCTTTCAACGACCCCAGCCTGTCGGACCGCAAGTTCGAGTTGGAGAAGTTTTTTGACGGCCAGTTCGTGGCACATGGTCAGTTCCAGGATATCCTCGGCACGGTCCGCCGCCAGTTCGAGGTCAAGATCAACGGGAAATGGGATGGCACGAACCTTAAGCTGGTCGAGGATTTCGTCTACGAAGACGGCTCGACCGAACAGCGGGTCTGGACCCTGCACAAGACCGGCGAGACGACATGGGAAGGTACTGCACCCGGCGTGATCGGCGTGGCCAAGGGCGAGGTCAAGGGTGACCGGTTCAACTGGAAATACACGATCGACCTGCCGGTGACCGCTGCCGGCAAACCCACCACCACGACGCGGGTCAGTTTCGATGACTGGATCTGGCTACAGTCGGACACAAGGGCCTTCAACCGGGCCTATATGATGAAATACGGCGTCACGCTGGGCGATGTCAGCATCAGCTTTGAAAAGCAGTAACGTCACGGATTGCCAGCGAAGCTAGGCCCGGTGGTCATGCTCCGGGTCGGTCCCCGGAACCGGGTCATAGCCGTTGCCGCCCAAGGGGTGGCAGCGGGCGATCCGGCGCAGGGCGAGCCAGCCACCCTTGAGCGCACCGTGCCGCTCCAGCGCGTCCATGGCATAGGCCGAGCAGGTCGGTTGATAGCGGCAGCCATGGCCGACCCATGGGCTCAGCACCAGACGATAGGCGCGGACAGGGAGCGAAAGGAGGTAAGCGGCGGAGGTCATTTGCGATCGCCCGATTTCTCGCGGTGGACCATGGAAATGGCGCTGCGAAGGTCGTCCTGCAAGAGGCCATAGTCGCGACTGACGGTCGCATTGGGCTTGGCCACCAGCACATAGTCCCAGCCGGGGCGGGCGGCGGCGGCCAGAATTTCCCGCGCCAATGCGCGCATTCGGCGCTTGGCGCGGTTGCGAAATACGGCGTTGCCGATTTTCTTGCTTGCGGTGAAGCCCACGCGGGACAGATCCGAGCCATCATCCCGCGCGCGGGCCTGCAGCAAAAAGCCGCCGGTGCCGGCCTTGCGGCCTTGGGCTGCGCGCAGGAAGTCCGCGCGGTGTTGTATCACGGGAAGCGAAAATGACAAAACCGCCGCAGGCGGCTCGGTCACGGGCGTTTTGTCCCGGTGGTCCGAGGGCCTCGGCGGTGTCATTCCTGCCTCCATCATCCGACCCTGAACAGGGCCGGACAGATCTTAGGCCGACAGCTTCTTGCGGCCACGTGCGCGGCGGGCATTCAGCACAAGACGGCCACCCTTGGTCGCCATACGGGCGCGGAAGCCGTGGCGGCGGGCGCGAACCAGGTTCGACGGTTGGAACGTACGCTTCATCGCGATCTCCATCAGACTTAGCCCCAAACCCGGATGGATTCGGAAGGCACTTCACTTTGAGGCCCGTCCTTTAAGCAGGGTTGGGGCCCAAGTCAACGACGCCCGGTGGATCGTTGCAACATTTCTGTCACCTTGGACTGTCAGCCTTTTGCGGATAGGCTCAATGAGCCCGCCTTCGTCACCTTTTTGCCGATCCGCTATCCTCTCGCGGTCATGTCAGCGTGAACCATCTGGCAAACGACCTATCTTGAACCCCATGTAGGGTAGGGCAAGGAATGACGATCCCCATGACACCAACGGACAGCCTCACCTCTCGGCTTCTGCGCAGAGCCCCGATTCTGCTGATTGCGCTGGCGGCCGTGCTGGCCCTGGTGTTTTTGCGTCATTGGCTGAGCTTTGACCGGCTGGAGCAGAACCGGGCAAGCCTGATTGCGCTGCGGGATGCGCATTATCTGGCGACCAGTGTGGGGTTCATTCTGATCTACACACTGGTCGTGATCATCTCGGTCCCGGGTGCCGTCATCCTGACGATGGCGGGCGGCTTCCTGTTCGGGCTGTTTCCGGGTGTTGTCTACAACGTGATCGCGGCAACCGCCGGCGCTCTGGTCGTTTTCCTGGCGGCGCGGACCGGGTTCGGCCATGATATTGCCGAGCGGATCGAGGCGCGGGGCGGCGCCGTGGCCCGCCTGCAAGGCGCGCTGAAAGAGCATCAGATCACTGTGCTTCTGACCATGCGGCTGATCCCGGTGATGCCGTTCTTCGTGGCCAATCTGGTGCCAGCGCTGGTTGGCATCCGATTCTGGACCTTTGCCATCACGACCTTCTTCGGCATCATCCCGGCCGATCTGGTCTATACCCAACTGGGCGCTGGTCTGGGCGATGTCTTTGCCCGGGGCGAGCATCCGAACCTGCACATCCTGCTTACTCCCGAATTCGGCCTGCCGCTGATCGGTTTGGCCGTCCTGGCGGCGCTGCCGCTGGGGATCAAGTTGTACAACAGTCGAAAGGGTTGATGTGGCACGGTTTGACACCGACCTTTGCGTCATAGGCGCAGGCTCCGGCGGGCTGGTCATAGCGTCGGGTGCCGTGCAACTGGGGGCCAGGGTCACCCTCATCGAAGGCGGCGAGATGGGGGGCGATTGCCTCAACTACGGCTGTGTGCCGTCGAAGGCACTGCTGGCAGCGGCCAAGGTGGCGCAGGCGGTGCGGCAAGGCGGCCTCGGCGTGGCCGCGAGCGCGCCAGCGGTGGATTTCGGGGCGGTCATGGCGCATGTGCGCGGCTCCATCGCCACGATAGCCCCGCACGACAGCCAGGAGCGGTTTGAGAGACTGGGTGTGCGTGTCATCCGAGACTGGGCACGGTTCACCGGACCGGACCGGATCGAGGCGGCGGGACAAACCATCACGGCGCGCCGCTTCGTCATTGCCACCGGGGCGCATGCGATCGTGCCGGACCTGCCCGGGCTTGACGCCGTGCGCTATCACACCAATGAAACCCTCTTCACGCTCGCCGAACTGCCCCGCCACCTCGTCATCCTGGGCGGCGGTCCGGTCGCCACCGAGATGGCGCAGGCGTTCCGGCGGTTGGGCGCTCAGGTCACCATCATAGTCCGCAGCCGGATGATGGGGCAGGATGATCCCGAGGCGGTTGCGGTTGTCACGGCCCGACTGCGTGCTGAAGGGGTGATGATCCTTGAGGGACGGACGGCCGTTTCGGTCGCCCCGACGTCCGAAGGATTTGTGCTGAACCTGTCGGACGGCACCGGGCATGAGGGCAGCCACCTGTTGCTCGCCCTGGGCCGACGCGCGGCGCTCACGCGGCTAGAGCCCGAGGCGGCGGGTGTCGCGGTCAACGAGGCCGGCGTGGTGGTCGATGCCAGCTTGCGCACCTCCAACCGTCGGGTTTTTGCGATTGGCGATGCGGCCGGCCGGGGGCAATTCACTCATCTGGCGGCTTATCATGCGGGCATTGTCCTGCGGCAGGCGGTTCTTGGCCTACCCGCCAGGGCCAGCGCGCCAATCCCGCGCGTCACCTATACCGAACCCGAACTCGCCCAGATCGGCCTGACCGAGGGCGAGGCTCGCAAAGCCCATGGTGCGGCATTGACCGTTCAGCGGGTTGATTTCGCCCAAATGGACCGCGCCGTGACAGATGAGACCACGGAAGGCTTCCTTAAACTGATGATCGTCAAGGGCAAGCCTGCAGGCGCCACCCTCGTCGGCGCGCATGCGGGCGAGCAGATCGGCCTCTGGGTGCTGGCTCTGTCGGCCCGCGTCAAGCTTTCCGGCATAGCGGGTATGGTCGCCCCCTACCCAACCTTGGGTGAAATCGCCAAACGTGCCGCAGGAGCCTATTTTTCCCCGCGCCTCTTTGATAGCCCTATGATCAAGAGTGTTGTCAGGATCATTCAGAAGGTCCTGCCGTAAGGGGGTTTTGGTCGGGTGCGGGACAGAGGCAGGTTCTTCAACACGCTGTCGGGGCGTTTTCTGCTGCTGACCGTGGCCTTTGTCCTGCTGGCCGAGGTGATGATCTTCGTCCCCTCCATCGCGCGTTACCGGGCTGATTTCCTGCTGACGCGGCTCAAACTGGCGCAGATCGCCTCGCTGGCGCAATTGGCGGCGCCAGACACGGTCTCGCCCGGTCTTGCCACGGAACTTCTGAAGAATGCCGAGGCTTACAACATCGTTCTGCGCCGCGATCAGGTGCGGCAGCTTGTGCTGTCCTCGCCCATCCCCTCGCCCATCGCGGCCACCTATGACCTGCGCGAGGCTGGCCCGTGGGAGTTGATCCGCGATGCGGCGGCAACGCTGTGGCAGACCAAAAGCGCCGTGATCCGGGTGATCGGCTTTCCGGTGCAGGACGGCGGCATTCTGATCGAGATCACGATGCAGACAGGACCGTTGCGGACCGCGATGGTGGATTATGGTCTGCGGATTCTCGCCTTGTCGGCGCTGATTTCTGCGGTGACGGCGGTCTTGCTGTTCACGGCGGTGCGGCAGTTGATGGTGTTGCCGATCCGGCGCGTCGTGCGTCACATGCAGGCCTATGCCGAGGCACCCGAGGATGCCCGGCGGGTCATCGAACCCACCGCAGGCGTCGTGGAACTGCGCGTCGCCGAAGAAGCTTTGCAAAGCATGCAGACCCAGCTGACCAGCGCGCTGCGCCAGAAGGAGCGTCTGGCGCAGCTTGGCGGGGCCGTGGCCAAGATCGCCCATGACCTGCGCAACATCCTGACCACGGCGCAACTTTTCGCCGACCGGATCGAAGGCAGCGCCGACCCTGCCGTGGCCCGCGCTGCCCCCAAGCTGGTGAACTCGATCAGCCGGGCGGTGAACCTCTGCGAAGCCACCCTAGCCTTCGGCAAGGCCGAGGAAGCCCCCCCCCGCCTGACCCGCTTCGCCCTGCGGCCTTGGGTGGAGGACCTGATCGACGGCGAAGGCTTGGCCGGTCCCGGCCTCGTCACTTGCCTGATTGACGTGGCCCCCGGCCTGACAGTCCGCGCCGATGAGGAACAATTGCACCGGGTTCTCTCCAACCTCGTCCGAAACGCCCGCCAAGCCATCGAGGCGACCGGGCGCGACGGTACGATTGAAATCTCTGGCGGGGAAAACGACGGGGAATGGTGGATCATCGTAGGCGACTCCGGCCCCGGCCTGCCACCCAAGGCGCGTGACCATTTGTTCGCGGCCTTTCAGGGTGGCGCGCGGGCAGGTGGCACGGGTCTGGGCCTAGCCATAGCTGCAGAACTGGTGCGAGGCCATGGCGGGCGGCTGGAACTGACGCGCAGCGATGCCGAGGGCACCGAATTTGTCATCCGCCTGCCCAAGGCGATAGGTCCGGGCGATCAGACCAGTTAATGCGCTTTGGCCCTTGCAAACCCCCGACGCTCCGTCTAAATCCCCCTCCACAGTGCGCTCGTAGCTCAGCTGGATAGAGCATTAGACTACGAATCTAAGGGTCGGGCGTTCGAATCGCTCCGAGCGCACCAGTGAAATCAAAAGGCTTGGGCAGCGGTGCTCAAGCCTTTTTCGTTTTGTACCAAAGGGTCGTGGATGGCGCTGGCGGGCCGCTGATTTTGGCATAGGTTGACCGCGTTAACCAACTGAACCCCAGCCCGAATCGTATCAGGAGTTCCCATGCAGCATCGTCCCCTCGGCACATCTGGCCTGTCTGTCGCCCCGGTGATCCTCGGCGGCAATGTCTTTGGCTGGTCCGCCGACGAAGCCGCCAGCTTCGCCGTGCTGGATGCAGCCACCGAGGCCGGGCTGAATGCCATCGACACGGCGGATGTCTATTCGCGCTGGGCGCCGGGGCATCAGGGTGGGGAAAGCGAAAGCGTCATCGGGCGCTGGCTGAAGGCGCGTCCGGGCAAGCGCGACGACGTCGTGGTGATCACCAAGGTCGGTTCTGACATGGGACTGGACGCCGCAGGCCTTCCTGCGACGGGCCTTTCGGCGCGCTGGATCGAACAGGCTGTCGACGCCAGCTTGAAGCGTCTGGGGATCGAGACAATCGACCATTACTTCTCGCATCGCCCCGACGATGCGACCCCGCACGAAGAGACGCTTGCTGCCTATGACCGGCTGATCACGGCGGGCAAGGTGCGCTCGATCGGCGCGTCGAATTTCAGCGTGGCGCAGTTGCAAGCCGCCCTTGCGACGGCGGACCGCGAGAATTTGCCGCGTTATTCCTCGATCCAGCCCGAATACAACCTTTATGACCGCACCTCGCTCGAAGGCCCCCTGCTTGACCTGTGCCGGGCCGAGGGGCTGGGGGTCATCCCCTATTACGGCCTCGCCTCGGGTTTTCTGTCCGGCCTGTACCGCAGCGCAGGGGCGACGGCGGGCAAGACCCGCAAGGGCCGGCTTGACAGCTACATGACCCCGCGCGGCTTCCGGATTCTGGATGCGCTGGATGCCGTTGCGGCGCGCCACGGTGCCAATCCGGCGCAGGTTGCCTTGGCTTGGGTGGCGGCCCAACCGGGCCTGACCGGGCCCATCGCCTCGGCCACGACGTCGGCTCAGGTGATGGATCTGGTGGCTGCGGCCACCTTGCATTTGTCTGGGCCGGATCTTGCCGATCTGGCCGGCGCATCGAGTTGACCGGGGCTGGATCGTCTGGCTGCGGCAAAATGCGCGAAATTGGGCGGAAATTGCCGAAACGGTTTGCTGATCATTAAGGACTTCCGGCCCATGCTGTGGACGCTTCCAAATATCAGGGTCCGTCATGTTCCGCACGCTTCCGATCAAGGTCCGCCTCATCTCCACTGGTTTGGTTTCCACTCTGGCTGTCGTCATTACGGCCGGTGTCGGCCTGTTCGGCCTTTGGAAAAGTGACAGCGGTCTGGAACGTCAGATCATTGCCACCGCCGCCATCCATCATGAGATGATGGCGGACATGATGCATGAGGGGGTGGAAGCCGATGTCATCCACGCCATCCTGATCGGCCGCACGGGCTTGGTGGAGGAGCGCGAGGGCCTCAAATCGAAGCTGCAGGGCGACATCGGTGTTTTCCGCGATTCGATTGCGCAGCTTTCCGCGCTCGACCTCCCGATGGAGGTGAGCGGCCAGTTGCAAGCCATGGCCCCGCTGGTCGAGGATTATCTGACAACGGCGGACAGAACGGCCCAAGTGGCCTTCTCGGACGAAATTGCGGGCCGCGCCGCACTGCCAGGCTTCATGGCCAAGTTCAACGCCCTGGAAAGCCAGATGGGGCGTCTGGGCGATCTGATCCAGAGCCTGGGCGAAGAAACCTCGGCCGGGGCGCTGAAGTTCGACAGGGCTCTGATGCTGATCCTGATTGGGGTGTCCGTCCTGACCACCGCCGCCAATCTGTTCGGCTCTCTCACTGTGACACGCAGCATTTCCAAACCGATCGAACGGTTGCGCGCGGCCCTGCGCGATGTCGCCAAGGGAGATTTCGGCATCCGGATTGGCAAGATCACCCGGGACGATGATATCGGCGCGATTGCGCGGGACATCGACACGGTCTCCGACCGGGTTCAGGTGGCGATGGATGAACAGGCTGCCTTGCGACTGGAAGGGGAGCGTGTGATCGCGGCCTTGGGTCAGGGGCTGCGGAATCTGGCAGAGGGCAATCTGTCGCAAGGGATTGAAGAAGCCTTTTCCGAGATCTACGAACCCTTGCGTAAGGACTTCAACGACACTGTCGAGAAGCTGAGCACGATGATCACGCAACTGGTTGACGTCAGCGAAAGCATCCGGGCCCGCTCCTCCGAAATCAGCCGCGCGTCCGAGGATTTGGCGGCGCGGACAGAGACTCAGGCCGCCACGCTGGAAGAAACCGCCGCGGCGCTGGAGGAGATGACCGCCAGCGTCAACACGGCCGCCGGAAATGCCAAAGAGGTCGAGGCCGTGGTGCTGCGGGCCCGCAACGACGTCGAGGCCAGCGGACGTGTCGTGCAGGGTGCAGTGAATGCGATGAACGAGATCGAATCCTCCTCTAGCCAGATTTCGCAGATCATCGGCGTGATCGATGACATCGCCTTCCAGACCAATCTTCTGGCGCTGAACGCCGGAGTGGAGGCGGCCCGGGCGGGCGATGCCGGACGGGGCTTTGCCGTGGTCGCATCGGAAGTGCGCGCGCTTGCGCAACGCTCCTCACTGGCTGCCAAGGAGATCAAGGTGCTGATCAGCGCCAGTTCGCAACATGTCCACAGCGGCGTGGAGCAGGTCGATGGCGCCGGCAAGGCCCTGTCGGACGTGGTGACACAGGTGGCGCAAATCTCGAAACTGGTGTCCAACATCGCGACCGGGTCTTATGAACAGGCGCAAGGTCTGAACGAAATCAACATTGGCGTGGCGCAACTGGATCAGGTGACCCAGCACAACGCCGCGATGGTCGAGGAATCGGGGGCTGCGACCCAGTCGCTGACCCAGGAAGCCGTGGGCATGAGCAAACTCGTCTGCCAGTTCAAGCTGCGCAATGCGCGTGGCAGGGCTGTCTCGCCCGTCATCCGTCGACCTTCGGTCGACCCCTTTGGCGAGCCGCTTGCCCGTTCAGCCTGACGCGTCTCGATCAGCGGATCGGACGCGCTGGGCCAACGAAGGGGGAGCGTGTTGTCTGTGGCGGGATCCGGGGCGGTCTTTCCATGGCTGAGCCAGGTCCCTAGGTCAGCCTTCTTCCGTCGCCGCAAGGGACAGGATCATGTCCTGGTGCGCGATGCCGGCATCGTCATAGACCTCTCCGACCGCGTGAAAGCCAAGTGCAGCATAAAACCCCAGCGCGTGGGTCTGCGCGCCCAGTTTGACCGTGGCCAGATCGCCCCTGTGCCTGAAATGCGCCACCCCGGCGCGGATCAGCGCCGCGCCGATGCCGCGACCGCGGCCCTGCGGCAAGACGCAGACGCGACCGATCTTGCCGGTGCCATCCTCCACCAGCAGACGCGCCGACCCCAAGGCACCCGTATTGTCCCGCGCCAGCAGGTGAACCGCCGCGTCGTCCCTGTCGTCCAGCTCGTCTGCCTCGCTGATCCCCTGTTCTTCAATGAAGACCGTGCGGCGCAAGGCACGACACAGGGAGATGTCG
Organism: Paracoccaceae bacterium; assembly: GCA_947453525.1. Lineage (GTDB taxonomy): Bacteria > Pseudomonadota > Alphaproteobacteria > Rhodobacterales > Rhodobacteraceae > Stagnihabitans. The sequence continues at coordinate 18,662 of CANGHD010000017.1, read as the reverse complement.
CAGGTTTCCTCGATCGTGAAGATCATGCGAAATACTCTTGCAGAATGCGGGCATAGATCGCTTTCAACTTGACGATCTGCGCCACCTCCACCCGTTCGTCGACCTGATGCATCGTCTGGCCGACCAGCCCGAACTCCACCACCGGGCAATGGTCCTTGACGAACCGCGCATCCGACGTCCCGCCCGAGGTCGAGGCCTGCGGCACCACCCCGGTTTCCGCTGTCACCGCGCCCGCAACCAGCGCGGTGAACGGCCCCGGCGCGGTCACGAAGCTTTCGCCGGAGATCGAGACACGCAGGCCGATCCCGACGCCGGTTTCGCGCTCGACCGCCTGTGCATGACCGGCCAACCAATCCGTCACGCTTTGCCCGGTATGGGCATCGTTGAAACGGATGTTGACCGTGGCACTCCCTTTGGCAGGAATGACATTGGTGGCCGCATTGCCGCAGTCGATCGTGGTGATGGCGAGGGTGGAGGCATCGAAATGCGCTGTGCCCTGATCCAGCGGCTGCGCCTCCAGCCGGGTCATCAGCTTGACCAAAGCCGTCAGCGGGTTGCGCGCCCGGTGCGGATAGGCCGAGTGGCCCTGCGCGCCCTGCGCCGTGAACCAGGCCGTCAAGGACCCGCGGCGGCCGATTTTCATCATGTCGCCCAACGTTTCGGGGCAGGTCGGCTCTCCGACCAGACAATGGGTCATCCGCTCGCCCTCGCGGGCCATCCAGTCCAGCAAAGCCACGGTGCCATCGACCGAAGGACCCTCTTCGTCGCCGGTGATCGTCAGGATCACCGCGCCATCGGGCGGTGTTTTCCGCACGAAATCCACCGCCGCCGCCGCAAAGGCCGCAACGCCGGATTTCATGTCGGTCGCCCCACGCCCATACATCCAGCCATCGACAACCGCCGCTCCGAACGGATCCTGCGTCCATGCGGCCAGATCGCCCACCGGCACGACATCGACATGGCCGTTGAAGCCAAAGCTGCGGTTGGCGCCTTTGCGGCCCCAGCGGGCGAACAGGTTCGCCACGCCGCCGCGATCCACCCGCTGACAGGCGAACCCGGCGTTGCCGAGCAGAGTTTCCAGCACGGCCATGGTGCCACCCTCAACCGGCGTGACAGAGGCGCAGCGGATCAGGGCGGCGGTCAGGGCCACGGGGTCGGTGTCGGGCATTTCGGGCTCCTCTGGAACAGCGCCCAGACCTAGTCTCAAGTGCCGGGTGCTGCAACACCGCAGGTCAGTTCAGTCGAAGAACGGAGTCATCTGCGCGACGACGACCGAATTTTCCTTCAACGCCCGCCCCATCAGGTCCAGTTCCGCAGGCTCGATATCTTCGCCTGCAGCCTGCCGCTCGGCCAGCGTGCCATAGCCCGAGACATCCAGCGGGGCCAGATCGGCCTGTTTCAGGATGGCCACGGTTTCACGCACCGCTTCGGCCTCATCCACTCCGCTGGCATAGATCACCAGACCCGCGCCGGTGGCCTTGTCAGGCAGACCGTCGCCTGTCTTGCGCCCTACCTCGACCAGCAGGGTAAAGACCTGTTGCGGGCGCCTGGCCTTGCCGGTGCCGTTGTCGAGGCCCGCGTCTTCCGTATCGTCCATCAAGGCCTCCTCAGTTGGGGGATAGGGACAGCCTGCAGGAAGGAATGTCAACCCGGAGCGGATTAACCGGATCTCAGCATTTCACCGGCAAAGTCGCCGAGGCTGGACTGCAAGGGGTGCCACGATGGCAGAGGCGACCAAACTTCCGGTCGAAACGGGCGTAGACCCGATGAAAATGGCTGAACAGATGTTCGGCCCTGGCATCAAGATCGTTGAGGCGTCCTTTCAGGGCGACCCGCTATCAGCGGGCATCTATTCGGGTGCCGACAAGTTTGCGCTGGGTGTGGCCCCCGCAAACGATGGGGTGATCCTGTCGACGGGTCATGCCGACGACTTTACCAATTCCAGCGGCCCACCCAATCATGCGACCAACACCACGGCTGACACGAAGGGCGTCGACGGTGACCCGCAGTTGAACGAGATTGCCGGCAGCAAGACCTTCGACGGCGCGATTTTCGACGCCAAGTTCGTGCCGCAGGGCGAGACACTGACGATGCAGGTCACGTTTTCCTCTGAAGAATACATGGAATATGCCAAATCAGGCTTCAACGATGCCGTCGGCATCTGGGTCAACGGCGAAAAGGCGCAGTTGACGGTGGGCGACGGCGACATTTCGATCGACAACATAAACCTCCGCTCGAACAGCCCGCTTTATGTCGACAATGCCGATGGTTCGCATAATACGGAAATGGATGGCTTCACCGTCACTCTGACCCTCAAGGCCCATGTCAATCCCGGCGAAGTGAATGACATCCGCATCGGCATCGCCGATGGCAGCGACTCGGCCTATGACAGCAACCTTCTGATCGCCGGGCATTCGGTGCAGACCGAAGTGGTGGCGGGCGACGACAGTTTTCAGATAGGCCATCACGACAAGACCACGATCAGCCTTTTGGAAAATGACGCCGACGCGTCAAAGACCGGGCTTTTCATCACCAAGATCGCTGGCGTAGCGGTGCATGAGGGCTCGCATGTCCTGTTGCCCGACGGAACCGAGATCGTGGTCAACGGCGATGGCAGCATCACCCTTGTCTCCGACGGCCACGAACATGCCGGCGACAACACCTTTTCCTATGAGGTGACGAACGGACATGGCATCACCGATGTGGGCTTCGTGCATGGCCATATCGCCTGTTTTGTCGCCGGGGCCCGCATTGCCACGGCCCGGGGCCCCATCGCGGTCGAGGCCTTGCGCCCCGGCGATCAGGTCCTCACGCTCGATCACGGCAGCCAGCCGCTGCGCTGGATCGCGCACCGCGCGGTCGCCTCGCAAGGGGCGTTTGCGGCGGTGTCGATCCCGGTAGGGACCTTCGGCGATCACGGCGCGCTGAGGGTGTCGCCGCAGCACAGACTGCTGATGTCAGGCTGGCAGGCGGAACTTTACTGTGGCGAGCAGGAAATTCTGGTGAAAGCCGTCCATCTCGTCCGGGCCGGGCTGTTGCGGCAGGACCATTCTGGCTGCCCGGTCACCTACTATCACCTGCTGTTTGACCAGCACGAAATCATCAACGCTGAAGGTCTGTGGAGCGAAAGCTATTTCCCGGGTCCGCAAACCCTCCCCTCGCACGATGAAGAGACGCTCGAGGAACTTTATGACCTGTTCCCCGAACTCGCTCTGCATCCGAATGCTTATGGCCTTCCCGCACGGCCAGAAGCCGACGCCGCGGCAGCGCGGCTTTTGATCGTTCCATGAACCTTTCAGAGGCTGCAGCGCCCGACGGCCTTGTCGCACTGCGGAGCCCGGCGTTCGTCTCAACCGTTCTGGGTCTTTTCTTCCTCACACCAAGATCCGAAATCAGTCGCGCAGCAACTCGTTGATCGAGGTTTTCGAGCGGGTCTGCGCGTCGACCTTCTTCACGATGACCGCGCAATACAGGTTGATTCCGCCCTTCGACGGCATCGAACCCGCCACCACGACCGACCCGGCCGGAACCTCGCCATACATCACCGCACCGGTCTCGCGGTCAACGATCTTGGTGGATTTGCCGATGAACACACCCATGCCAAGGACCGAGCCTTCGCGGATGATGCAGCCCTCTACCACCTCCGACCGCGCGCCGATGAAGCAATCGTTCTCGATGATCGTGGGGCCGGCCTGCATCGGCTCCAGCACACCGCCGATGCCCACGCCACCCGACAGATGGACGTTCTTGCCGATCTGCGCGCAGGATCCGACCGTGGCCCAGCCATCCACCATGGAGCCCTCGTCGACGAAGGCACCCACATTCACGAAAGACGGCATCAGCACGACATTCTTGCCGATGAAGGCCGAGCGGCGCACGATCGAGCCCGGCACGGCGCGGAAGCCCGCTGCGCGCCACTGGTTTTCGCCCCAGCCCTCGAATTTCGACGGCACCTTGTCCCACCAGGTCGCCTGACCATTGCCGCCGTCGATGACGGCCATATCGTTCAGCCGGAACGACAGCAGAACCGCCTTCTTGGCCCATTGGTTGACATGCCACTCCGTCCCGCGCTTTTCGGCGACCCGCAGCGCGCCCTTGTCCAGCGCCTCCAGCGTTGCCTCAATGGCGTCGCGCGTCTCGCCGGAGGTTGCGGGGCTGATGCCGTCGCGGGCCTCCCAGGCAGCTTCGATGGCAGTTTCAAGGGCGGCGTAGGACATGGAGGTCTCCTGCGGCTTAAGGGTTCGGCGGTCTATAAACGGGTGAGGGCAAGCTTGCAATCATGTGGGGCTGGCAATCATGCGGCGGACAGGTCCTGCAGAACGCGCGTCAACGTGCGCAGCATGACACCGCGAAACCCGGGGTTCGAGCGGCGGTAGTAAGGGATGGCGGCCACCGCCTTGGCGAAAGCCAAGGCCCGGCCCCGGGCCCAAGCCTCGGGCGAGGGCCGGAGGGCGTCGTGAAACACCCGCCGTGCCGGGGCATCCAACAGGGTCCAGCCGACCATCAGGTCTGTCGCAGGGTCACCCAGACCAAGGCCTCCCCAGTCGATCACGCCGGTCAAGCGCCGCCCCAGCGCCAGCAGGTTCAAGGGGTGTAGATCGCCATGCACCCAAAGCGGGTCGCCGCTATGGGCAGGAAGTCTGCGCATCTCGGCCGCGACCTTGGCCAGGATCAGAGGATCGGCCTCGCCCTCAAACTGCCCGATGAAGTGACCAAGCGAAGCAAAGCGGTGGCCCAGTCGGTCGGCCTCGCCGCGCTGGGGGCAGCCGTGTGGGCGAGGCTGGGCTTGTAGGATCTGCAAGAAACCGGCCAGCGTTTGGGCCGCCTCCATCTGATCCAGCGGTCCGGCAAAGGCAGCATGGCCCGGCAACCAAGGCAAGACGGTCCAGCGGTAGGGATAGCCTGCGCCCGGCAGTCCCAGGCGTTGCGTCAGGGGCACCGCGAGCGGCAGGGCCTCGGCCAGTCGCGGCAGCCATTGCGCTTGGGTCGAGATTTGCGCTTCGGCGTGCAGCAGGCGGGGGAACCTTCCGACCAGACCCGTGCCAAGCCGGTAAAGCACATTGTCGGTCCCGGTCAATCCCACCCGTTTCAAAGGCAGCGCCGCGAGGTCCGGCATCTGCGCGGCCAGAAGCGCCTGCACCTGTGCCGCTATCACCTCTGTCTGGCCATCGTGCACGTGATCCTCCTTGCCAAGCCCAATCCAGAAAGGCCCACCCTACTCCAGCGGATCGGGTGCCGGATTGGCGCCGCAGACCAGCACGGCCACCCGCTCACCCGGTTCCGGCGTGTAAGCGCCCGAGGTCAGTGCCGCCAAGGCCGCCGCCCCCGCAGGTTCCACCAACTGCCGCAGACTGCGCCAAAGCCAGACCTGCGCTGCCGTAATCGCCTCATCCGTCACCAGAACCGAGGTGACACCCTGCGCCTTGGCCAGATCGTAACACAGCCGCCCGACCTTGCTGGCCCCCAAGGCATTGGCCGCCACGCCCGAGACTTGCACGACGGCGTCGGGCCCCTCAATCAAGGCGCGGTGCAGCGTCGGGGCGAGCACCGGCTCCACCGCCACCACATTGCGCCGACCTGCCAGCCAGGCCAGCGCACCGCCGATCAAGCCGCCGCCGCCGACCGCGATCAGCACGGTGTCCGCCTGCAACCCCTGCGCCTCCCACTCGCGCATGAGGGTGCCTTGGCCAGCAAGGGTCGGCGGCGCGTCATAGGCATGGATCTGCATGGCCCCGATCGCCTCGGCATGGGCGGTGGCGAGGGCTGCGGCATCGGCATAAACACCGGGCACGATCTGCAGATCCGCCCCCTGCGCCCGGATCAGCGCGATCTTGGCGGGCCCGGCATATTCCGGCACGAAGATTTTTGCCGGATGGCCCAGGGTTCTGGCCGCATAGGCCACCGCCGCCCCATGGTTGCCGCCCGAGGCCGCAACCACCCCGGCCTTGGGCACTGGCCCGGACAACAGCGTGTTGAAGGCCCCGCGCGCCTTGAAGCTGCCGGTGTGCTGGGTGTTTTCCAGCTTGACCTCGATCATCCCGGTCCCGGGCAGGATGACCTGCATCACCGGGGTGACCCGCGCATGGGGCGCGATTCGTTCTGCCGCCTTGGTGATTTCTGTCTGCCAGTCCATGCCCGTACTCCCCGGTTCGGGGCACAGTAGATGCGAAAGGGCGCGCGCAGCAAGCCACGTGGGGGCCTTTCGAAACCAGAGCGCTCAAGCTAGGTAAAGGCTGCACCTAGCAAGGAAAGCGCCCGATGACATCTGACAGCCGTCCACACCCGTTTCGCGACTCGGTTCAGGATGTGGAGACCACCCATCGGTTGCCCGACACGCCGCAGACAAGGTCGCCGTCTTACCGGCTGGCCTTTGCCGACACCGATTTCCTGACGCGCGAAGAGTTACGTCCGGTGCGCTTGCAACTGGAACTTCTCAAGCCGCAGATGGTGCTGGATGAGCGGGGCATAAGGTCCACCGTGGTGCTGTTCGGCGGCGCCCGGATCCCGGCGCCAGAGCGGGCGAGCGGGGCCAGGACGCCCGGCCTCGCGGCGTTGGCGCCGTTTTATGACGAGGCGCGCAAGTTCGCCCATGCGGTGACGGAGCGGAGTTTGCAGACCTATGGGCGGGAGTGGGTCATTTGCACCGGCGGCGGACCCGGGGTGATGGAGGCGGGGAACCGGGGTGCCGAGGAGGCGGGGGGGCAGTCGATCGGGCTCAATATCGTGCTGCCGCATGAACAGGCGCCTAATCCCTATGTAACGCCGGATCTGTCGTTCAACTTCCATTACTTCGCGATCCGGAAGATGCATTTCCTGATGCGGGCGGCGGCGATCGTCGTCTTTCCGGGCGGGTTCGGCACGCTGGATGAGATGTTCGAGGCGCTGACCCTGATCCAGACCAAGCGGATGAAACCGGTGCCGTTCATCCTGTTTGGCCGGGCGTTCTGGGAAAAGATCATCAACTGGCAGGCCCTGGCCGAGGCGGGGACGATCAATCCGGAGGATCTCGACCTGTTCACGATGGTCGAGACCGCCGAAGAGGCCTTGGCGGTGATGGGCGAGGTGGGGTGAATTTCACAGGATTGCACGCGTGCAACGTCAGTCAAGCCATTGATAATATTATATTACGTCCATCTTCATTCATCTTTTCTTAACTTGGAGCATGGGCAGATTGCCCATCCTACCTGACCCGGGCCTTGGGTAGGATGGGCCATTGGCCCATGTCACCCGATCAACGACTCCAGCCGCGCCTCCAGCGGCGCCCAATCGGCGATGCGCAGCCGCACAACCAGCGTCAGCACCTGTGAGCGGAAATGCCGCGGCAAGCGGACGGCGTCCTTTTCCGTGGTCACAAGCTGGGCGCCGCGCGCGATGGCCTCCAGCTCCAGACGTTTCAGCAGGGCGTCGTTGAGCGGCTGGTGGTCGTCCAGCGCCACTTCGCGGATCACCTCGGCCCCCTCGCCGCGCAGGGTGGTGAAGAATTTGCCGGGATTGGCGATGCCGGCAAAGGCAATGACGCGGGCGCCCCGCCAGCGCATGCCCATGGCCAAGGGCTCGACCTTGCCGGTCAGCTGCGGTACGGGCAGGGCCGGCCAGCGTGCGGTGAAGCTGGCTTGGGCCGCCGCATCGCCCAGAGACAGTACAAAATCGGCCCGTCTCAGCCCCGCCCCCACCGGTTCGCGCAGCGGACCGGCCGGGATGCACCGACCATTGCCAAAGCCTTGCGCGGCATCGACGACCACGATGGACAGGTCCTTGGCGAGGTCGGGGTTCTGAAAGCCGTCGTCCATCAGCAGCACTTGCGCGCCGGACTCCACCGCCAGACGGGCCGCCGCCGCCCTGTCGCGCCCGACAAACACCGGGGCGAAGGCCGACAGCAGAAGGGGTTCGTCGCCAACCTCTGCGGCGGTGTGGCGCGCCTCCACCACCTGAAGCGGCCCCGCAAGGCTGCCGCCGTAGCCGCGACTGACGACGGCGACGCCGAGGCCTTGCCCCGCCAGCCGTTCGATCAGGGCTATGGCCGTCGGGGTCTTGCCGGTGCCGCCGGCGTTCAGATTGCCGATGCAGATCACCGGAACCGGGGCGCGGTAGGTGGCGGGCTGCGCCACGCGACGGGCGGTGGCTGCGGCATAGGCCAGCCCGAGCGGCGCCAGCAGCCGTGCGGCAAGGCCGGGGCTTTCGGGCGGGTTCATCCAGAAGGCAGGCGCGCGCATCACGTCTGGCCGTCAAGGATGGCGCGGATCAGGTCCATCACCCGCGCCGTGACATCCGACCCGTCAGATGAAATCGTCCAGGCCGCTTGCGCCTGCCGGGCCGCGCGGTCCGGCGCCAGAAGATCGCCCAGGGCCAGCGCCAGATCGGCACCGGACCCGACCATCCGGGCCGCACGCGCCGCACCCAACCGGCCGTAGACGGCACCAAAAGCGCCCGAACGCGGGCCGTAAAGGATGGCGGAGCCCATGGCCGCGGCCTCCATCGGGTTGCGGACGCAGCCTGCGCCCTCAAGACTGCCGCCGAGAAAGGTCACCGGGGCCAGCCTGTACCACAAGCCATATTCGGCGCCGCCGTCCGCCAGATAGACCTCGGTTTCGGTGTCAGGCTCTTGGTCGGACCTGCGGCTGGCCACGCGCCAACCCTCTTCGGCCTCCATCTTCTGCGACAGCGCCTCGGTGCGGGAGGCGTCCTGCGGCACGAGGATCAGAAGCAGACGGTGGGCCAGTTTCAGGACCTCGCGGTGGGCGGCGATGATGGCGGGCTCTTCGGCTTCGGCGACGTCGGCGGCCAGCCAGACCGGGCGGGTGGCCAGAAGCTGTGCCAGCGCGGCGCGGTCGGATTCGACATGGGGCAGGGCGGCGCTGCCCTCTTCCATGCGGCCGGTGATCAGCAGGCGCGCGGGATCGACCCCGGCCTTGCGTAGGGCGCGGGCGGCGGTTTCATCGACCGAGAGGATCTGGCTGAAGCGCGCCAGGGAGGCCTTGATCAGGCCGGGAAACCAGCCCTCGCGTCCCGGCATCAGATGGGGCGCGCGGGCTTCGACCAGCAGCATCGGCACGTGGCGCTGGGCCGCCTCGTGGATCAGGGCCGGGCGCAGTTCGCCTGCAGCAAAGACGGCGATATCCGGGGTCCAGTGTTCAAGAAACTCCGCCACGCTGCGCGGAAAGTCCGGCGGGGCAGGCTGGACGATCGCTTCGGTCGGCGGGGGATGGAGGTCCTGCCCCGGGGCCGGAGCGGGTAGGGTCAGCAGGACGCTGACCCCGTCATCCTCGATCAGGCGGCGCGCAAGTTCCAGCATCGCCCCAAGGCTTTCGTCGTCCGGGCTGTGGACCCAGACCAGACTGCCCTTCGGCCGCACGGGGTGCGAGTCTTGCGGCGCCGCGATCGGGCGGGCCGCAAGGTTGTACAGGGTCAGTCCGATGGAATAGGCCATGGGCCGGGTTGCCTTGGCTGAGGGTCAGGCGCCCATCGGTTCGGTTTCGACCGAGCCTTGGGTGCCTTCCTGCCGCAGGCGGTGCAGGTTGGCGATGAAATAGCGCATGTGGGCATTGTCGACGGTGCGCTGCGCCTCGGCCTTCCAGGCCAGATAGGCGGTTTCATAATCGGGATATATGCCGACCATGTGGATGGCCGAGACATCCTTGAACACGTTCTTTTCCGGCGAGATCAGTTCGCCGCCGAAAACGAGGTGAAGGCGTTGGGGCATGGGGACCTCTTTATGTTGATGACGCGCAGGGTAGTCACTTGGGGCGCAGGGTCAAGCTGCAGTGCGGCATTGGGCGGAAATGGTTGGCGTGACTGTCGGGGGACCGAGAGGCGGTCTATCTGCCGCAGGGGGAAGAATCAGACTATACAGATCAGATCTTTGCCTGTAGAGCCTGCCGGTCGGCCCAAGGGTTCCAGGGTGCAGGACGGCGGGGAGGCCGGTGCATTATAGGGAATAGAGGTGCCGTCACAGGTACTTCACGGGCCATAGGCCCCCCTCTTTGGGAACAGACATGACCAATATCTCCATTGCGGCGCCCCTGGCGCTGGCTTTGGCGTCGAAAGGCTATGAAGCCTTGACGCCAGTGCAAGACGCTATGCTGACCGAAAACGTTGTGGGTCGCGACCTGCTGGTTTCGGCACAGACCGGGTCCGGCAAGACCGTGGCCTTCGGTCTGGCGATTGCGCCGGAACTGCTGGCCGGTGCCGAACAGCTGCTTTATGCCGACGTGCCTTCGGCCCTGATCATTGCGCCGACACGCGAACTGGCCCTGCAAGTGGCGCGCGAGTTCGAGTGGCTGTATGAAAACGCCTCCGCCAAGATCGCCACCTGCGTCGGCGGCATGGATTACCGCACCGAAAAGCGTGTGCTGGACCGTGGCGTTCACGTCGTCGTCGGCACGCCGGGCCGGTTGCGCGACCATATCGAGCGTGGGTCTTTGAAGCTGGACCAGATCAGCGCCGTTGTTCTGGATGAAGCGGACGAGATGCTCGATCTGGGCTTTGAAGAGGACCTAGCCTTCATCCTTGGCGCTTGCCCGGTGGAACGCCGGACGCTGATGTTCTCGGCCACCGTGCCGAAAGAGATCGAGGCGCTGGCGCGGACCTATCAGCAAAACGCGCTGCGCATCGAAGTGAAGTCGGACAAGGCGCAACACGCCGATATCCAATACCAAGGCATCTCGGTGGCCGTGCGTGACCGCGAACATGCGATCTTCAACATGCTGCGCTATCACGAGGCGCGCGCTTCGATCATCTTCTGCAAGACCCGCGCCAATGTGAACCACCTCTTCGCCCGCCTGATCGACCGGGGCCTGTCGGCCGTGGCTTTGTCGGGGGAATTGTCGCAATCCGAACGGACCCATGCGCTGCAATCGCTGCGTGACGGTCGGGCGCGGGTGTGCGTGGCGACGGACGTGGCCGCCCGGGGCATCGACTTGCCGGGTCTGGAACTGGTGATCCATGCCGATCTGCCGGGCTCGTCCGAAACCCTGCTGCACCGTTCGGGCCGGACCGGCCGGGCGGGCAAGAAGGGCATTTCGGCGCTGATCGTCGCCCCGGCCGAGTTCAAGAAGGCCCAGCGTCTGCTGCAAGGTGCCAAGGTTGTCGCCGAATGGGTCAAGCCGCCGTCGGCGGATGACGTGCAGGAGCGCGACGATGCGCGTCTGCTGGACCATCCGGCCCTGTCGCAGGATCCGGGCGAAGAGGCCGATCTGGCGCAGAACCTGGTCGAGACCTATGGCGCGGTCAATGTCAGCGCGGCCTTCATCCGCATGTGGCGCGAGGGGCGGACCGCTCCGGAAGTGTTGTCGGCCGATCTGCCGCCGCCCGCACCCTACACGCCGCGTGACCGTGCCGAATTCGGGCCTTCGGTCTGGTTTGAACTTCCCGTCGGCCATCAGGACCGCGCCGAAGCGCGCTGGCTTCTGCCGAAGATCTGTGACGCCGCTGGCATCACCAAGGACGGCATCGGCGCCATTCGCGTGCAGACAGACCGCACCTATGTGCAGATCCTGTCGACCCTCGCGGGCCGCTTCAATGACGTGACCGAGATCGACACCAACCTGTCGATGACCAAACTGGCCGTGGCCCCCGCCGATCTCGACAAGCCGCGTGTCACCTCGACCACGCGTCCGGAACGTGCGCCCAAGCCGGAAAGCGAATATGCCACCCGTGCGCCGCGTGTCGCCCGTGAAAAGCCGGCCTATGAAAAGCCGGCCTATGCCGAAAAGCCCAGCTACGCCGAAAAACCGGCTTACGCTGAAAAGCCCGCCTATGTCTCGGCCAAGCCCGCCCGTGTGGTGGAAGAGGGCGCGCCGGAGGCTCCGGTTGCCGATCTGACCGAAGCCAAGCCGCGCTGGAGTGCCGAGGAAAAGTCCAAGCGCACCGAGGATCGTCCGGTGAAGTCCGGCTATCCGAAGACCGACGCGGCCAAGTCCTACGACAAGGCCCCGCGCAAGACCTATGACAAACCGGCGGGCGACCGTCCGGCCTATGAAAAGCCGGCCTATGACCGCCACGCTTCGGATCGTCCGGCCTACGAAAAGCCCGCCTATTCCAAGCCTGCGTCGGATCGTCCGGCCTACGGGGCCAAGCCAGCCTATGCCAAGCCCGCCTATGCCAAGACCGAACGGTCGGGTGCTGAACCCGAGCGCAAGACCTGGACCCCGCTGCCGACCGATGGCGCGCCGCGCGAAGCCCGTTCTCCCTATATGGGCAAGTCGGCGGATGGCGTGCGCAAGCCTTACGTGAAGCGTGCCGAGGGCGATGCGAAGCCCTATGAGCGCAAGCCCTATGGCGACAAGGAAGGCTTCAAGCCGCGCTCGGCAGGTTACAAGTCGCAAGGCGGGGCGGAAGGCGGTCCGGCTCGGGCTTCGGGTTACAAGAGCCATGCGGCGGGCGATGCGGCCAAACCGGCCCGCGCCCCCTATGCCGGCGACAAGCCGCGCTATGAGCCGCGTTCGGAGGGTGGTCCGGCCAAGTCGTTCGGGGCCAAGCCCTATGCGGCGAAAAGCTTTGGCGACAAGCCGGCACGCTCGGGCGGTTTCAAGTCGCACAGTGCCAGCGATGCGCCCAAGTCCTATGCCAAGCCCGCAGCGCCGCGCGATGCTGGCGACACGTCCAAGCGCTTTGTGCCGCCGCGCAAGCCCAAGATGTAAGGCTCTGAGATAGACTGACAAAGGGCGCGGATCACTTCGCGCCCTTTTTCAATTCTGGGTCAGGTGTGGCGCCAGCAGGCGGGCGATCAGTTCGGTGTGCAGGCCGGGCGGAGCCACGATCACCCCGGCACTGCGCGGATCGGCGGCGTTGAAGCGCAAGGGCGCGCCCGTGCGGTCTGTGACCCGCGCACCCGCACGGGTGGCGATCAGCGCGCCTGCCGCGATGTCCCACTCCCACGAGGGGCGCAGGGTCAGCGTGGCGTCAAAGGCGCCCTCGGCCACCAGACAGAGCCGCCATGCCAGCGAGGCGCGGAAGTGGCGGCTGATCGGGGGCACGCCACCGGGCCAGTGTTCGGGCGAGAGCGTGGCCTTGCCGGTCAGAACGCGGGCGTCGATCGAGGTTTGCCGGGTGCTGGCCTTGATCTCCACGCCGTTGAGGGTGGCGGGGCCTTGGGCGGTTGCGGCGTAAAGCTTGTCTTGCGCGGGCAGGTAGACCACCCCGGCGGTGACCTGACCGTTCTTCACCACGGCCAGCGCATGGGAAAACGCGCTGTCGCCTTGCAGGAAGGCGCGGGTGCCGTCGATCGGGTCGAGAATGAACTGGCTTTCGGTGGCAAGGCGGGCGGGCGAGTCCTGAGATTCCTCGGACAGCCAGCCGTAGTCGGGGCGGAAACTGCGCAGATAGGCCGCCAAGGCCTCGTTCACCTCGATGTCGGCGGCCGAGACCGGGCCCTGACCGTCGGGCTTTTCCCAGACCTGCGGCGACTGCCGCCAGTGGCGCAGGGCGATGGCCCCGGCCAGTCTGGCGGCATCAATCAGCAGGTCAAGGTCAGGCTCCGGCAAGCATGAGCCCTTCGATCAGCAGGCTGGGCACGCGGGTGGAATAATGCGCGCGGGCGTCGTTGGCGGGGGTCAGGCGCATGAGCATCTCCAGCAGATTACCGGCGATGGTGCATTCGTTGACCGGGTATTTGATCTGGCCATTCTCGACCCAGAAGCCGGACGCGCCACGGGAATAGTCGCCGGTGGTCGGGTTGATGGTGGAGCCGATCAGTGAGGTGACCAGAAGGCCGGTGCCCATGGCGGCCAAAAGGTCCTCGCGGCTGGCGCTGCCCTGGGTCAGGTCGATGTTGGTGGTCGAGGGTGAGGGCGGCGCTGAGGTGCCGCGTGCGGCATTGCCGGTGGATGCCAAGCCAAGCTTGCGGGCATTGGCGAGATCGAGCGTCCAGCCCATCAGCACGCCGTCCTGCACCAGCGCACGGCGTTGGGTCGGCAGGCCCTCGCCGTCGAAGGGGCGCGAGGAGGAGATGCGGGGACGGTGCGGGTCTTCGATGATCGACAGGCCCTTGGGCAGGATCTGGGTCCCCAGCTTGTCGCGCGCCCAGGAGGTGCCGCGCACGATGGAGGCGCCGTTCACCGCCATCAGGACATGGCCGATGATCGACGAGGCGATGCGCTCGTCAAACAGCACCGGATAGGCGCCGGTCGGCGGCTTGACCGACCCTGCGCGTTGCAGGGCGCGTTCGGCGGCCAGTTGGCCGATGCCCTCGGGGTCGGGCATGTCGGCGGCGAAGATGCGGCCCTCGGCGGCCCAGTCCCGCTCCATCGCGGTGCCCGATCCGGTGAAGGCCACAGCCGAGACGGAATGCGAGGTGCGGCCATAGCCACCGGAAAAGCCGTTGGAGGTGGCAAGATGCAGGGCGCGGCGGGAATAGGCGGAGGAGGCTTCGACCTGCGTGATCGCTCCAGAAGCCAAGGCGGCGGCCTCGGCGCGGCGGGCGGTGTCTTCCAGCGCCTTGGCCGAGGGTTCGGCACCGGGGTCAGCCATTTCAAGCGCTGCGACATCCCAGCTTTGCGCCAGTTGGTCGGGCGAGGCGAGGCCCACCGTGTCATCCTCGGGCGCTTCCTGTGCCATGGCGACGGCGCGTTCGGCCAGACGGGCGAAGGTGGCGGGCGAGATGTCGGAAGCGGAGACGCAGGCCTGACGCTGGCCGATCATCACGCGCAGGCCAACCTCGACGCCCTCGGCGCGTTCGGCCTGTTCCAGCTTGCCCTGGCGGATGTCGATGGACAGCGATTGCCCCGCCACGGCAAGGGCATCGGCACTGTCGGCCCCGGCGGCAAGGGCGGCAGACAGCAGGGCTTGGGTCAGGTGGTTCAGATCATGCGGCATCAAAGGTCCCCTTTGCAGCAGATATGGGGGAAAGCCGGGCCGCAGACAAGATCGAGACGGGTCCGCCTCGGGAAGAGCGGGCGCAAGCCTGCGTGACGTCGGGGGCCGCGCCGGTTTGCGGCACGGTCCCCGATGCCGTGGCGTTATTGCAGTTGCTGGCCGTTGGCGAAGAAATGCTTGTCCTTGAACTCCAGCGACGAGGTCATCTCATCCGCGGTGGTCGAAGTGTTGGCGAACATCGACAGCATCATGCGGTATTGCATCGCCTGATCCTGCGGCACGATCCCCATCTTGACCAGAGTATCGATCACCGCATTGACGCCCGTGGCCTTGACATCAAGCTTGCCGGTGGGGGCCGGCACGCCGGAGTAGGTGGTCATGTCCGAATTGTCGAAGGTGAAGGCACCCGACGAGATGATTTCTGCCCCAAGCGCCTTGAAGTTGAGCTTGGTCAGGTCCAGCGCGTTCAAAAGGCCCGGCGCATCCTTGTTGCCGCCTTCGATGGCTGCGGCATCGGCGAAGATGTCACGGGTCATCGTGGCCTTGCCCTTGGTGTCGATGATCAGCGTGGCCGGGTCATGTTTCAGCATATTGGTCGAGTCGGCCATGCCCCAGATCGCCTCGGACGGCGCGAGGTCGACGAGGTTGACCGAGAAGGCGAAATCAGCCGGCGTGTCGGATTTCGCGACCGGCATCACCAGATGCACCCCGGCTTCGCCGTAGGTGAAAGACGCATCGGGCAGCGGTACGGTCGGCGAGACGACCTTGAAGGCGGCCCCCTTGCTGTCGTTCGAGTAATCGAACTTCGACCCATCCAGCGTCAGGCCCTGCGCGCCGCTGGCGAGCCCGCCGATAACTTGGGTGGGGGTGCCTGCGGCATCGGTGCTGTTGATGTCAAACGAGGTGGCGCCGAAGCCGAAGGAGCCCGAAACGGAAAATCCCTTTGCCATGGCGGTCGTTAGATCGGCCTTGTCGAAGTCTTTCGGGGCCTTGATCTCCCATTTGGTGGTCAGATCCGCTAGGCTGACCTTGACATCGCCCGTGGTGCCGTCCGCCTCGTTCTTGCCCTTGGCGATCAGCGAGATCGACTTGGCGGCTACGTCTTCAGACAGCACGGCAACATCGCCTGCGGTCAGGGAATAGGTGCTGGCGAGGCCTTCAAGATCCAGCGCGAAGGCGGCGTTCTTGTCGGCGGCGGGCGCGCCGTCCAGCGTGTCGAGGACCACCTTCAGTGAAGGTGCGTCCGCCTTGTAGTTGATCGCCCCCGGTGTCCCTGATGCGGTGATTTCGGCTTTTGGTGCGGCGAAAGTGAACACGACCTCGCTCGGTTTCGCGGCCGGGTTTGCCGGATCGGCAGGCTTGTTGAAGGTCACCGGGAAAGAGTCGTTCAGCAGGACGGCAACGGTGCCATCGCCCAGATCCTGAAAATCAAGCCTGTCCAGCATCATCGTGCCCTTGGCCTCATCTCCGACGGTGATGTTGATCACCTCCAGCACGTCGCCGTTGCGCGTGGCGCTTTCGGCCGCGACCTTGTTGCCCATGGAGGTGATGCCATCCTGCCAGCTCTGCCAGACCTGCTCGGGCGTCACGTCAGCCATAAGGGCTGTGCTACTCATCAACAAAACAAGGGCCGAAGGTCCGGCCAGAGTGCGGAGTGTCATGTCAAACTGTCCTTGGTGCAAAGAGAATGGAAAGACCCCGCCCCGCCGGGCGGTGCAAAGAGTATGTGCATCCTGAAATGCCACAGACGTTCGGTCAAGGGATTTGACGCGGCGGATTTGCAGGAATTATGCGGCGCAAGGCTTCAGTGCGAACGCGGCCCATTGCGCGCCCTTGGCCAGCAGCTTGGAGAGTTTCACACCCTCCCCCAGCCCGACCCCGTCCTCATGGGAAACAGGGCCGGGCATTCTTCGGGGAACTCCTCCATGGGAGGATTTCTGATCGCTCATCACCCTCCCGTGGGGTCCTTGTGCCTTGGTCAAGGGGACGGTGGGAATGATGGGAGCGCGGATCACTCGCCGTAAGGCACCCAGACGGTCTTGACCGCGGTGGCGTGGCGCAGGAACTCGCGGCCATAGCCATCGGTCCCATACCAATCGCAGACGCGGGCGTGGTTGACCCAGGTGCGCTTGAGGTTGGCCGCTGACTCCTTCTCGACAAGGGTCGACAGGGGCGTGGAGGAGAAGGACCAGACAGCGTCGACATCCATGTGCCCGGCCAAGGGTTTGGCCAGTTCGGCATGGGTGCCGGTGACGATGTTCACGACCCCGCCGGGCAAGTCCGAGGTCTCGAGGATCTGGTAGAAGTCGGTGGCGGCGAGGGGGGCGGCTTCGGACGGGATCAGGATGGTTGTGTTGCCCATGGCGATGGCCGGGGCCATGGTGGAGATCAGGCCGAGGAGCGGAGCCTCATCCGGGCAGATTATGCCGATGACGCCGGTGGGTTCGTTCATCGCAATCGCAATGCCGCGCATCGGAACGGCTTTGGCGGTCCCGTCGTATTTGTCGGCCCAGGCGGCATAGGTGAAGAGGCGCTGGATGGACGCCTCGACCTCGGCCTCGCCGGGTTTGCCGGTGAGGTCTTTCAGGCGGCTGGCGAATTCGGCGGCGCGGGCCGAAAGGTTTTCGGCGATGTAGAACAGGATTTGCGCGCGGTTGTGGCCGGTGGCCTTGCCCCAGCCTTTGGCGGCATGGGCGGCCTCGACCGCGTTGCGGATGTCCTTGCGGTTGCCAAGGCCGATCTGGCCGAGCAGCTTGCCTTTGGGCGAGACCACGGCGCGGGAATAGCCGCCGTCCGGGCGCGCCTGCTTGCCGCCGATGAAGAGTTTGGCGGTGCGGTCCAGACCCTCGACCTGAAGGTCATCGGGCTCTGGAAGGGGTTTCAGTTGCCCAAGGGGTTTGGTTTTGCGGGAGGGCTTGAGGTAGGCGAGCAGGCCCTCCCAACCGCCCTCACGCCCGAAGCCGCTTTCGCGCACGCCGCCGAAACCGGCTGCCGCGTCGAAGAGGTTGGTGGCGTTGACCCAGACCACCCCCGCCTTGATCTTGGGGGCCATGTCGAGGGCGAGGTTGATGTTCTCTGTCCAGATGCTTGCCGCGAGGCCATAGCGGGTGTTGTTGGCAAGCTCGACGGCTTCGGAGGGCGTGCGGAAGGTCATCGACACCAGAACAGGGCCGAAGATTTCCTCTTGCATCAGGGGTGAGGCGGCGGAGAGGCCGGTGATCAGGGTCGGCGGATAGTAGCAGCCGGTGGGGACCGGGGTGGCGGCGCGGTAGACTTGGCCATCCTTGCAGGCATCGACCAGCTTGGTGATCGTCTGCAGCTGCACCGGGTCGACGATGGCACCAACGTCGATGCATTTGTCCAACGGGTCGCCCAGACGCAGGCCGTCCATCCGGCGTTTCAGCTTGGCGTGGAAGCGGTCGGCCACGCCCTCCTGCACCAGAAGCCGCGATCCGGCGCAGCAGACCTGGCCCTGGTTGAACCAGATTGCATCCACCAGACCCTCGACCGCCGAGTCCAGATCGGCGTCGTCAAAGACGATATACGGGGACTTGCCGCCAAGCTCCAAGGTCAGCGCCTTGCCCGAGCCTGCGGTGGCCTCACGGATCTTGCGGCCGACCGAGGTGGAGCCGGTGAAGGCGATCTTGTCGAGGCCGGGATGGACGACCAGCGCCGCACCGGTCTCGCCATCGCCGGTGACGATGTTGAGCACGCCTTTAGGCAGGCCAGCCTCGCGCGAGATTTCGGCGAAGAGGAGGGCGGTGAGGGGGGTGTATTCGGCAGGTTTCAGGATGATCGTGTTGCCGGCGGCCAAGGCGGGGGCGACTTTCCATGCCAGCATCAGAAGGGGG
>CANGHD010000016.1 GCA_947453525.1 Paracoccaceae bacterium | reverse complement strand
TCTTGCCGTGCCGCTCCTGCCGCTCTTGCTGGTGCCGATGGGGGGCGCCGTCTTCGCCATCGCCGTCCAGCGCGGGTTCATCGTCGCGCCGGACCGGATCATCCCAAAATGGTCCCGCATCTCTCCCTTGACAAACCTAGGGCAAAAGTTCGGGCGCGAGGGGCTTTTTTCCTTCGGGAAAAGCTTGCTGAAACTGATCGCCGTCGGAATGCTGGTCGTGTCCATGGTCCCGCAATTTACCGGCTCGCTGTTGATGAGTCCGCACTTCTCGGCCGGGCAAACCGGGCTGTTGATGATGCAGATCTTGCTGCAGTTTCTGTTCATGGCCTTCCTTGTGAGCCTTGGCTTTGGCGCGGCCGACTATGGATGGCAGTGGCGCCAGCACCGCCGCCGCAACATGATGACCCGTCAGGACATGGTCGAAGAGCATCGCGACAGCGAAGGCGATCCGCATGTGAAAGGCCAGCGCCGCCAAAAGGGGCGCGAGATTGCCTCGTCGCAGATGCTGCAGGATGTGGCGCGCGCGGATGTGGTTCTGGTCAACCCCACTCACTATGCCGTTGCCCTGAAATGGCGGCGGGGCGACACCTCCGCTCCGATCTGCCTTGCCAAGGGTGTCGACGACATCGCTGCCCGCATCCGCGAAAAGGCCGCAGAGGCCGGGGTGCCGATCCACCGTGACCCGCCTGCAGCGCGGGCGATCTATGCGACGGTCGAGGTCGGTCATCCGATCCGGCGCGAGCAATACAAATCCGTGGCCGCCGCCATCCGCTTCGCCGAGGCGCTGCGCAAACGGACGAAGGGGCGCACAAATTGACAGACAAGGCAAAGCTGAAACGTCTGGCAGAGGTCAGCAAGTTGATCCTGGAAACCAGGTTGCTGGCACTGGAAACGGCGGCGCGGGTCCGGCAACGCAGCCTCGACCGTCTGGCTGAGATCAATAAGCCTGCCGGCCCGACACCTCTGCCACTGGTTGCGGCGGCAGAGGTCGCGATTCGCTATGAGGTTTGGGCCGATCAACGGCGGTCCGAGATCAACACGGTGCTGGCGCAACAAACGGCGGAATGGGAAGAAGCCCGGCATGAGGCGGCACGTGCCTTCGGCCGCAATCAAGTGCTCGACAAGTTGCGGGAGCGGCGGAGAAAAGATCAACTGTCCTGACGGACGATGTCGGTGATCAGCACATCCGTCACCTGCTCACCCAGCACCGTCTTGGCGGCCTCCAGCAAGGCACTGCGCAGCAGAACCAGATTTGAGCCGTCCGTGTAAGACCCGCTGAATCCACCCGCATTGGCGTGATCGAACATCACCTGCAGGAACGAATCCCGCAGTTTGGGTTCGGCATTGTAGACATTCGGCGTGCTACCAGTCGTCACCTCAAGGCTAAGCGACATGATCACCATCGCGGTCACCTTGCCCTTCTGGACGACCGGCACGATGAATTGGTTGGACAGTTTCGCATATTCAGGCGCCAGACTTGGATCCGGCTCCTCAGGCTTGGCGGTTTCGGCCTGCGCCGCAGGATCCGGGGCTGGTCGCAGAAAATACCCCGCGCCCCCACCAATCAAAAGGCCGATCATGCCGAGCAGAACTGGAAGGAATTTGCCCATCATGAGGATCAGAACGGCAGGATCTGGTCAGCGATCTGCTGACCATAGGTGGGCTGCTGCACATCCGTCAGCAGTCCCCGGCCTCCGTAAGAGATCTGCGCGTCAGCAATCTTGTCATAGGTGATCTCATTCTGGCGGGAAATGTCATCCGGGCGCACATAGCCGCTGACGATCAGATCGCGCATCTCACTGTTGACCCGGACCTGCTGCTGTCCTTCGATGCGCAGCACGCCGTTGGGCAATTCCTCGACAACTGTCGCGGCAAGGCGCAGCGTGACCTTCTCGTTGCGCGCCACATTCCCCGCGCCCGCGAAGGTCGATGACGAATTGGTTGAAACCAGACTGGCCGAAGTGGCGCCAGCCGGCAAGACCGCGTCCAGCCGTTGCGGGATGCCAAAGAGCGAGGGCACACCCAGTTTATCAGTCCCCGTCCGGCTGCGACCAGTGGAGTCGTTGATCGTCGCCTGATCATTGATCTGCACGACGACGGTCAGGATATCACCACGCGTGCTGGCCCGGTGATCGCCGAGAAGCGAATTGCGCTGGGCGGTCCACAGGGAAGATTGTTCGGTCGGGCCGCGGTCATCGACGGTCCGGGGCAGGGCGGAGTACATCGCATTGTGTTCAGTGTTTCCCTCCAGCGGTGAAAACTCCGGCGGGCGACCAATGCGGCTCAGGTCGCCGCAGCTTGCCAGAAAGACACATGGTATCAATAGCCTGCGCATCGATTATCCCTTGTTGATCGGCCCGACGCTGACGCTGCCATCGGGGGCTACAAGGCCCTGAATGGTCAGGTGCGAGGACAGGTTCATGACGTGAATGAAATCCCCCGCAGCCCCACGCTCCAACGCGCGGCCATCGGTGCGGATGGAAAGCCCGGCGGTCTGATAGACCAGCGTGACCATCTGGTTGCGTTTGACCAAAGCCGGCACGCTGACATCCGCTTGGCGCAGGGGACGGCCGGCGTAAAGCGTCACCCTCGCTTCCATCCCAACGGCCAGGTCCGGCGAGGACAAGGCGCCGGAAATGTCGGCGTCGACCATGGCGATGTCTTCCGAGCTGATGACGGCTTGTGCCCGGATCGTACGGGTGGCCACGATACTGTCGGCACAAGCCGGGCTGGCCAACACTGCGATCAGGGCCAAGGCGCGCATTACTTCACCTGCGTGGTCGTGGACATCATCTCGTCCACCGCAGTGATGACCTTGGCATTCAACTCGTAGCCGCGCTGGGCCTTGATCAGTTCGGTGATCTCATGCACCGCGTCGACCGAGCTTTCCTCAAGATACCCCTGCCGCAGCAGGCCGAAACCATCTGTGCCGGGAGCCCCCTCGATCGACGGGCCGGACGCCGGGCTTTCGAGGAAGAGGTTCGACCCCGTCGCCTCCAGCCCCTTTTCGTTGGTGAAAGTAGCCAAGGTGAACTGGCCCAGCAGCGTCGGGTTCAACTTGCCCTCGAAATAGGCGTAAACCTCGCCATTCGGATTGATCGCGACACTTTTGGCGTCCGAAGGGATCGTGATTCCCGGGTTAACCTGATAGCCATCCGCCGTGACGATCAGCCCATCCGCCGTCCGCTTCAGGGCCCCGTCGCGGGTATAGGCGATCCCGCCCGAGGGCAAAGTCACCTCCAGATAGCCCTTGCCCTGCACCGCCACGTCCAGATCGCCGCCGGTCTGGCTGAGTGCGCCCTGTTCCAGAATGATCGACACCGAAGAGGGACGCACACCCATGCCCAGCTGCACGCCGGTCGGCAGCATCGTCCCGCTTTCCGAGGAAATCGTGCCGGGTTTCTGCACCTGCTGATACATCAGGTCAGCGAAATCAGCACGGCGGGCGTTGTAACCGGTGGTCGACATGTTGGCGAGGTTGTTGGAGACAACATCGACCTTCATCTGTTGCGCGCTCATCCCGGACGCGGCGATTTGCAGGGCGTTCATATCAGTTTCCTATCGGCCAAGGGTCTGAATGACGGTGCGGGCGCGGTCATCCTCGCGGTCAAGGAAGCTTTGCCCCAGTTCGTACGCGCGCTGGACCGAGATCATCTTGGCCACCTCTGACACCGGGTCGACATTGCTGTCCTCCAGATGGCCCTGGATGATCTTGCCGCCCTCGGACGGCTGGTAACTGGCTGCCGAAAAGAGCGTGCCTTGCTGATGGGTCAGGGTCAGAGGATCGCTCGGCCCCCAAAGCCCAAGCTTGGCGAGGGGCGCACCATCCGCCGACATCGTGCCGTCCTGCGACACGCCGATGGTCTTGGCATCGGGCGGAATGAAGATCGCCGTGCCAGAGCCATCCAGCACCGGAAACCCGTCAGCCGTCTGAAGCGTGCCATCGGCGCCGGGCGTGAAACTGCCTGCGCGGGTCAGCATGTTGCCCTGCGGGGTCTGCACCATGAAGAAACCGTCGCCTTCGATCGCGAAATCCAGACTGCCGCTGGTCGCACTGATGCCGGCCTGCTGCAGGTCCACCACCCGCGTGTTGCCAAAACCGATCGACAGCGAGGGACCGTCGCCGGTCCGCGCCACGTATTCCGAAAACAGCGTCCCCTCGCGCTTGAAACCCGTCGTGGAGGCGTTGGCGATGTTGTTGGCGATCGCATCCATCTGGCTGAGAAGGCCGCTTTGCCGTGACAGGGTGACGTAGCCGGAGGCATCCATAGCTTATCCTCCGGCGATCATCGGCACGATGGTGCCGGTGAAGAATTGCAGAAGCGTGGTGGTCATGAAGCTCATCGAGACCCAGAAGACCACCATCATCGCGGCCACTTTCGGCACGAAGGTCAGCGTGTTCTCCTGCACCGAGGTCAGGGCCTGAAACAGGCCGACCGCAAGCCCGATGACAAGGCCCACGGTCAGCAAGGGCATGGAAATCTTGACGGAAATCCACAAAGCCTCGCGTAGCGTGTCAAACAAAAGCGTGTCGGTCATATCGGCATCCCGAGGATTTCCTGATAGGCCTCGACCACCTTGTCGCGCACGGTCGAGACCGTTTCGACCGCCAGCTGGGAATTGGCCAAGGCTTCGACCAAAGCATGCGGATCGGCGCCACCGGTCATCGCCGATTTTGCCGTTTGCTCACCTTTTGCAAGCGTATCCGCAAAGCTTTGAACGAATTGCCCAAGCCCGCTTTCTGCGCTGCCCGACTGCGGCGAGGGGGCCGCAGCCGCGCGCGCTTTCTCGTAGATTTGTGCCGCGTAGGAAGTTCTGACGTCCATTCTGGATTACCTTCGCAACAGATCGAACAGGCTTTGGGTCATTGACCGCGCCTGATCGAAGATTTTGAGATTCGCCTCATAGCTGCGCTGCGCTTCGCGCGCGTCAGCGACTTCAACCACCAGATCGACGTTCGATCCATCATAGTGGCCACTCGCATCGGCCAGCGGGTTCCCAGGGTCATAGACCCGGTCGAGTGGCGTTTTATCCAGCTTGACCGGACCGGCTTCGACCGTACCGCTGTCGACGTTTTCCTGAAAGGACACCAGCTTCCGGTGATATCCGGGGGTGTCCACGTTTGAGATGTTTTCCGAGACATGGCGCAGCCGCGCCGCCTGCGCCTCCATCCCCGAGGCGGAATAGGACAGCGATGTGATGAGGTCTGCCATGGCTTACTTCCGCCCCAGACTGGCGCGCAGGATGTCGCGCGTGCTGCTGTAGACGGCCAGAGCCATCTCATGATCCTGCCGGACCTCTGCCGATTTCACCATTTCCTTCTCGACCGAGACCGTGTTGCCATCTGGCGAGGCCTCACCCCCCGACGGCTGCGGGACGGGGGTGGACGCCGTCATCGCCGAGGTGAAATGCCCCGGCCTGGTGGCCCGCATGCCGCCTTCCGCCGAGTCCCGGTAGACTTGCGCGAAATCCGGCAAGTCCATCGCCTTGTAGCCGGGCGTGTCGGCTTGGGCCACATTGCGGGCGATCAGATTCAGCCGCGTTGCCGCGTGATCTGCCAGCGCTTCCGCCATGCGCGTGATGCTTAGACTTTCCAACATCTCGGGCTTCTCCCTCGACCTGCTTCACCAAGGCTTAAGACCGAATCATTTAGAAAGGGTTAGGGCAGAACAAAGGGAGAATCCCATGGCCGGTGTTTTTGATGCTTTGGTTTCCGAAATCTCGACAGTGACGCAAAAGGTCCGCATGGGCCGCGTGTCAGAGATTGGGCGTGGCACTGTCATGGTAAAAGGGCTGGAGGATGTGGCAGCCCTAGGAGACCGAGTGGTGATCGGCGCGCGCCTGGGCGGCGAGGTCGTGGCGCTGCGCCGCGATGCCATCACCGTCCTGACCGACGAGATGGCCGAGGGCCTGCAGATGGAGGCGCAGGTGCGTCTGATCGGGCAGGCCGGGATATCTCCGGACAACAGCTGGATCGGCCGGGTGATCGATCCCTTCGGCACTGCCCTCGATGGCAAAGTGATCTTCAAGGGCCGTACCATGCGCCCGCTGCAGGCGCAGGCCCCCTCCGCCGCCACCCGCCGCCGTCTGGGCGAAAGGCTGCAAACCAGCGTGGCCGTCTTCGACACGCTGCTGCCCTTGGTGCGTGGCCAAAGGATCGGGCTTTTCGCCGGGTCTGGCGTCGGCAAATCGACCCTGCTCGGCAAGTTCGCCTGCGGCGTTTCCACCGATGTGGTCGTCATTGCCCTGATCGGCGAACGCGGGCGGGAGTTGCGTGAGTTCATCGAGCGGGTTCTTGGCCCGGAAGGCATGCGCCGCGCGGTCGTGGTCACCGCCACCTCCGACCAATCCGCTCTGGTCCGACGCCGCTGCGCCTGGGCGGCCATGGCCGTGGCCGAGCATTTCCGCGACCAAGGCTTCCATGTCCTGCTGCTGGCCGATTCCGTGACCCGCTTTGCTGAAGCCCATCGCGAGGTTGCGCTGGCCGGGGGGGAGGAAGCTTCGTTGCGCGGCTATCCTCCCTCCGTCGCCCCCGCCATCATGGCCTGGGCCGAGCGTGCCGGACCGGGGCCCGAGGGGATGGGCGACATCACGGCCGTCTTTTCCGTTCTCGTCGCCGGTTCTGAAATGGAGGAGACGATTGCCGATATCCTGCGCGGTGTGCTCGACGGCCATGTCGTCATGGACCGCAAGATTGCCGAGCGAGGACGCTATCCGGCGATTGATCTCTTGCGCTCTGTCTCGCGCAGTCTGCCTGAAGCGGCTTCCGCCGAGGAGAACGACGATATCATCTTTGCCCGTCGCCTTTTGGGCGCCTATGATCGGGCCGAACTGATGATTCAGGCCGGGCTCTACACCAAGGGTTCTGACCCGCTGATCGACAATGCGATCCGTGTCTGGCCTGCCCTTGATGCCTTCCTTGGGGAGGACGCGCCAGAAGATGGCATTCCCGGCAGTTTCCGCCGCCTGCGCGCCGCCTTGGGGCGCCGTTCAGTGTGATTTCATGTTGGATCGTGTCTGCTGCAACATAGTCAGGGCGAGCGAGCCGCTGCTGGTCTGGCTGATCAGCTGATCCGCCTGCGACCGGATCAGGAACTTCTTGATCACCGCATCGACCTTGGTGCTGTCCTTGAACTGGCTGATTCCACCGTTGCCGAACACCGCCTCTGCCTTGGTCTGATAGATGCCCAGTTGCTGATCCAGGTTCAGCGACCCGATGCTCGACGGCAGGCCAAGCGCCTTTTGAAACACCGTCGTCAACGGAGAGCGGCCCAGAATGGTCAGCCACTTGGTGGTCTCGGTGCTGGATTTTGCGGCAATCGTCGGCAACTCACGCTGGGCGTTCAGAGCCAGTCGCAGATCGGCATCCTGATCGCCGACGGCAGATTCGAACTCTCGGCTTTTGTAGGCCGTCACGATCGTATCGGCAAAGGTCGAGACCTGGGTGGCCGGGATCGAAAGATCAAAACCGAAGGCCGCCGAAAACTGCTGATAGCGTTTGTCCGCCAGCCTGTTGGCCAGCGCTGAGGAGGTCAGCGTGCCGTCGCTCAGAATCTTCTTGATGAAGGCCTTATTGTCGATGTCGGAAGCCAGACCAAAGGCACCCAGAGCGACTTTCAGAAGCCTGCGGTCGCTGACCAATTGGTCCGCCATCTTCACCGACTTGATCTTGGCGCGAAAGTAATCCTCGTCGCGCAGGATTTCGGGCGATTTGTTGAAGGCGGCGGTCTGCACCTTCATGGTCCGGTTCAACAAGGTCCAGCCCGCATAGCCAGACAGGGGCAGGACCGGCGTGTAGCTCATCTGGGTGCCGCGGCGAACAGCCGCTCCTCACGCGGCAGAAGGCTGCGCAGGGCCTTGAGCGCCTGATAATGCTGATCCTCCAGCACGGCCTTGGTGGCGATGTTCAACTGTGTCCGACTGTCATGATCGGTCAGGACCTGGCTGAGCTGTTCAATGCCCCGCAGAAGTTGCTGGCGGGTATCGGAAGCGGTGGCATCGCCGGTCAGGACCAGCTGCGCCACATAACAGACCCGTTTGACCGGCGTATTCGCCTCTTGCGGGTGGATTGCGTCGCGCAGGCGCAGGATATTGGCATTGGGCGTCATGATGGCCAGTCGCGAGCGCTTGTCACCGTTTTCCACCACGGCACCATTGATCAGCACCCTTTCATGGGGCCCCAGTTTCAGGACAAGCCCACTCATGACCCGCCCCCGTCGCCGCGCAGGCCGCGCATCACGGCGGTGTTGATGTCGACCAGAACCTCGACGCTGGCATTGTTCTCCAGCACGGAGCGGGTGTGACCGGCGGTGAATTCGTACAGATAGAACAGTTGGGCGCGCAGCGGGGCGGGCAATCCGTTGCCCTTTTCGGCGACGTCGGCGGCAAGGGCGGACCAGAGTTGCAGATTTTCGGTCAGCGCGGTGGCGAGCAGCGGGAAATCTTCCCGGCGTCGGGTCCAGGCCATGGCGAGTTTTTGGGTGCAGCGCGCGAGAAGATCGTATTCGTTGGCGCGGGCGGTGCGAACAGGGGCCTCGCGCTGGCCATAGGCCGCACGGGCATTGGTGGTGGCAGCGGTCAAGATATGTCCTTCCGGAAATGTGCTTGGGGTTGCGCAGGCAGCGCCGGGGGACTTTCGCCCCCCGGGTCAAGCCGTTACCGGAACAGGGTCAGCAAAGCCTGGGGCTGCTGGTTGGCGATCGACAGCGCCTGAGTGGAGAGCTGTTGCTGCACTTGCAAGGCTTGCAAACGGGCCGAGGCCTCTTCCATATTGGCATCAACCAGCGAGCCAATCCCTGCTTTCATCGAGTCGGTCAGGTTGTTCACGAAGGTCTTCTGCGTGTCCACCCGGGTCTGCACGGAACCGAAGGCGGCCGAAGCGTTGATCGCCGTCTGCATCATCGTCTCGATATTGCCCAAGGCCGCCGTAGCACCCGGCGAAGTCGAAACGTCAATCGAGGCCAGCGCGCCCAGACCGCCCGCACCGGCATTCTTGAACTGCAGCGCCACGTTCAGGTCGACGCTGCCGGTGTTGGAAAACGCCAAAGTGCCGGCGGTACCGGAATCATAGTCAATCGCCAACCCGGTGATCCCCAGGCTTTCGATCGCCTTCTTGAGCCCAACGGCCACGAGGTCCGAGGGTGCGGTGGCTGCGACGTCATCTGCGGTGGCCGTGTAGGTTGCGGTCTTGCCGCCGATCGAGATGGACACGCTGTCGCCCGCGGCAAAGGCATCGGTGCTGTCGTCGATGACGACCGTGCCGGTGCCCGTGGACTTGTCGATCGTGAACCCCGCCGTGTCGGCGTCGGTGGAGGCGCCGTCCGAACCGGTCAGAACGCTTTTGCCGGCATAGGCACCGATTGACAGGTCCTGAGCCGTCACCGCTATCGAAGACGCGGTCACCGAGGCGCCGCTGCGATCCAGCGAGGACAAGATGTTCACGGTGGTTTGCGAGCCATCCAGCAGGTTCAACCCGTTGAACTGGGCGGCACCCACGACTGAGCTGATCTGGCTGCGCAGCGTGACGATATCGGCCTGAATCTTGGTCCGGTCAACGTTGCCTTCCTGCGCCGAGACGATCTTGCCTTTCATCTGTGTCAGAAGGCTCGTCACGGTTTCCGAGGCCTGACGGGCCACGGCAATGGTCGAAGAGCCAAGGGCCAGGCTGTCAGAGATACCCTGGAAGCCCTGAACGTCGGCCTCCATCACCTTGGAAATGGCCCAGACGGCGGCGTTGTCTTTCGCGGTAGCGACGCGTTTTCCGGTTGAGATCTGCGAGGTTGTGTCGGACAGGTTGCTGCTGATCGTCCGCATCGTCTGCAGAGCAATCATGGCACTGTTGTTGGTAATAATCGACGACATTTCCGTTTCCTTTGCGGTCAGCCGACGCTTTGCGCACGGCCTGTTGCACCATCACCAGGGATGGCAATTGGGCTTTCTTTCCAATGCGACCGGAGGGCCCGGAACGCGCCACCCCACCTGGGATGCGACATTCATAAAAGCGCGGAACATCTAAGAGAGTGCTAATTGCGACCCGCCAATCACGAGTCATTTGATCTAAAACCTAGGCTCAGAACTCATTAATCCTATTGCTTCCGCTTGGCTTGACTGATTCACATGCGACATCCGGGAGGTGTCGCAAGAGTGATTTATTCTGGCTGACTGCTGAACAAATGGAACGGTCGAAGCCGTTCTTACCTTTGTCGCACGCGGTTCCCCGTGTGGACGACCGGCGGGTATTGAGTGGGATTATATTCATCAATCGCAATGGGTTACGCTGGAGGGATGCCCCGACGGACGATGGCCCGCACAAGACCCTCTACAACCGCCGGTTCCGATGGAGCGAGATGGGGATCTTTGCCAGAATCCTTTTGGAACTGGTCAAGCAGGAGGCTGAAGCGGATGTGATCATGAGTGATGCGACACACTTCAAAGCCCACCGCACCGCGTCGAGCCTGCGCAAAAAAGGCGGCGCAGCCGTCTGATCGGGCTGACAAAAGGGGGCAGAAACGCGAAGCTGCATGTGGTTTGTGGCAGCAAAGGGCGCCCGGTCCAGATGTATTCGAGCGCGGGCCAGACCAGCGATTTCACCGGAGTGGCGGGGTTATTGCAGGGGATGTCTTGGGCGAAGGTCTTGCTCGCAGATCGGGGCTATCATGCGAACTGGTTCCGTAACGCATTGATTGATATAGGGATAACCCCTTGCATCCCATCGAAAAAGAACTGAAAGTTGCATATCGAGCACGACACGGTTCTTTACGAAAGACGTCTCAAGATCGAAAACATGTTCCGGCGATTAAAGGCCTGGCGGAGGGTGGCCAGGCGCTATGACAGGCGCGCCGACATCTTCCAGTCAGCCTAAGCCCCCGCCGCTATCGTCCTATTCCGGCTATGAGTCCCGAGCCTAATATCGCGCCGCCATCCCCGGCGTGTTCTGCTGCTCCAGCCTGCGACCAGAGCGGTCGTAGGTCACCAGACCGTTGGATACCGATTTTATCTCGGTCAACCGTCGCACGGCGGCGCGGATGCCGCGCTGAACCGCCGAAAGGATCGCTGCGTTGCGGTCGGCCTTCTGGCGGATGATGTACAGCGCTGACGGGTCAAGCTTTTCGCTGGGATTGTCCAGTTCGGCCGCAAGCGCCGCGCTGAGCGCTGGCAGGGCGGCATAGTCATGCTTCAACAGGGCGGCATTCACCTCGTCCAGCAGTCGGGCGGCGCGGGGATCAGTCGGTGCCATGATCGCGCCGTGCCAAAGCATTGAAAATAGACTGGGAAAGCCCGATGCCGCCGTGATCGACCATTGCCTTTGCCTGCGCCTCGCGCAGGAAAGACGCGAACTGATCCTCGCCCACACCGCCGGTGAAGTCGCCTTGCTGGGCATCCAGACCGGTGTAGGACAGCATCTCAGACAAGAAACTCGTCTCCAACCCATGCGCTTTCTTCATCAGTTGGGCGGCCCGGGCCGGACTGAGGGGCGGGACCATGGCGGCAGGAACAGGACTTTGCATCCGACTCTCCATTTGAAGCAGATTTTCCAAACTATCCGGCCAAGCGGTAAACATCTGGTAACCGATCCAGCGGAAAGATCGTCCGATATCGGCAGCAGTCGGACCCAGATGATCAGCACCGCCCAAATCGCGCCACAGCCGCGTTCCTCCTTTGCCACGGTACCAATTGCGGCGGCGGCCTCGGCCGCTGATGCCTTTGCCGAGGTGTTTGCCCTTCTGGCTGCCGATTCGCCGATCGTCCAGGCTGCAGCCATCCCCGACCGCCAGGCCGCAACGGGCCCTGCGGCCGATCCGGCTGCGCCAGAAACGGCCGATCTGGTCCAGGACGCCATGCCGCAGCCATCGGGCGCCCGGCACCGGCATTCTGCCCATCCCAGACCGGCGGGGCCGACGATCGGTCTGCCGTTTGCCAGCGCCGCCCTTGTCGTGCCGGAAGGCGGGGCTCTTCCGTCTTTCCCCCAGAACCACACCGTCGGAGAGACGGGTCCCGCCAAGAGCGAAGACATTCCTGCCGACGGACTGTCTGACGCCGCTGTCGTGACGCAGCCGATCCTTCCGGTTCTCCTGTCGCTGCAGGACGAACCGCAGGTCCACCCGCAGAAGTCGGTCGCGGCCCCGCGCGAGTCCCCGCTGGCAAGCGTCCGTTTCGCGCAGGACGAAGACATCCGCGTCCCTCAGACCGCCGCCAGGCCTCAAGCTGGCGATTTCCCGAACGCGACCAGCCGTCCGGAGGTCAGCGGACCGGACCCGGCGATTTCGACAGCCGCGATCCCGAACGACAGGGCGTCTGACGCCACCAGATCGGCCCGGATGCCTGCCTCGGCCCCGCAAGTCCAGAGGCGTGATGCAAAGGGCGGATCTCACGCTGGCGCGCCGATGCTTCTCCCAGCGTCCGCCTCGGTCTCAGACCCGACCGGTCGCGCGCAGGCGGGTCATACGGATGAGTCGCAGCCACCCGCCGCCGTATTCCGGCTGATCGAGAGACCTGCTTCCGACAGGACGCGCCACGGGCAGGGGAACGTTGAGCGCGCAAGACCCGAGCCTTTGGTGCCCAAGGCCACGAAATTGGCCGCAGCATCCGACATCGCGCCAGATCGCGCCCATGGACAACACGGCCCAGCCCCCGGCGCCACGACGCAGTCCGGCCGGTCTGCGCGCCTTGGCCCGGTTCCCAATGCCGCAGCACCCGCAATCGCCGCGCCGGCAGACCCGCAGTTGGCCGGCACAGTCGCCAATCCTGCCGCGGACGGCACGGTTACCCGCCCGTCCGGCCGCGTGGCAACCCTGTTGGAACGTGCTGTCCCCCTGTCTGACGCGCGGGTTCCGCCCGCCTCTGCCTCCCGCCAAACGCCGACACCTCTGGCCTTTGATGCAAGCGCCGCTTTCATCGAAGCGCAGAAGCAAGATCTGGACAGGCTGCCATCGCCGGTCCCCGCGCCTGTGGTCCGTCTGGTCGGTGATCACTCCGGCGCGTCTTCTGCAGACGCTGGGCATGATCCTGCCATGGCGGTTGCGCGTATCTCCTTTGTCACGGCGCCAGTGCCCGAGGCCGAGGACTTGCCCGCGCAGCGAGAGGCCCCAGCCGTGCCCGCCCAACCGGGCAAAGGCCCGACGGCCGATCCAGCGCAGTCCCCGCCGCCCACGGGCACCTTGGCCTCGACAGAACCTGCCCAGCATTCCCGGCTCGCCTTGCCCTTCCCGAAGATTTCCCCGGCCGAGGCGTTCTCCCGTTTCCAGATTATGCTGGATCACGCAGCGCCGGACGCCCGGCTTCCGCCAGCCCCACCCCAAGCCGAGCATCCAGCCGCAGCGGAGGCCGCACCAACCGCCTTGCTATCTTCGGCAGAGGGAGCGGAACGGACACCTGTTCCAACGCGTTTGCAGACTGAGGTCGCTTCCGCTGCGCGGCCCGATTCCACACCGCCTGATTCCAGCCAACCTGGCCCAATCCGGCCTGAACATCCCCTCGCAGCAGCCTTCCGCCCGGATCGTTCTGAAACACGCGCCAGCACAATTGCGGCGGAGACAAAGCCGCGGTCCGGCCATCCAACGGCCGTTATGGCAAGGGAAAACCCGGCAGAATTGGTGTATCCCGCCGGACTGAGGCAAAGCCCCGAGGGTTTCAATCGGCTTCCATCCCTTCGGTTGGAACCCGAAGCGATGCGACCACCTGCAACCCCGTTGCCGCTGGTTGCGCGGCAAGACCAAGTGGCACAAGCTTTTCAGATCGGCCCGCCAGCGCGTGAAACATCTGGGGCCACTGGTCCTGTGCTGCAGCAAGTCCCGCCAAGCTCCGCCACATCCACGGCGAGCAAGCCCTCCAAAACCGCAGCCGCAGCGACAGCCACGGCAACGGATGCCGCGTCATCGCCGCGACCGGACTTGCCTGTGGCGACTGCGGTGCGGTCGGCGGACGAAGCACCGGCACTGGCCATGTCCTGGAGGGAAAATCCCCCCAAGCCAGACGCAAGCATGGCTGCGACAGTGACGCAGATGGCCTTTGCAGCCGGGCCGTCCCAGCATGGGCTGCCGAGGGTCGAGGGTCTGGTGGCCAAGCCTGAAGGGACTGCATCAATCGAGGCTCTTCCCGTGTTCGCGCGGCCCATCGATGAAAAACCCGATCTGACTGCACCGGTGAAGGACGCAACTCTGACGGCCGGGTTCACCTTGAGGGAGGACGGCAAGGGCAGCTACGTTTCGACTTCTCCAGTGGAAGATGACCCCGTCACGGCGAAGCCCGCCGAGGTTGCCCGGGTCTCGGCTGATCCTGCGATGTCTGCGCCCGTAAGGCCCAAGCCGATGACGCCCGAGATGTCGACTGGTACACCACTCAATCCGAAACTGTTGGAGAATTCGAAGGTTTTGGTCGATCCTGAAAGGGCCATGCCAGAACAGGCTGGCACAATCGCGACAGGACTTGTGCCGGGCTCAACCCTCGTCACCGGACCGGCAGCGGCGCTTGTCGTTGATGGCGCGGGCCTGCCTGACGCGATGATAGGGCCGCGCCGCGCCAGCCCCATGGGCGAAAGAGTGAACCGCCTGACGAGCCTCGCCCCTTCCCAAATGCTCAGCACGTCCGCGCTGTCTTTGGCATCGCAGCCGAAGACGGAACCGACGGTCCGGGCCTTTGCCAACCCGCTGGGGACGGTTGACGGGCGGCACCCCCTTGGCGAAGACAATCGAACCGCAGCCGATGTGCCATTGGACGTACCCGCTTCCGCGCCGATTGCCGCGGCTTTGGGACCGATGGCCGCGCCCGACCAGTCCCATCCGGGGGCGACTACCGCTTCCGCATCGCATGCTGCCTCGCAGGACCATGGCCATCACCCCCTGCCCAAGGGCTTTTCCACCGGCCTCGCGCATTCCGTTCTCACCACCGGCCAAAACCGTGCGGAACTTATTCTGGAACCGGTAGAGCTTGGCCGCCTGCGCTTCGATCTGGTCACGCAGGGCGATCAGGTTCAGGTCATTCTGGCAGCAGAACGTCCCGAAACCCTTGACCTGTTGCGCCGCCATGCCGACGAGTTGAAGCAGGAGTTCAAGGCGTCCGGGCTTGATACCGGCACGCTCAGTTTCAGCCAGTGGGGCAAGGGCGGCGATGACCGAGCCGGACCGGCCCTGCCACTGATGGACAAAGCCCCCGATGACCTCCCTCCCGTCACCCCCGCTCCAAGTTCAGCCCCCGGAAGCACGGTTTCCGGCTCCGGGCTGGACCTGCGCCTTTGAAAAGGACCGACCATGACCGTTGCAGCCCCCGCCCCCGCCAACGCCACGACAATCACACCCAAGACCGCCAACGCCAAGCAGAACAATGATAAGAACTATGAAACCTTCCTCAAGATGATGACGACGCAGATCAAGAATCAGGATCCGCTCAACCCGATGAGCGCGGATCAACTGGCGGTGCAACTGGCCACCTTTTCCGGCGTCGAACAGCAGACCAAGACCAACGACTTGTTGTCCCAGCTGATCGGCCAGAACTCACTGGGCGCCATGGGCCAGATGGTGGGCTGGGTCGGAAAAGAGGCGCGTCTGGCCGCGCCGGCCTATTTCGATGGCTCCACCCCGGTCACCATCTCGCCCAACCCCGTCGCCGATGCCGACAAGGCGGTGCTGGTCGTCAAGGACAAGGCCGGGACCGAAGTGTCGCGCACCCAGCTGCCACTGGGCAGCGCCGATTATCAATGGCAGGGTCTGGATTCCTCGGGCAATCCCTTGCCCAAGGGCGTCTATTCGCTTTCGTTGGAAAGCTATCAGGGCGACACTCTGTTCGGCTCCTCCGAGGTCGAATATTATGGCAAGATTTCCGAGATCCGCAGCACCGCCAAGGGCGTCTCCGTCATGCTGCCCGGCGGGGTCGAAGCGCTGACCTCGCTCGTCGCCGCCATCCGGGAACCTGCGGCAAGTTAACGCCGCCCGCAAAACAGGACTGGCACAGGCGGTCTTCCTGCCCCACATTGCACGCGGGGGAGAAGGAGAATGATGATAGAATATGCCAGCAACCGGGTTCCCTTGCGACGCCTGTCCGAAACCGGCGGCGTGCTTGCCATAATCACGCAGATCGTCGGTGCCTCGTACCGCAACCTTGGCACCATGATGGCCTTCGGGCCACAGGGCCAGCGCGTCGGCTCGCTGTCCTCGGGCTGTATCGAGGACGACATCGCCGAACATGCGGCCAACGCCCTGCAAAGCGGCCAGCCCCGCAGCCTGCGCTACGGCCAGGGTTCGCCCTTCTTCGATCTCAAGCTGCCCTGTGGCGGCGGGCTGACGATCCTTTTGATCCCCAACCCCGACCCGGCCGTTCTGCGCGCCGTTCTGGCGCGGGGCGATGCGCGGCAGGATGCCGCCATCGCCGTGAACCCACAAACCGGCGCGCTGACGCTGCTGCCGCAAGGCCAGCGCGACGCCGCTCCCGGACATATCGTCGTGGTGCTGGAACCGGAACTGCGCTTCTGGGTCTATGGCCATGGGGTCGAGGCGATGTCCTTTGCCCTCATGGCGCAAGCCGCAGGCTATGACGTGACCCTGTTCGGACAAGAGGGGCTGCAGGCCGACCTGTCGCGCATCGGCCCGCTGAACATCACCGTTGTGGCGAGTTTCCGCAGCTATGTCTGCCCCAAGCCGGATCGCCGCACCGCCATCGCCCTGTTTTTCCACGACCATGAGAATGAGGCGCGGCTTCTGGCGCAGGTCCTGCCCTCGGACGCCTTCTTCATCGGGGCGCAGGGCAGCCTGCGCGCCCGTCAGCGCCTGCTGGAGGACCTGCGCGCCCTTGGAGTCACAGACCGCGATATCGCCAATC
Source organism: Paracoccaceae bacterium (assembly GCA_947453525.1). GTDB lineage: Bacteria > Pseudomonadota > Alphaproteobacteria > Rhodobacterales > Rhodobacteraceae > Stagnihabitans. The sequence continues at coordinate 19,365 of CANGHD010000016.1, read as the reverse complement.
TGCGCCCGGACTTCGGTCTGATCGGCTCGTGCCGCGATCCCAGAACACTGGCGGTTTCGGTTCTCGCCCATGTCTTGTCTGTCGCCGGGGCTTCGGGCCTTGCTTATGCGATGCCGGATAATACTGTGGCACCGTCGGCTTCTCTGGTCGCCGCTCCCTAACCTGACGTGACTTCGGAGGCTTCCAATTTATGACGACGAATGCGTTTTCCCAGACCGTCGCGGCCCTCGCTGGCGCCCTAGGCCTCTGGGCCGGGCAGACCCGGCCCATTGCGAAGGGAGACATGGTGCGCATCCAGGGCATGGATCTGTCCAACCGGATCATGGGTCTGGACGATTTGTTCTTCGTTGAAGAGCCGGACCATTTCCGCCCGCGCCCGGACGAAAGCCTGCGCCTGCTCAATCAGGAAATTCTGAACACCGGCACGCTGCGCAACTCGTTTTACCCGCAAATCCTGTCGGCCCATTGTCAGGACATGAACCTGTGGCTGAACCTGCGATTGCGCGGTCGGTTCCAGATCATCGTCTACCAAAGCCGCATCGGCCACGCCGTCATGCCACTGGCCGAGCGTGTCATAGCCTCCGACGGCATCGCCTCCGAACAGATCGACCTCGGCCCGGCCCAGTCCTTGCCACGCGGGGCGCGGCTGTACTGGGTGGCCCGCGCCCTGGGCGATGCCTGTGAACTGCTGGACGTCACGTGGCAGGTCATGGCCCCAGCCGCGACCGAGGGCCGGATGGTCGTGGTCATGCGCACCTTCGGGCGGACTCGGGATGTGCACCTGCTGCTGTCCCGGTTTCAGGAAACCGCCAAACGGGGCGCGCAGGATCACATGGTGGCCAACACCCTGTTCCTGATCTACGACGCTTCGCCCGATCTGACCCCTGCGACCTATGCCGATCTTGCGTCCTATCGTCTGAACAGCTTCGTCCTCTCCGGCCCCAACATGGGCGGCGGCGGCAATATGAGCCTTGAACTTCTGGCGCTGCAAAAGGCGGTGGAAGCTTCGGGCGTCACGGTGAACGAGGTGGTACTGGCTGATGACGACCTGCAGATCTCGCTGGAATCGCTGTCGCGCAACTGGGGTGCCACGCTGTTCCGCCGCGACAATGCCTTCCACACCCTGCCGGTCTTCATGAAATCCGAACCGCGTCGGATGTGGGAGGATGGCGGTTTCTGGGGCCGCTTCACCAAGGAAAGCCCGCGGGGCCAAAGAACCGGCGTCGGACCGCGCCTGTTGCGCCATCACCGCGATTTTCACGGCTCTGACCATCTGGATGACATGGCCAAGCTGCACCATGCCGAATATGCGACCTTCATCCTGCTTTCGATGCCCTTTGGTCGCCTGGCCGAGATCGGCCTGCCCATCGCGCTGTTTCTGCGCGGCGATGACATTGAATATTCCCTGCGCCATGCCATGGCGGGGGGGGTCACCCTGTCAAACCCCAACATGGCCGCCTGGCACGAGCCGTCGCATTCCTACGCGCAGGAATACATGTCGATCGCCCACGGCATCATCGTCAACATGGCCTACGGGCAGGACAAACCCGACGAACTCGCCGCGTTTTTCCACGCCCGCGCCTTGGGCCATTTGTCGGTGTCGGATGTCGCTGGCCTGACCGTCTATGCCGAGGCGCTGGCCGATCTGGTCGCGATGAACCGGCTGATGGAGCTCAATTTCGCCGAGCATTACATCGCCCTGATCACCCGCTTTAAAAGCTTTGACTCCGCCTTCGCCGTCATCCCCGATGAACTTGTTGACACGATGCGCGACGCCTCGGCGCGCGAGGGCAAGCTGACGGCCTATGCGCGGTTCCTCTACATGCCGACACAAGCCGATGAGCCCGCCATCGACGGGGTCGTGCTGTGGAACCCGCACACAGAGCGTCGTTCGATCTACAACCCCAACGACGCCGAGCGGATTGCAGCACTCAGCATCGTGGCTGCGCGGTTCTTTGTCTCGCTCAGCGCCTTCACCCAAGGCTATGACGACCTGCGCGGCCATTATGCCAAGCGGATGGCCGTGACCTCGACCCCGGCTTTCTGGTCAGAGGTGGCTGCGTCCCGTGCGTTCACGGTGCTTCATGCCTGACACCGCGCTGCCGCACAGCCACCGCAAGATCCGGTTTGACGATCTGGAACGCGTAGATGCGCCGTTCGGTTGCGAGGGCCAATGGATCGCCAGCGGCGCCCGCGTTTCGGTATCTCCGCAAGACCATGTTGGCCATCTGTTTCTGGACGGTAATGTCCATGCCTCGACCGTGCAAATGGTACCCTCGCGGCAGGCACCCTTCACCGGCACCAACTGGCAGATCCGGCTGAACGAGGGCGGCACATGGTCGCTGCTGAATCAGGGGCACGAGGCGCGGATGCTGGCGGGGTCGGGGGATATCGTCAGCCTCGGCCGCGCCACCCAGATTGACCACTTCGATACGACGCATTGGCTCCTGTACCGCGACCTCGGCGGCTTCCGCCTGCGGCCCTGCATGCGCGACTGCGGCTGGCTGGCGCTGTCTGACGGCCAGGCGGTGCTGGCGGGCCGCGACGAACCGATCAGCCGCGCGCAATACTGGACGATCACGCCCTTCTGACCCGCCCTCCGGTCAGTAGCGGAATTCCTTGCCCGGCTGCGGGCTGGCCCAGACGTCGCCGCCCGGACGCAAGCCGGTATCGCCCGTCGTGCGGGCAACCAGACTGCCCAGCCCTTCGACATCCAGATGGACAATGGCATCCGCCCCCAGATGCTCCACATGTTTCACCCGCCCCTGCCAGCGCCCTTCGGCCCCCAGCAGCACGTGTTCCGGCCTTATGCCATAGGTCTGGCAGCCCATCTCTTGCGCCAGCTTGCCCTCATAAAGGTTCATCTTCGGGCTGCCAATAAACCCGGCCACGAAGGGCGTCGCCGGAGCGTTGTACAACTCCATCGGACTGCCCACCTGTTCTATCGTCCCACCATTCAGGACGACGATCTTGTCAGCCATCGTCATGGCCTCCACCTGATCATGCGTCACATAGATCATCGTCGTGGCCAGCTTGGCATGCAGTTCGGTGATCTCGATCCGCATCTGACTGCGCAAACTGGCATCAAGGTTCGACAAAGGCTCGTCGAACAGAAACACCTTCGGATTGCGCACGATCGACCGGCCAATCGCCACCCGCTGCCTTTGCCCGCCCGACAGTTCCTTAGGCTTGCGATCCAGCAGCTTCTCCAGTTGCAAGGTCGCCGCCGTCGCAGTCACGATCCGCGCAATCTCATCCTTCGGCACCTTCGCGAGGCTTAGCCCGAAGCCGATATTCTGCCGCACTGTCAGATGGGGGTACAAAGCATAGCTTTGAAACACCATCGTAATGCCACGCTCGGACGGTTCCGCCTTGCTGACCTCGCGGCCGTCAATATGCAGCGTGCCGCCCGTCGCCGTCTCCAGCCCTGCAATGATCCGCAGCAGCGTGGATTTCCCGCAGCCCGAAGGCCCCACGAAGACGCAGAACTCGCCATCCCGGATCGTCAGGTCGATCCCCTTGATCACATCCACCGCACCAAAGCTTTTGCGGATGCCCTTCAAGACCACTTCGGCCATGATTTACCCTTTCACAGCGCCAGCGGTCATGCCGGCCACGATTTGTCGGTTGAAGAAGATGAAGACGATCAGCGGCGGGATCGTCACCAGAAGAATGTTCATGAACAACAGGTTGAACTGGGTGGAGAACTGGCTCTGGAAGTTGAACAGCGTCAACTGCACCGTGACATTCTCTTTCCCGGGCAGATAATACAGCGGGTTGGTGAAGTCGTTGAAGATCGCAATCGACTGCACCACGATCAGCGTCACGGTCACCGGTTTCAACAGCGGCAGGATCACCCGCAGGAAGATCTGCAACGGCCGCGCCCCGTCAATCCGCGCCGCCTCATCCAGGTCTCGCGGTATGGTGGCGATGAAGCTGCGGTACAGGAGGACCGAGAACGCCAGCCCATAAGCCACCTGAATGAACACCATCCCCCAGATCGTCTTGAACAGCCCCAGCCCCTGCATCACCCAGATCGTCGGCACCACTGCCGGCGGAATGATCAACCCGGCCAGCACGCAGCCGAAAATCACCTTGTTCCAGCGCGACTGCCTGCGTTGCAGCACATAACCGACCATCGCGCCAAACAGGATCAGCATGGCCACAGCGCCAACGGTGATGATGCTGGAGTTGAAATAGGCTAGTAAAAGCATGTAGTTGCGGGTTGACACCACATCCACCAGATTCTGCCAGAACAGAAACTGCAACGGCCAGGTGAAATCCAGATGTGACGCCTGCGCTTTGTCCTTCACCGCCGTGAAGGCAATGAACACAAACGGCACCACAAAGATCACCAGCGCCAAAACGGTCGCAATAATCCCCGTCCAATACTGCCGCCGCGTCACAGGTCCACCTCCTTGCGGTTGAACCACCATGTCAGCGGCAGGATGATCGTGGCGATCAGCGCGAACAGAATGACATTCCCCGCCGTCGAAAGCCCATAAAACCCGGCCTGATACTGCTTGTAGATGACGCTCGCCAACACGTCAGACGAAAACCCCGGCCCGCCTTTGGTCATCGCCCAGATCAGGTCAAAACTCCTGAGGCCCCCGATCAGCGACAGCGTGATCACCGTCACAGTCGCAGGCTGCACCAAGGGCACCGTCACCCGCCAGAACTGCTGCACCCGAGTGGCCCCATCAATCCGCGCCGCCTCGTAATAGTCAGGGCTGATCGCCGCCAGCCCCGCGATATAGATCAGCGTGGCCAGCCCGACACCCTTCCACAAATCGACCAGCGCCACGGAATACAGCGCCAAAGACGCATCCGTCAGCCAGCCCGGCCCATGCAGCCCAATCGCCGCCAACCCCACATTGAACAGCCCCTTCGTCGGGTGCATCAGCACCGTAAAGGTGATCCCCACGCCGATCGTCGACACCAGCACCGGAAAGAACACCACCGTCCTCAGGAAGCTTTGCCCCCAAATTCCGCTTGTCAGCAGCACCGCCAGCAGCAACCCGCAGACCGTCTTGGTGGCCGAGGTCAGCACGGCGTAAATCACCGTATTCCCCAACCCCAAAGTCAGGTTCTGTTCCGAAAAGAACTGCCTAAAATTGTCCAGCCCGATAAAACTCGCCGTATATAGATCCCACCGCGTCAGGCTGAACCACAGGCTCGCCACAGTCGGCACCAGAAACAACGTCACGAAGACCACCGCCGCCGGCAGCACGAACCAATAGGGATAGGGCGAGCGTTGCATCTTCACCTCATCAAAGCAAATTGGGGAAAAGGGGGGACCGGTTTTCCTGCCCGATTTGCAAGAATTAAGAGCCCCCGCCCGGTGGATCGGGCGGGGGAAGGCCTTCCTACTGGGGGAGCTTACCAGTTCGGCAGGCCAAGTTGTTTCGCTTGTTTCTCGACATCCTGATCATACTGCTTGGCACCATCGGCGGCCGAGGTGATGCCGGAGCCCACCGCCACCGTGATCTGCTCCAGGTTCGGCCCCTTGATCGGCGACAGGAATTCCAGTGCGGGCAACGTCCCGCCGTCCTTCTGGAAGTAGGGCAGCATGTCGGCGACCGAGGCCGGAACGTCCTTGGGCAGCGCGCAGCCCTTGATCAGATAGGGACCGGTCGCGCCGTTGGTGGCCTCCATCAGCTCGCAGCCTTCCTTGGAGGCGACATAGTTGAAGAAGTCCTTTACCACGTCGAGGTTCTTGGAACCCGCTGGAGCGTACAGCGAGGTCGGCATCCAGACGGTCAGCCCGTTGTGTGCTGCATCATCGCCGGGCTGCGCAAAGAAGCCCACATCGTTGACATTGTCCGGCTCGTTCTGCTTGACCGAGCCCAGACCGAAGGTCAGCATCGGATAGTGCCCGGCCTCACCCGTCGCCACCATCTTCATCCCGTCATCAAACTTGGCCGCGCCAAAGTCGGGGTTCAAATACCCGGCCTTGAACACGTCCTCCAGATGCTGAAAGCCCGCCATGGCGGCTGGCGAGGTCGCATACTTCGCCTTGTTGCCGGTATAGTCGGCGGCAAAGGTCGGCGATGCCTGCGCCACGTTGTAGAAATCGGCCAGAACGAACAGCTGGCTGGACCAGGTGTCGCCATAGGTCTGCGCCACGGCCACCTTGCCCGCCGCCTTGATCTTCTCGTTGTTGGCCATGAACTCGGCCCAAGTTGTCGGAACCGTCAGGCCCAGATCGGCATAGATCTTCTTGGAATAGTAAATCCCGCCGCCCATCGCAGGCCCGAACGGAATGCCCCGCACCTTGCCGTCAACCGAGGTGACAACCGGCTTGAAGCTGTCGATCACATTGGCCTGCCCCGGAAGATCGGTCAGGTCGGCCAAGGATACCTCAGGCTTCAAAGCCTGAAACAGCGAGCCGGAGTTATAGTCGAAAATGTCCGCCATCTCGCCGGTGGACAGCCGGGTTTTCACCAGGTTGTCGCCATCGGCCCCACCCGGACGCTGTTCCACGTCAAACTTCACATCCGGATGTTTGGCCATATAGGCCTTGGACAGCGCGTCAAACGCCGCCAGAACCTCGGCGTTGTTGTCCAAAAGAACCGAAACCGTCGTCTCGGCCTGCGCCAAGCCCGCCGTCAACGTGATCGCCGCCAGAAGGGCAGCGCTGGGAATGAACTTCATGGTCGTGTCTCCTCCACTGAACCAGTTTTCTGTCCGAGAGGGATAATCCCCCCGGCAATTGCATCGCGTCAGACGCGGAAAGTGATCTCATGCGCACCAGACCCAAGGGTCAGACCGCCTATTGGAATATCAATGGCTTGGCCGCCCACGGTGACCGCATGGTGCGCGGCGTTCGGCACCAGCCGCCCGACGCAGCCTTGCGGCAGGCTGACCTTGTACGTGACCTTGTCACCCTCAAGGCTCCACCCCGCATCAATCCGCCCATGTCGGCAGTCGTGCCAGATCGCCACCGGCGACAGCGCCGGCAGGATCAACGGGTCCAGCGTCACCACATCAAACCCCGGAGCCTCGGCCACAGGCGCCACCCCCGCCACCCCTTCAAACAACCACTGACACACCGCGCCATAGGCGTAGTGGTTGTAGCTGTTCATATCCGGGTCATAGATCGTGCCATCCTCGCCCAGCGCATCCCAACGCTCCCAGATCGAGGTCGCGCCGCGTTCCACCTGATAGAGCCACCCCGGAACCTTGCGGTTCAGGAAGATCTTCTCTGCCAGATCGGCCATTCCATGCAGTGTCAGCGCAGGCAGCAGGGCAGGGGTGCCGATAAACCCGGTGCCAATCAGCCCATCCGCATCTTCCACCACCTGCCGGAAATAACGCTTGCCCGCCTCGTAATACTCATCCGGCACCAGCCCATACAGGAAGGCCAGTGACCAGGATGTCATGTCGTTATGCGCGATCCGGCCCGAGGGTGAGAAATACTCATGGCTAAACGCCGCCTTGATCTCATCCGCCCGCACAGCCAACCGCTGCGCCTCATCCGCCTCGCCAATCACCAGCGCCACTTTCCGGGCGAGATCGGTGGAGATGAAATGGTACAAGGTCGCGGCACAATCATCGGCAATCGTGGGCCGGGGCTTGCGATTATCCCCCACCGGCTGCAACCAATCCCCAAACGTAAACCCATGCGCGCCCCACAAGGCCGGCGGCCGCACGATTGGCCCGTTGGAAATCCCCCACAGATAGCCCAGCCACTTCAGCATCGCCGGGAATGTCTCTTTCAGCACCCCGACATCGCCATACTGCAGGTACAACTGCCACGGCATCACCGTGATCACATCGCCCCAGCCGGTCGAGCCCGCCCATTCCCCCCGCCCCGGCACCGGATGCAACCGTGTCGGGTCCGGAGAGAAATGCGGCACCGCCCCGTCGGGCCGCTGATCCGCCATCACATCGCGCAGGTACTTCTTCAGAAAGCTTTCCGAATCCGCCAGCCAGCACGCCGTGCCTGCGAACACCTGGGCATCCCCGGTCCAGCCCAGCCGCTCATCGCGCTGCGGGCAATCGGTCGGCACCTCGATGAAGTTCGACCGCTGCGACCAGACCGTGTTTAGCACCAGCCGGTTGACCGCCGCCACCCCGCAGGTGAACCCCCCCGCCTGCACCGGCACGGAAGAAATCGGCACCAGCTCAATCGCCGTCAGCTTCGCCGCTCCGGTCACCGTCACCCGCGCATAGCGAAACCCCATGAAGGTGAACAACGGCACGTAAGTCTCGACCCCACCCTTGGTCGTATACACCACCTCCGCCCGGGCCGAGCGATAGTTGCGGTTGTCAAACGCCTTGTCCGGCCCCAGCACTTCCGAATGCTGCACCCGCACCACCGCCCCAGCTTCCCCCTCAACCGTGAAGCGCACATAGGCCCCGCAGTTCTGGCCAAAGTCATAGACCGTGGCATCGCCATCCGCCCAGCTTTCCAGCGCGGGCAGGGCCGCCAGTTCCTTCACCGCCCCCGTCTCATGCGGCACCAGCAGGTCCAGATCAAAGGCCAAGGCCTCGACCCCCGCCGAGTCCTTCACCGCGACGCGCGCATCATAATCCTCGCCCCAGTAAATCCCGCTCTTGGTGATCGGCAGCAGGCCTGAAACCCAGCTTTCATCCGTCGCGAGCAGGATGCCGCCCGCCTCAACCTCCGCCAAAGCGGCAATCCGGTCGCCGTAGCAATTGTAGATCGGCGCCTGCGCCCACATCAACTGGCTGCGCCACCAGCCATCGGCCAGCCAGATCTCGATCCGGTTGGCGCCGACTTGCAAAAGATCAGCAATCTCATAGCTTTGATAGGCGATCCGGTCATCATAGTTGGTCCAGCCCGGCGTTAGCAGATCATTTCCCACCCGCACGCCATTGACGAACGCCCGATACAATCCCTGCGCCGTGATATGCAGAACCGCCGTCGCAGGCACCGCCGCCAGCGTGAAATCCTTGGCGACAAAGCTGGCTTGCGTGCCCACGCCCTTGTCGGCCAAAGGCGCAATCATCCGGCCGGTCCAGCCGCGCGCAGAGTGCAAGTTCCCAGCCGCAGAAGCGCTGCGGTTCAGCCCATCAAGGCTCATCTGACGTCTCCTCCCACCGGTGCGCAGCCCTCGACTCACATCGTCCGCGATTCTGTGCACCGTTCTACGTAGAACATTCTACAGCTTAACTTGCCGTGCAAGCATTTTTTGAATACCCTCCGCAAAAGCAGGGTCAGGACATGAACGAAGCCAAACCGCCGCCCCAACGTGTGACCATCCGCACGGTGGCCGAAGATGCCGGCGTTTCCGTGGCCGCCGTCTCGAAAGTCATGCGCAACGCCTACGGGGTCAGCGAAGCCCTGCGCCAGAACGTGCTGGAATCTATCGAGCGCCTCAATTACCGCCCCTCAAACGCGGCGCGTGGCATGCGCGGCCAGACCTATACGCTGGGCGTCGTGCTGGTGGGCATCGACAACCCCTTCCTGCCGCAGGTTTTTGCCGGCATCGCCTCGGTTGCCAATGCTGCGGGATACAAGATTCTGATGGGGGTTGGCGCGGCCCATATGCCGATGGAAGCCAGCCTGATCGAACAGATGATCGACAGCCACATGGACGGCATCGTGATGATCGCCGCCCAACTCTCCGGCAAACTGATGGAGAAATACGCCCGCCAGATCCCCATCGCCGTCATCGGCCACCACGAACCGCTGGCCCAGACCTTCGACACCGTGAACGCCAATGACAGCCATGGCGCCAAGCTGGCGGTTCGTGCCCTTGTGGCCAAAGGCTACCGCGACATCGGCATGGTTTCCCTCGGACCTTACCGTCCGCATGACACCTACGACGTGGCCCCGCAGCGCGAGATCGGCTTTGCCTCAGCCATCGTCGAGGCCGGTCTGGGCGCGCCGAAAATCTTCCGCTTCGACAATATGGACGACGCCCGCCTTGGCAAGATCACCTCGTTTCTCGCCGGCCCGGACCGCCCCCGCGCGCTGTTCGTCTGGTCAGACCTTGATGGCATCCCGATCCTGAATGTCGCCCGCCAGATGGGCCTGCACGTCCCCGAGGACCTGGCGCTGATCGCCTATGATAACTCCCCTGTCGCGGCCTTGCCCCTGATCGACCTTGCCAGCATGGACCAATCCGGAATCCGGCTTGGCCAGCTTGCCACCGACGCTTTGCTGAGCCGCATCGGCGGGCGCAAAGCGGCCCAGCATGTGCTGATCGACCCCAGCCTGACGATCCGCTCCAGTTTCTAAAGCACTGGGCGTCTAACCCACCTCAATTCCCTTCCGCACCGAAATCGGCTAGACCGGGACAAACCTGTCGAACGGACCCATACATTGGCCAATTTCCTGCACAAGAATGATCTGCCCGCTGGTCTCAAGCTGGGCCACATCGTCGCCATCGACACCGAGACCATGGGCCTTGACCCGCGCCGCGACCGCCTGTGCGTGGTGCAAGTGTCCAGTGGCGATGGCCACGCCCATCTGGTGCAGATCAGCAAGGGCCAGACCTCGGCCCCCAATCTGGAACGCCTGCTGACCGACCCCAACACGCTGAAACTGTTCCATTTCGGCCGCTTCGACATCGCCATGATGCAGCAGGCCTTCGGCGTCCGCACCGCCCCCGTCTGGTGCACCAAGATCGCCGCGAAGCTGATCCGCACCTTCACCGACCGCCACGGCCTGAAATACCTGCTGCAGGAACTCGTCGGCGTCGACGTCTCGAAAGCCCAGCAAACCTCTGACTGGGGCCAAGCCACCCTGACCGAGGCGCAGAAAGACTACGCCGCCTCCGACGTCCTCTACCTGCACCGCCTGAAAGACGCGCTGGAGGCGATCCTGATCCGCGAAGACCGGCTGGACCTCGCGCAACGCTGCTTCGATTTCCTGCCCACACGGGCCGAACTTGACCTGATGGGCTGGGAAGAACCCAATGACCTCTTCCACCACTAGCATGGGCACCAATCCCCTCTCCACCGGCCAGCGCGTGATCCTGCGCGAGGCCGAGGCGCTGACGATCCTCGCCGGGTCCCTGAACGGCAGCTTCACCCAGGCCGTCGACCTGATCCTTGCCGCCAAGGGCCGGGTGATCGTCTCGGGCATGGGCAAATCGGGCCACATCGCCCGCAAGATCGCCTCGACCTTCGCCTCCACCGGCACGCCCGCGCAATTCGTCCACCCGGCCGAGGCGAGCCACGGCGACCTTGGCATGGTGATGCAAGGCGACGTGGTGCTGGTCCTGTCCAACTCGGGCGAGACGTCCGAACTGGCCGACATCATCGCCCACACCCGTCGTTTCGAGATCCCCCTGATCGGCGTCGCGAGCCGCCCTGACTCCACCCTTCTGCGGACCGCCGATGTGGCCATCCTGCTGCCCGACGCGCCGGAGGCCTGCGAAACTGGCATCGTCCCCACCACCTCCACCACCATGACGCTCGCGCTTGGTGATGCCCTCGCCATCGCCCTGATGGAACACCGCTCCTTCACGCCCGAACATTTCCGCATCTTCCACCCCGGCGGCAAGCTGGGTGCCAAGCTGCTGAAGGTACGCGACCTGATGCACACCGATCTGCCGCTGATCGAGGCCTCGCGCCCGATGTCCGAAGCCCTGCTGGCCATTTCGCGCCACGGCTACGGCGTGGTGGGCGTCAGCTCGCCCGAGGGTGCGCTGCAGGGCATCATCACCGACGGCGACTTGCGGCGGCATATGGAGGGGCTTCTGTCCTACACCGCCGAACAGGTGATGACCAAGAACCCCCGCACCGTTCGCCCTGAGGCGCTGGCCGAGGTGGCTTTGGCCGCGATGAACGACCGCAAGATCACCTGCCTGTTCGTTAAGAATGGCCCCGAGGCCGACCTGCCCGCCATAGGCATCCTGCACATCCACGACCTTCTGCGCGCCGGGGTGGTGTGATGACAGCGGCCTCGGCGGACAACTTCCACTCCCGCCTGGTCTTCTGGCTGAAGATTCTGTTGCCCTTCACGGCGCTTGGCCTTCTGGCCACCCTGTTCCTCTTCGGCCGAACCGTCCGCCCCGAGGATGCCATACCCTATGCCAGCACCGATATCGCCGACCGGGCGCGCGAACCCCGCCTGACCGGTGCCGCCTATGCGGGCATGACGAAAGACGGCGCGGCGCTGACCATCAAGGCCGCCGAGGCGCGGCCCGGCGTGGCAGGCTCCTCGAACGCAGGCTCCGCCACCGACCTGTCCGCGCTGATCGCCATGCCCGGCGGCTCCACCGCAACCGTCACCGCAGGCGCAGGGCGGATGGATCAGGCCGCCAAACAGGCGATCCTGACCGGCGGTGTCCACCTTGCCTCCTCGACAGGCTATACCGTCAAGACCGCTGGGATGAGCGTGGCGCTGGACCAGACCGATGTGACCAGCCTCGGCCCCGTCACGGGCACCGGTCCTGCGGGCACCATCACCGCAGGCGGGATGCACCTTGGCCAAGAGCCGTCCGGCGGCTACCTATTGGACTTCACCGGGGGCGTGACGCTGATCTATACCCCCAAAGGAGGATTGTGATGCTGAAAGCCCTTGCCTTCGCCGTGATGCTGCCCCTGATCCTCACCGGCGTGGCCCAAGCGGCGGGCACCGACGTGGCGTTCGCAGGCCTCAAGACCGACCCGACCTTGCCCGTGCAGGTCGTGGCCGATCAGCTGTCCGTCAACCAGAACGATGGCACGGCGCTGTTCAAGGGCAATGTCGTGGTGACCCAAGGCACCATGACCCTGGCCGCCGCGACCGTGCAGGTGGAATACGCCGCCGACAAGAAGACCATCGCCAAACTCCTCGCCGATGGCGGCGTGAAACTGTCGGCGGGCACAGACGCCGCCTCATCGCAAACTGCGGAATATGCGCCAGAAACCGGCGACCTTCTGCTGACCGGCGACGTCCTCCTGACCCAGGGCGCCTCCGTCATTTCCGGGCAAAAACTGACGCTCAGCCTGAAGACCGGGCTGGGTACGATGGACGGCCGGGTGACGACAACCTTCACGCCTGCCAAACCAAAGAAAAACTGATGCCCGCAAATCAGATCGCAGACCAGATCGCCGCCCAGATCGTCGACAAGACGGCAGAGGTCCTGATTGACGGACACGTGCCCGAACAGACCTATGTCGAACCTGCCGTCGTGGCGGGCATCGGCGGCTTGCAGGTCCGCAACCTGCGCAAGAGCTACGGCAAGCGCCTTGTGATCCGCGATGTGTCGCTCGACCTGGCCAAGGGCGAGGTCGTGGCCCTGCTTGGCCCGAACGGCTGCGGCAAGACCACCACCTTCTACGCCATCGCAGGCCTGATCACGCCGGAGTCTGGCGAGGTGCTGATCGACGGCCGCGATGTGACGGCCTTGCCCATGTACCGCCGCGCCCGGCTTGGCATTGGCTATCTGCCGCAGGAAATGTCGATCTTCCGGGGCCTTTCGGTCGAAGACAACATCCTTGCCGTGCTGGAAATTTCCCAACCCGAGCGGCACAAGCGCCGCGAACGGCTCGAAGAGCTTCTGTCGGAATTCTCCATCACCCATATCCGCAACGCCCCCGCCCTCGCCCTATCGGGCGGCGAGCGTCGCCGCGTCGAAATCGCCCGCTGTCTGGCCGCCAATCCCCTTTATCTTTTGCTCGACGAACCCTTCGCGGGGGTTGATCCCATCGCGGTGGCTGAAATCCGCCACCTCGTCCATGACCTCAAATCCCGTGGCATCGGGGTGCTGATCACCGACCACAACGTGCGCGACACGCTGGATATCGTGGACCGGGCCTATATCCTCCACGATGGCAAGGTTCTGATGACCGGCACGGCGGAAGAGATCGTGCGCGATGAAATGGTCCGTCAGGTCTATCTGGGCGAGAATTTCCGGATCATTTAATCTGATCCGAAAGCGCTGTTGACAAGGGCCCCCTCCCATCCCCAAATAAAGCGGATGAGTGCAAGAACAGCCCTGCCTTGCCCTACCGTTGCGGCCCTGACGCAGGGCACCGCCCACGCCCGCAAGTGTTCAAAAAGCGCGCGCACTCACATCCCATCCATCCTCGGATACGACCCCCCGGATCGTCCTGATCCGTGGCAATGCAACACTTAGGAGGCATCATGCGGTATCAGATCACCGGCAAGCAAATCGACATTGGCGAGGCCTTGCAGACCCATGTGAAAGCCGAACTTGGTGAGATCATCGAGAAGTACGCCCAACGCCCGACGGACGCATCCATCGTTTTTTCCAAGGCCGGCTATGAACTTGTCTGCGAGGCCACCATCCATCTCTCGACCGGGCTGACCGCCCAGGCCAAGGGACATGCGACCGAGATCTACGCCGCCTTCGAATCCTGCCGCGAGAAGATGGACAAGCAGATGCGCCGCTACAAGCGTCGGCTGCGCAACCACCACGCCACCCGCACGGCACCGGTTGAATATGGCCCCGGCGCGTCTTATATCCTCGCCCCAATCGAAGAGCCGGAGGAAGCTGACACCGCCGCCCTCGCCGAACACGTGATCATCGCCGAGATGGAGACGAAGATCGCGTCCTTGACCGTCGGCGAGGCTGTGATGCAGATGGAACTGGGCGGGCTGAAGTTTCTGATCTTCCGCAACGTGGGGCATGGCGGCGTCAATGTCGTCTATGTGCGCGACGACAAGAACATCGGCTGGATCGACCCGGCCAACGACAAGTAACTCCCGGACCCGCCCAGCGGCGCGGCCGGGCAAAAGCAGGTAAGAACAAGAATGGAACTTTCGAAGCTGCTTATGCCCAACGCAGTGCGGGTCATCGGGCAACTGACGGGCAAGAAGCGCCTGTTTCAGGAGTTGGGAGAGATTGCCGCCCAAGCCTATGGCCTGAATGCCTCGGTCGCCACCGATGGTTTGCAGGAACGCGAAAGCCTTGGCCCCACCGGTGTGGGCCATGGCATCGCTTTGCCCCATGCACGGCTGGACGATGTCGACCGCATCGTCGCGGTCTTCCTGCGCCTTGAAAAGCCGCTGGATTATGACTCGGTCGACCGCCAGCCGGTCGATCTGGTTTTCGGCCTGTTCGCGCCAAAGGAATCCGGCGTCGAACACCTCAAGGCGCTGGCGCTGGTCTCGCGCACCATGCGCGACCCCGGCATCTGCGCCAAGCTGCGCGCCAACACCGATCCGGCCAAATTACACGCCATCCTGACCGAGGCGCGGGCGATTCAAGCCGCCTGAGGTCCCGCAGGATGGGCGATATCGCCCATCCTACCTGATCCAGACGCCCGCCCAGACGCCAAGGGCCACAAGCACCACCGCCCCCGCCAAGGCCCAGACCAAGGGCACGCCCGGATGGGCCGGCGGTGCCTTTGGCCCATCCGCCTGGGCGATCAGCAAATTCTCTACCAACCGCGGCAGCTTCGGCCCAAAGCGCGCCAGCACCTGCACCGTGCTGATGAGGTCCCGGGCCAGCGCCAAAGGCCCCACATGGCTGCGGACATAGCCCTCGACCACCGGCTTTGCGACCTGCCAGATGTTGACATTCTCATCCAGGGACCGCGCCACACCCTCGACCACCACCATCGTGCGCTGCAGCAGGATCAGCTCGGTCCGCGTCTGCATGCCAAATCGTTCTGTCACATCAAACAGATAGGCCAACAGCTTCGCCATCGAGATCCGGTTGGCCTCCATCCCGAAGATCGGCTCCCCAACCGCGCGCAGCGCGCTGGCAAAAGCCTCCACATCCCGGTCGGCCGGCACATAGCCCGCCTCGAAATGCACCTCTGCCACCCGGCGATAGTTGCGCTGAATGAAGCCCATCAGAATCTCGGCATAGACCTTCCGCGTATAGGTATCGATCCGGCCCATGATGCCGAAATCATAGGCCACGATATCGCCATTCGCCGCCACCTTCAGGTTGCCCTGATGCATGTCACCATGAAACAGCCCGTCCCGCAGCGCATGGGAGAGGAACAACGCCAGCACCCGCCCGCCCAGCACAACCCGGTCATGCCCCGCCGCATCCAAGGCGGCATTGTCCGCCATGTTGATGCCCTCGACCCAGTCCATCGTCATGACAGTCCGGCCTGACATCCGCCACAAGGGCTGCGGCACGGCAAACCCCTTGTCATCCTTGGTATTGGCCGCGAACTCCGAAGCCGAGGCCGCCTCCAGCCGCAGATCCAGCTCCCCCTGCACCACGCTGTCGAAATGCGAAATCACATCCATCGGCCGCAAGCGCCTTGTCGAAGGCAGGAACATCTCGATCGTCTGCGCCGCGAGATAAAACGCATCAATATCGCGCCGGAACGCCCGCTCGATCCCCGGCCGCAGCACCTTCACGGCCACCAGCTTCCCATCCTCGCGCAGCCGCGCCTTGTGGACCTGAGCAATGGATGCCGCCGCAACAGGTTCGGAAAAATCATCAAACAAAGCCTCAACCGGCGCGCCCAATTCCGCCGCCACCATCGCCTTGGCCACATCGGTCGGGAAGGGCGGCAACTGGTCCTGCAGATATTTCAACTGCTCGGCCATCTGAGCGCCCACCACATCGGGCCGTGTCGACAGGATCTGCCCGAACT
Source organism: Paracoccaceae bacterium (assembly GCA_947453525.1). GTDB lineage: Bacteria > Pseudomonadota > Alphaproteobacteria > Rhodobacterales > Rhodobacteraceae > Stagnihabitans. The sequence goes on along the minus strand of CANGHD010000016.1, from coordinate 2,877 downwards.
TGATGTAAGACGGCCCCAGCGCCGTCAGCGCCCGCACCACCGGCGGCAGCGCGGGATCGCCCCGCACCCCAAGCCATTTGAACGGCCAGCCCAAGGCTCGGACCAGAATGCGCAGGCTTGTCGGGGCGCCAAACCCCTCCAGCACCACATCCATCGCCCCGGTTCGTTCAAACGTGGCGCCCGTGCGGATCATTCGCAGCAGGTTGTGCGGTCCCCGCATCAGACCTTCCAGCCCGAATGCAGCGCCGCAATGCCCAAGGACAGGTTGCGATACTTCACCTGATCAAACCCGGCCTTGCGGATCATGCCGGCAAAAACCTCCTGTTCCGGGAATTTGCGGATCGACTCGACCAGATACTGATAGCTCTCCCGATCCCCCGTCACCATCTGGCCCAAAGCCGGGATCACGTTGAAGGAATACAGATCATAAGCCTTCTGCAGCATCTCATTCGGAATCTGCGAGAATTCCAGCACCATCAGCCGCCCGCCATGCCGCAGCACCCGATAGGCCTCCGAAAGCGCATCCTGCACCCGCACCACATTCCTTATGCCAAAGCTGATCGTGTAAACGTCAAACGAATTGTCCGGGAAGGGCAGGGCCATCGCATCGCCAACGATCCAGTCCAGCCGATCCGCCAGCTTTTCCGCCTCCGCCCGCTTGCGCCCCTCAACCAGCATCGACTCCGTCATATCGAGCACGGTCGCGGTCGCCCCCGGCGCGCGCCCAAGGAACCGGAACGCCACATCCCCGGTACCGCCAGCCACATCCAGCAGCCGTTGCCCCGGCCGGGGGCTAAGCCAATCCATCATTGCCTCTTTCCAAAGCCGGTGGATGCCCACTGACATCAGGTCATTCATGATGTCATATTTGCTGGCGACACGGGTGAAGACCCCATGCACCATCCCGGCCTTGTCGTCCTCATTCACGGTCTGATAGCCGAAATGGGTGGTGTTATCGCTGCTCATCGGGGCTTGCCCTTCCTTCTACGTCGCCACCTTATAGGCCGGGCAGGGCACGCCCTCAATCCAAGGAACGCTTATGCCTGAACTGCCCGAAGTCGAAACCGTAAGGCGCGGATTGCTGCCGGTCATGGAGGGACTTGTGATTGCCACAGCCCAAGTCAACCGCCCCGACCTGCGATTCCCCTTGCCGGAACGGATGGCCGAGCGTCTGACCGGCCAAAGGGTCCTGTCCCTCCGCCGCCGCTCCAAATACATCCTCGCCGACCTGTCCTCGGATGAGACCCTGCTGATCCACCTCGGCATGTCCGGCCGGATGCTGATTTCCGGCGTGAGCTTAGGCGAATTCCACCACGACCACCCCGCGCCGCAAAAGCACGACCATGTGGTTCTGACCATGGACTCAGGCACCCAGATCACCTTCAACGACGCCCGCCGCTTCGGCTCGATGGACCTGATGCCCACCGCCAAGTGGCAAAGCCACAAGTTGCTGGCGGACTTGGGCCCCGAGCCCTTGGGCAACGCCTTCAACGCCCCCTACCTCGCCCGCCGCCTCGAAGGCCGCCTGACCCCGATCAAGGCCGCTCTGCTGGACCAGACCGTCCTCTCCGGCCTCGGCAACATCTACGTCTGCGAGGTCCTGCACCGCGTCAAAATCGCCCCCACCCGCCTTGCGGGCGACCTGACGCCGCAAAACATCACCCAACTCGTCCCCCTCATCCGCGAGGTCCTAACCGAGGCGATTGACGCCGGGGGTTCCAGCCTGCGTGACTATCGCCAGACGGATGGCGAACTCGGCTACTTCCAGCACACCTTCCGCGTCTATGACCGTGAGGGCGAACCCTGCCACACCTGCGCCACCCCCATCCAACGCCTCGTCCAATCCGGCCGCTCGTCGTTCTTTTGCCCCACCTGCCAGAGGTAACCCATGCACACCCTGATCCTTGAACCCCACGGCCCCGTCCTGCTGATCCGCCTCAACCGCCCCGAGGCGCTGAACGCCCTGAACCAGCAGCTGATGCAGGACCTCGCCCACACCTTGATCATGGCCGACGCCGACGATTCCATCCGCTGCATCATCCTGACCGGTTCAGACAAGGCCTTCGCCGCAGGCGCCGACGTCAAGGAAATGCAGTCCCTCACCTATGCCGAGGTGGCCTCAGCCGACCTCTACGGCCCGCCCGCCTCGATCATCGCCCGCATCCGCAAGCCGATCATCGCCGCCGTATCCGGCTATTGTCTGGGGGGAGGCTGCGAACTCGCCATGCTGTGCGATTTCATCCTTGCCTCCGACACCGCCCGATTCGGCCAGCCCGAGGTCAATCTTGGCATCATCGCCGGCATGGGCGGGTCACAACGCCTGACCAAGCTGATCGGCAAATCGAAATCCATGGAAATGCACCTCACTGGCCGCATGATGGACGCGGTCGAAGCCGAGCGTGCCGGCCTCGTCTCCCGCATCATCCCGATGGCCGACCTCATCAGCGAAGCCTTGAAAACCGCCGCCACCATCGCGGCGAAATCGCAACTCGCCGTCAAAGCCGCCAAGGAATCGGTCAACCGCGCCCTCGAAACCCCCCTGTCGGAAGGCCTCCTCTTCGAACGCCGCGCCTTCCACGCCTGCTTTGCGACCGAGGATCAGAAGGAGGGCATGCAGGCCTTCCTTGAAAAGCGCCCCGCCCGGTTCAGCGACAAGTAACACCCAGATGACGTTTGCCGGTTGACTAGCCCCCGAGTCGCACCTATAGACCCGGCTTCAGATCAATAGCTACGCAAACGGACACCGATACCGATATGGCAAACACCGCCCAGTCCAAGAAGCGCGCCCGCCAATCCGTGGCGCGTCAAGACGTGAACAAGGCGCGCCGTTCGCGGATCCGCACCTTCGTCCGCAAAGTCGAAGAGGCGCTGGCCTCC
>CANGHD010000015.1 GCA_947453525.1 Paracoccaceae bacterium | reverse complement strand
GCGGCGGGGGGCTGCCGCCCCCCGCACCCCCTGCCTCAAAGGGGGGCACGCCCCCCTTTGAGAATACCCCGTGGATATTTGGGCAAGTATGAAAGATGTTACTGGCCGCGCCAGACCCAGCCGCCGCCTAGCACGCGGGTCGAGTTGGGTTCGTAGAAGACGCAGGCCTGGCCAGCGGAGACCCCATCCTCGGGGTCGAGGAGTTCGACTTCCGCCGTGGTCGGTGAGAGCGGGCGGATGATCGCGGCGCGCGGCGGCCTTGTGGAGCGGACCTTGACCTCGATGTGGTGTTCCTGCCTGTCGAAGGGGGCGTCGCCCAGCCAGTTGATCTCGCGCACCGGGATGATCCTTGTGGCGAGCGCGGCCTTGGGGCCGACAACGACACGGCGACTGGCGGGGTCGAGGCGCAGGACGTAGATCGGCTCTTCGAGGCCGCCGAGGCCGAGGCCTTTGCGCTGGCCGACGGTGTAGTGGATGACGCCGTTGTGCTGGCCAAGGACGCGGCCCGCCTGATCGACAATCTCGCCGGGGTCGGCGGCGCCGGGGCGGAGTTTCTCGATCACGGCGGCGTAGTTGCCGTTCGGCACGAAGCAGATGTCCTGACTGTCCGGCTTGTCGGCAACGGACAGCCCGTATTTTGCGGCCAAGGCACGGGTTTCCGCTTTGGAGCCGAGGTGGCCCAAGGGAAAACGCAGGTAATCCAGTTGGTCCGGTGTGGTGGAGAACAGGAAGTAGCTTTGGTCGCGATTGGCGTCGGCGGCCCGGTGCAGTTCCGGTCCGGCACCCAGCTTGCGCTGGATATAGTGGCCGGTCGCCATGCAATCGGCGTTCAGATCCTTGGCGGTGGCCAAGAGGTCCTTGAACTTGACGCGTTCATTGCAGCGGATACACGGGACGGGCGTCGCGCCGGACAAGTAGGCGTCGGCGAAGTCATCGATCACCGCTTCGCGGAAAGTGTTTTCATAATCAAGCACATAGTGCGGGAAGCCCATCAGTTCGGCCACCCGGCGGGCATCATGGATATCCCGGCCGGCGCAGCAGGCGCCCTTCTTGGCCAGCGCAGCGCCATGGTCGTAAAGCTGCAGCGTGACCCCGACCACGTCGTATCCCTCGTCCTTCAGCATGGCCGCCACGACGGACGAATCAACGCCGCCCGACATCGCCACAACAACGCGCGTGTCGGCCGGCGCCTTGGGAAATCCCAAAGAGTTCAGTTTCGCGGAATTAGGGTTCGCGTCGAGCATGATTGCAGCCGGGTTGAGAATTTAAACCCGCAATATAGGAAAATGCCCGGCACTCTCAACCCCTTGCTTCATTCTTGCTTAAGGACGCTGGGTCATTTTGGCCCGGTTGGACGAGGATGGACCGATGTATCTCAAGAAAGTTGATGGCCCGCGCCAAATCACCTTGCCGGATGGCAGCATCCTGAGCCGTGCTGATCTGCCGCCTGCCGAGACCCGCCGCTGGGTCGCCAGCCGGAAGGCCGTGGTGGTCAAGGCGGTGCTTTTCGGTCTGATCCCGCAGTCCGAGGCGCTGGAACGCTATGGCTTGTCGGAAGAAGAGTTCGCCCTGTGGCGCGACGCCGTGGAAAAGCACGGCGAGAAGGCCCTGCGCGTGACAACACTCCAGAAATATCGACAACTTTAAGTTGTATTCCGCTTTCGTTCTGGCAGAGTAACGCTTGATTAACCATTGCCCGCCAAAGTCCTTAACAGACAAACGCGACGGAGCTTTGAAAGATGCGGATCCTGCTGGTGGAAGACGACCCGACGACCTCGCGCAGCATCGAACTGATGCTGACCCACGCGAATTTGAACGTGTACTGCACCGATCTTGGCGAAGACGGCATCGATCTGGCGAAGTTGTATGACTACGACCTGATCCTGTTGGATCTGAACCTGCCCGACATGTCGGGACATGAGGTTCTGCGCCAGCTGCGCCTTGCCCGGATCGAAACGCCGATCCTGATCCTGTCCGGGTCGGACGACACCGAAAGCAAGATCAAGGGCTTTGGCTTCGGGGCCGATGATTACCTGACCAAGCCCTTCCACCGCGAGGAACTGGTGGCGCGGATCCATGCCATCATCCGGCGGTCGAAAGGCCACTCGCAGTCGGTGATTCGCACGGGCAAGGTGCAGGTGAATCTGGATGCCAAGACGGTCGATGTCGACGGCGCTGCCGTGCATCTGACCGGCAAGGAATACCAGATGCTGGAGCTTTTGAGCCTGCGCAAGGGCACCACGCTGACGAAAGAGATGTTCCTCAACCATCTTTACGGCGGCATGGACGAGCCGGAGTTGAAGATCATCGATGTTTTCATCTGCAAGCTGCGCAAGAAGCTGGCCGAGGCGACCGGCGGGCAGAACTACATCGAAACCGTCTGGGGCCGCGGCTATGTACTGCGCGAACCCAGCGTGGCCGAGGTGCCCCGGTTGGCCGCAAGCGCCTGAGCGCTGGAATTCCGCGCTGCCCCCTCGTAACCTGAGGTGCGAACTTGGGGGGCGAGTATGGACAGATCGGTCGAACACAAGGCGGTTGCAGACTTGGTCGAGGCCGAGGCGCGGGCGGAATTGGCCCGGCTGGCCGATTCGCTCGCCGCTGCCAACACCGCCTATCACACGCTGGACGCGCCCGAGATGTCGGATGCCGATTACGATACGCTCAAGCGCCGGAATGCCGCGATCGAGGCGCGGTTTCCCGGCCTGAAGCGTGGCGACAGCCCGACCGATCGGGTGGGCGCTGCGGCAGGCTCGGGCTTTGGCAAAGTGCCGCACCGGGTGCGGATGCTGAGCCTCGAGAATGCCTTTGCCGAAAGTGACGTGGTCGATTTCGATGACAGGGTGAAGAGGTTCCTTGGGATTTCCGAGGTGACCTATACGGCAGAGCCCAAGATCGACGGGTTGTCGCTGAACCTGCGCTATGAAGGAGGCCGTCTGGTTCAGGCCGCCACGCGCGGCGATGGCGAGGTGGGCGAGGATGTCACCGCCAATGCGCGCACGATTGCCGATATTCCGCAGGGTATGGACGGCGCGCCGCAGGTGATGGAGGTGCGGGGCGAGGTCTATATGGCGCATGCCGATTTCGCGGCATTGAACGCCAGGCAGGCCGAGAAGGGGGAGAAGGCCTTCGCCAACCCGCGCAATGCGGCGGCAGGCTCGCTGCGGCAACTGGATGCAACGATCACCGCCGCACGTCCGCTGCGCTTCTTCGCCTATGCCTGGGGAGAGCTGTCCGAACCCTTGGGCGCTTCACAGATCACGTCAATCGAACGCTTCAAAGCCCTGGGATTTCAAACAAATCCTCTGACCGTCCTGTGTCGGAGCCCCGCCGATCTTGTGGCGCAGTACCGCAGCATTGAGGCGCAGCGGGCGACGCTGGGCTATGACATCGACGGCGTGGTCTACAAGGTCAATGATCTTGGGCTGCAGGAGCGGTTGGGCTTCCGGTCCTCTACGCCCCGCTGGGCGATTGCGCATAAATTCCCGGCGGAACTGGCCTGGACCCGGCTTCTGGCCATCGACATTCAGGTGGGGCGGACCGGCGCGATCTCTCCGGTCGCGCGGTTGCAGCCGGTGACGGTGGGGGGCGTCGTGGTGTCCAACGCCACGCTGCACAACGAGGACTACATCGCGGGCCGCGATTCGAAGGGCAACCCGATTCGCGAGGGCAAGGATATCCGGGTCGGCGACTGGGTGCAGGTCTACCGGGCGGGTGATGTGATCCCCAAGGTCGCGGATGTTGACCTTTCCCAACGCAACATCGATTCGCAAGCTTATGTTTTTCCAGAAGTTTGCCCCGAATGCGGCAGCCCCGCCCACCGCGAGCCGGGCGATTCGGTGCGCCGTTGCACCGGTGGCCTCATTTGCCCCGCGCAAGGTGTTGAAAGATTGAAGCATTTTGTCAGCCGGGGGGCCTTCGACATCGAGGGACTGGGCGCCAAACAGGTGGAGATGTTTTACAACGACGAAGACCTGCCCGTGAAGCAGCCCGCCGATATCTTCACCCTCGCCGCAAGAGATGCCGCCACCTCCTTGAAAAAGCTGAAAAATCGCGATGGCTTTGGTGAGAAATCGGTCACCAACCTTTTCGCCGCCATAGACCTTCGGCGGAACATCCCGCTTGATCGGCTGATCTTTGCGCTCGGGATTCGCCATGTCGGCGAAGTGGCGGCCGGGGTGATCGCGCGCCACTACGGAACCTGGCCGCCCTTTGAGGCGGCGATGGCGGTGGCAGAGCCGGAGAATGAGGCCTGGAACGACCTGCTCTCGGTCGATGGCGTGGGGGCGATTCTGGCGCAAAGCGTGGTTGATGCCTTCCGCAACCCGGCCGAGCGGGCGGCGATCGATGCGCTGGTCGCGCAACTCAACATCCAGCCCGTCGCGGTGCGCGCGCAAATCGCCTCGGATATCGCCGGGAAGACCCTGGTCTTCACCGGCACGCTGGAAAAGATGAGCCGGGCCGAGGCCAAGGCGCGGGCGGAGGCTTTGGGGGCCAAGGTGGCAGGGTCGGTCAGCGCCAAGACCGATCTGGTGGTCGCGGGGCCCGGGGCGGGGTCTAAGGCCAAGGATGCCGAACGGCTGGGTGTCCGGATGATTGATGAGGACGCGTGGATCGCCCTCGCAGGGCTTTCATGAGCCGACCGGAGATTCTGTTCCCGCTTTTTGCCGCGCTCGACACGCTGGAGGGGATCGGGCCGAAGACGGTCAAAGCTCTGGCGCCCCTGGGGGTCGAACGGCCAAAGGATTTCCTGTTCCTGCTGCCGCATTCCGGGGTGGACCGCAGCCGCAGAGGGTCAATCCGGGACGTCGTGGCACCGGCGACCGTGACGGTCGAGGTCGAGGTGGGCCTGCATTTCCCGCCCCGGCAGAAGGGGCGGCCCTATCGGGTGACGGTCCGCGATGCGGTGGTGGAGTTCCAACTGGTCTTCTTCCACGCCCGCACCGAATATCTGCGCGAGTTGCTGCCCACCGGGCAGCGCAGGGTGATCTCGGGGAAGATCGAGCTTTTTGATGGGGTTGGCCAGATGGTGCATCCCGATCACGTGCTGCGCGTCGAGGAGGCGGGGTCGCTGCCGGCCTATGAGCCGGTTTATCCCCTGACCGCCGGGGTGACGCAAAAGCAGATCGTCAAAGGCCTGACGGGGGCTTTGGCCCGGACCCCGGATTTGGCCGAGTGGGTTGATGGACCGTTGAAGGCGCGCGAGGGCTGGCCGGATTGGCGTGCGGCTTTGGCGGCCGCGCATGCGCCGCAATCTGCGGCCGACCTGATCGCCGAGGCTCCAGCGCGGGCGCGGTTGGCTTATGACGAGCTTTTTGCCCATCAACTGACCCTGTCGTTGGCGCGGGCGGCGCTGCGCAAGGGCAAGGGGCGGTCAAGCATCGGCACCGGCCTTTTGCAGCGCCGGGTGCTGGAGATGCTACCGTACCAGATGACCTCGGCCCAGCGGCGGGCGGTGGGCGAGATTGCGCTGGATCTCGAATCACCTCTGCGGATGAACCGCTTGTTGCAGGGCGATGTGGGGGCGGGAAAGACTTTGGTGGCGTTCCTGACCCTGCTGATCGCGGTTGAGGCGGGCGGGCAGGGCGTGATGATGGCGCCGACCGAGATCCTCGCGCGGCAGCATCTGGAGGGGTTGCAGCCCTTGTCGGCTTTGGCGGGCGTGCGGCTGGAGATGCTGTCGGGGCGGGACAAGGGTTCCGAGCGGGCGGCCAAGCTGGAGGATCTGGCTGCGGGTGCGATTGACATTCTGGTGGGCACCCATGCGGTCTTTCAAAAAGATGTGCACTTCCATGATCTTAGGCTGGCTGTGGTCGATGAACAGCACCGATTCGGCGTGGCCCAGCGGATGGAGCTCGGGGCCAAGGGGCAGGCTGTGGATGTGCTGGTGATGACGGCGACGCCGATTCCCCGGTCTTTGGCGCTGGCGAGTTATGGTGACATGGACGTCTCGGTGCTGGATGAAAAGCCGGCGGGGAGGAAGCCAATCAGGACGGCGCTGATCTCGGACACGCGGATGGAAGAGGTGGTGGGTCACCTTGCCAAGGCCGTGGCCGAGGGGCGGCAGGCCTATTGGGTCTGCCCCTTGGTCGAGGATTCCGAGGTGCTGGATTATGCCAGTGCCGAAGCAAGGTTTGCAGCACTAAGGGCGGCCTTTGGCGATGTCGTGGGGCTGGTGCATGGCCAGATGCCCAATGCCGAGAAAGACGCCGCGATGGCGCGCTTTGTCTCGGGCGAGACCAAGGTGCTGGTGGCGACGACGGTGATCGAAGTCGGGGTGAACGTACCCAACGCCTCGATCATGGTGATCGAGCGCGCGGAGATTTTTGGCCTCGCGCAGTTGCACCAGCTGCGCGGACGGGTCGGGCGCGGGACGGCGGACTCGACCTGTCTGCTGTTGTATCAGGCGCCCTTGGGAGCCAGTGGCGAGCGGCGGCTGAAGGTGATTCGCGATACCGAGGATGGGTTCCGGATTTCCGAGGAAGATCTCGCGATGCGCGGGGCCGGCGATTTGATCGGCACGGCGCAGTCCGGGCTGCCGCGCTTCCGCATGGCGGATATGGAGCGGCAGGCCGGGTTGATGGCGGTCGCCCAAACCGACGCGCGGCGGCTTTTGGCGGATGATCCGGGGCTGGAGAGCCCAAGAGGCAAGGCGGCACGGGTGTTGTTGTGGCTGCTGGATCAGGACAGGGCGATCAAGCTGTTAACCGTTGGCTGATGGTGCGTTCTCAAATGTTCTCATTAAGTTCTTTACAGAAGGTTAATGATATGAGAACAATTGGGCAACAGAAACGGAGGTGCCCATGTTCTCTCGAATTGCTCGCCAGATGACCGCCTGTGTTGCCGACCTTGAGGATGCCTTGGGCGTGGCCAGTCTGTTTCTTCTTTTGTTTGTTGGCCTGACGCTGTCAGGCGCCGCGTAATCTGCCCGCGTTTCATGCCGGTGGCGCTGCCCCAGCGCCGATCTGTCCAGCCCGCATGATTTAAACGCCACTTGCCGCCGCCGATCCGAGGGGTCGTGCGGCGGTTTTTTTAGAATGGCGCGCGAGATCACGCAGCCTGCCGATGGGTCAGACTTGGGCGGCCTCAACCGCCTCGACCGTGGCATCAAGCGCCAGCAGGATCGAGGCGTGGCGGTTCTTGTAGTCACGCGCGGGAATCAGAACCTCGTAGCCGGTGAAGGGGGCGGCGGGCACAGGGCCTGCGTCTTTCAGCATGGCAGACAGGGCGGCGCGGGCGGCTTGCAACTCGGGCAGGGTGCGGCCGATGACGACCTCACCCAGCACGGCGGCAGCGGCCTGACCCAAGGCGCAGGCGCGGACTTCTTGCGCGAAATCGGCGACCTTGCCGTCTTTCACCACCACATCGACCGAGACCGTGGAACCGCAAAGCGGAGAGCGTTTCTTGGCGGTGCCCGCCGGGGCTGCCAGATGCCCCAGATGCGGGATATCGGCGGCCAAAGCCAGAATGCGGCCGGAGTAGAGTTTCACAAGGTCGGTGTCGCTCATGTCACGGGCTTTCGGGCTGGTTTGGGGCAGGACTGTCGACTAGATAGTCCCTTCATGTCAGCCCGCCAAGGAGGCCCTGATGGTCTTTGACCCCAGCACGCTGAAATTTGATGCAAATGGCCTGATTCCGTGCATCGCGCAGGATGCCGAAAACGGCGAAGTCCTGATGTTTGCCTGGATGAACGCCGAGGCGGTGGCAAGGACGCTGGAGATGGGGCATGTGACCTATTGGTCACGTTCGCGCGCCAGTTTCTGGGTCAAGGGCGAAAGTTCCGGCCATGTGCAGGACCTGGTCGACCTGCGTGTCGATTGCGATCGGGATTGCCTACTGGCTTTGGTGCGCCAGACCGGGCCGGCCTGCCATACAAACCGGCGCACATGTTTTTACACGGCTGTGCGCGATGGCACAGAAGTTGAACTTATGGCGCCCGAAGCCTGAGCCATTGCACCTGCCGAGGCGCGGTGCATGGGCCAGCCCGGACGGGGTGCGGCCTCATCCTCCAGCGCGCGGCACAGTAACTGTGCCTCGCGCCGCTGCAGGCGAGTGATCTCTCGTCTGATGTCGGAAAGCTCGGTTTCAACCTGGTGGCGGGTCATCGCATGCTCCGTTCTGGCGGTTGGACCCATCTTCGCGCCACTCGGTTAAAGAATCGTCAGCGCCTGACAGCAGCGCGGGCCCGACCCATCTGGAACAGGAACTGCACCGACCCGCACGGCACCCCGAATCGCCCCATCCTGCGGACGAGACGACAGGCAGACCGCGGCCTGGGACCGTTCGGTGAAATTGCCGGACTGGGCGGCACGTCCTGTTCAGGCCCGTTGCTCCTTCGGTGCAACTGTGGCAAGACGAGCAACAACCGGGGGACTTCTGCAAGCCTTTGCGCGTTGCAACAGGGTAACCCGCCTTAGACGGAAAAGAGCCAGATGACTGATTTCGAGACCCGCCGCGTCGTTATGGTCGATACCCAGGTTCGTCCGCAGGACGTGACCAAATTCCCGATCATCGCCGCCATGCTGGCCGTGCCGCGCGAAAACTTCGTGCCCGAGGCGGCGCGAGAGGCGGCCTATGTCGGCGGCAACCTCAGCTTGGCTCCGCGCCGGGTGGTGCTGGAGGCGCGCAGCTTTGCCAAGATACTCGACGCGGTCGAGGTCGTGCCGGGCGAGACGGTTCTCGATCTGGGCATCGGCCTTGGCTATTCCAGCGCTGTTCTGGCCGAGATGGGGATGCTGGTGACAGGTGTCGAGGAAGACCGCGCTATGGCCGAAGCCGCCACTGAAAAGCTGGCGGGTCTGGTCATGGTTGTCTGCGGTCCGCTCGCTACCGGCGCGGCAGAACGCGGCCCCTATGATATCATCCTTGTGCAAGGTGGGGTCGAGGCCATGCCGCCTGTTTTGCTGGCACAGCTGAAAGAAGGCGGCCGGATTGGCGCGATATTCATGGAAGGTGCCCTTGGCATCGCCCGGATCGGCCATAAGTTGGATGGAAAGATCAATTGGCGGTTCTGCTTCAATGCCACGGCGCCGGTCTTGCCGGGGTTCGAGGCGCCGCGCGGATTCGTCCTGTAGGATTTCGGACCGCGACCAAAAAGGTGCGGTTCAGCGGCGTCTGATCGGATTGTCCGGTCGGGCGAGGTGGCAAGAGGTGGATGATGCGGAAAGTTTTGGCGGCCTTGCTGCTTGGTGCGGTGTCCTTTGCGCCGGGCGCGCTTTGGGCGGAAACCCTGACCGACGCGTTGATTTCGGCCTATCGCAATTCCCATCTGCTGGAGCAGAATCAGGCGGTTTTGCGCGCAGCGGATGAAGATGTGGCAACGGCGGTGGGAACATTGGGGCCGGTGGTCAGTTTCGTGACGACGTTCAGCTATTCGCACACCGACAATCCAAGCTCGTTGCTTGGCAGCAACGAATCGACCTCGGCCTCGTCAAGTCTGCAAGCTTCGATGACGCTGATTGATTTCGGGCGCGGCAAGATGGATGTTGCGATCAAGAATGAACTGGTGTTGTCCTCGCAGGCCGCGTTGGTGAACGTCGAACAGCAGGTCATGCTGGATGCGGTTTCGGCCTACGTGAACCTGTCGCTCCAGGGTGAATTGGTGGCGGCGCAAGAATCCAACGTGCGTCTGATCACGCAGGATTTGCAGGCCGCCAAAGACAAGTTCGACGTCGGCGAAGTGACCAAGACCGACGTGGCTCTGGCGGAAGCTCAGTTGGCGTCGGCCAATGCGGCACTGGCCGCGTCGCAGGGCAATTACAACGTCGCGCGCGAGCGGTACAATGCCGCCATTGGCCATTATCCCTCGGGTCTGGCCCCCCTGCCCAAGACCCCGATCAAGGTGAAGACCTTGGCCGAGGCGCGGGCGATTGCGTTGCGCGGTCATCCGGCCGTGCGTCAGGCGCTGTTTCAGGTGGCGGCGGCAGATGCCGGCGTGCACCGCGCCAAGGCAGAAATGTTGCCCTCCATCGATGGCAGCGCCTCCTACAGCGGCAACTTCGACCAGAACGGCCAGTTGACCAATCAGGGCCTGTCGCTGTCGATGAAGTTCAGTCAAACGCTCTATGCCAGCGGGCGGCTGTCGTCTGCCTATCGCAAGGCGATTGCCCAGCAGCAGGAGGCCCATGCGGCCCAGTTGCAGACCGGCGTCAACGTGACCGAAGCGGTCGGCAAGGCGTGGTCGAACATTCTGGTCGCCAATGCCTCGATCGGTGCCAATGACGAACAGATCCGCGCGGCCCAAGCCGCCTATGATGGCGTCAAGCAAGAGGCCGATCTGGGCAGCCGCACCACACTGGACGTGCTGAACGCCGAGCAGAACCTGCTGTCGGCCAAAGCCTCGCGGCTGCAGGCACAGGCCAATCTATATGTCAGCCAATATTCGCTGCTGTCGGCGATGGGACAGTTGACGGCTGACCAGTTGCACCTCGGCATCCCGACCTTCGACCCGCAGGCCTATTACAACGCGGTCAAGAAGGGTCCGGCCACATCTGCCCGCGGGGCAAAACTCGACCGGATCTTGAAGACTTTAGGCAAATAAGCCGCGCCTCTTGGCCCTTCGTTAACGCTCCGCGCGTCACTTCCTTGAAGGACCGCGCGGAGTGTCATAGACTGCCTGACATACCGCCGGGAAAAGACGGTGGTGATACATGCGAGTGATGGCAGCAGGACGTAGGCACATATGTCTGTTTCGGTGAATTCGAACGAGATCGAAGACGTTCTGGCCTCGATCCGTCGGCTTGTCTCGGCTGACCTGCGGCCGACAGAACGGCCGCAGGTCGTTGAACATCAGCGACCGGCAGTCCCGGTGGCGGTCCATCCCGAAAAGCTGATCCTGACCCCAGCACTGCGGGTCGGGGCCAGCGTGCTGAGCGTCGTGACCAAGGCTGTGGGGCCACCCGGCAATGCGGCAGTTGCCAAGCCCGTGCCGCGCCTGCATCTGGGGGCCGAACTTGGCGTGACGCGCGCAACGCCCGAGGTCGTGGCCGCTCTGGGGCAGGGGGTTGATCAAGGCATAAGGCTCGACTGGGAGGCCGAATCCGGCGATCCGGAATCGGAGATGGACGGTCTTGACTGGTCAAGCTTCACCTTCGCCCGTCGCTCGAGCGACGAGTTCGCCCGCCGCTCCACGCAAGAGACTTTTCTGGGCCGGGTGATCGCGGCCGAATTTGCAACGCAGTTGGCGGCAAAATCAGGCGCGGCACCGGGACAGCAAGCCGAACAGCCCGGGCCGGAAACCGGCCCCAAGCCGTCTCTCAAAGCGTCCTCCGAAGTTCCTGAGGCTCCGATGGCGCTGGATGTATTGTCTGGCCCGGCGGATTGGGCAGACGAGGCAGAAGCACAGGCTCTGGCAGATTTGGCAGAGCCCGATCTGTATGGTGCCAATCTGGACGACGCCACCCTGGGCCATGCCGGTCCGCGCAAGACTGAACACCAAGCCGGGCCCCAACCAGAGATGATCGATGGTTCGCAGCAGGAAGAAGACAATATCTTCTCCGAACAGGTTCTGCGCGAACTGGTCCGTGATCTGATCCGCGAGCAATTGCAGGGCGATCTGGGCGAACGAATCACCCGCAACATCCGCAAGATGGTCCGGGCCGAGATTTCCAACGCATTGGCCGTTCACGAACTCGACTGAAGGTAGCACGGGTCGAGATGTGTTGCCGAATTCCCGTTGAAATACAAAAGCGCGTCCGAATGGACGCGCTTCGTTCCTGAAGTGTCGAGTTCATCAGGCCGCTTCGGCCTGATCCAGTTCCAACGCGTGGCGGCGTTCGCTTTCTTCGCGCGACAGCGCGACCGAGGTGCGAACCCCTTTGCCGACGAAATCCATCAGACCCTTGACGACACGCTCGTTCGGGTCGATCCCTGCGCAGGACAGAACTTCACGGCCATCGCGCGACCGGGCCCAGCGGGCGATCTGATCGGGACCATTGCCGTATTTCTTGTCATCGGCAATGGCATCATCCAACGCAGCCAGAACCACTGCCGCAAACAGCTTGCGGGCGCGTTGTCCTTGCTCAAAGTTGAAGGCGGTGCTGTCGATGAAGTCGGCCATTATGCGTCCTAATCTTGCTCTTGTCTTTTCTGACGTTCCGCGCTTGTAACGATTGGAAGACGATTCGTCATGCTGTTTCTAACATGTCAGCTATGCGTTTCCTGCATATCTTTAGCGCACTCCCCTCAGCATCTTGTTGACGCCTTCGGGCAGGTCCCGCGATATATAGGCGGAAGTGAAAACGGATCAAGCAATCTTAAGGGTTTCGACGCAATGTCATCAGCACCTATGGCTCTCCCGCTGGCGTCTCTGCGTCACGCAGTCCGCGAGGCGGCGCGTCTGGCGATCCTGCCCCGTTTCCGGACGCTGGCGGCGGGCGAGATTTCGGAAAAGACCGGGCCGAACGATCTCGTGACCATAGCTGATACCGAGGCCGAAATGCTGATCTCTGCTAGCCTTGCGCGCGATTGGCCAGAGGCGCTGGTTCTGGGCGAGGAGGCTGTGGCCAAGGACCCCGCCTTGCGCGCCGCCATGGGCACGGCCGATCCGGCGGTGATTGTCGATCCGGTGGATGGCACGTGGAACTTTGCGCATGGGCTCGCGGTGTTCGGGGTTTTGCTGGCCGTGGCGCGGGCCGGACGGCCGGTCTGGGGAATGCTGTATGATCCGATCTGCGATGACTGGATCGAGGCTGCGGTGGGGGAACCCACACGCATGATGACGCCCGATGCGGCCCGCGTGCTGCGCACGGCAGCGATGAAGCCCGTGCAAGATCTGGCGGGTTATGTCCCGGCCGGGCTGTTTGCGGTCACGCAGAAGCGGGCGCTTGCCTTGGCGGGGCTTGGCTATGACAGGGCAACCTGCCTGCGCTGTTCTGCGCATGAATACCGGATGCTGGCGCAGGGCTTCGTCGATTTCGTGCTGTCAGGGCCGACCCCGCATCCGTGGGACCATGCGGCGGGCGTGCTGGCCGTGCAGGGGGCGGGGGGCGTGGCGCGGTTTCTGGATGGCGAGGTATATGAGACCGCCCGCGTGTCAGGCGTGCTTCTGTCGGCCAGCTGCGAAGCAGTCTGGCAGCAGGTCGCCCGCGACTACGCAGCACTGGCCTAACTGCAGCCGTCAGGCGGGCTGCTGGACCCGCATCACACGCGCCTCACCGGCCCACATCTCGCCTTCGGCCTTGTCGAGCCGTAGGTGGGCGATGCCGCGCTCGCCGCTTTGAGTAAACAGCCGCCCAACCTCACGTCCTTCAGCCAGGATCGCCGTGCCGACCGGAGCCGAACCCTCCACCGCCACCAGCGCCAGACCCTTGCGGAGTTCGGTCTTGTGCTTCATTCGGGCGGTGACCTCCTGCCCCACATAGCAGCCCTTGCGGAAATCGACGCCGTGCAGACGCTCGAATCCCGCTTCCAGCAGATAGCTTTCTTCGGGGATCAGTTCGATGCCGGTCTCGGGGATCAGATGTGCAACGCGGATCGCGTCCCAGTCGATGGCGGCTTCATCCACCGCGGGCCCGTAATGCCGCCAGCCCAGAGCTGGGTGGCGCGGATCGGGAAGTGCGCCCGGCAAGGCCTCACCCAAGCCACGCGTCAAAACGCGATCCGACGGCATCAGACTGACATCCGCGCGCAACCGGTACATCGTCAGGCGTTTCAGCGTGGCATCGGCCAGAACCTCGGGCAGGTCCAGAAACACGCCTTCGCTGTCATGCCCAACGAAGAAATCCGCCAGATACTTGCCTTGCGGCGTCAGAAGGGCAGCCCAGACCAGCCCCGGTCCTTTGCCCAAGGGCAGTACGTCGTTGCTGACAAGGCCTTGCAGAAACGGCAAGGCATCTTTGCCGCCAAGCGATATCATCCTGCGGGTGGTGTTGGTCATGCGCGGTCTCCTGCCCTTCAGATATAGGCCTGAGGCGCGCGGGGAAAAGCCCTATTCCTTGAACTGCAGCCGGTAGAGGTCGGCATAAAGCCCACCTTCGGCCAAAAGCTGGGCATGGCTGCCGCGCGCGACGATCTGGCCCTTGTTCATCACCAGGATCACATCGGCCGCCTGAATGGTGGAAAGCCTGTGCGCGATCACCAAGGTGGTGCGACCCGATCGCAGGGTATCCAGCGCCTCGGTCACACCAAGCTCGGTCTGGCTGTCGAGCGCCGAGGTCGCTTCGTCCAGCAGCAGAATCGGTGCATCGCGCAGGATGGCGCGGGCGATGGCGATGCGCTGACGCTGCCCGCCCGACAGCGCCGTGCCGCGCGGGCCAGCAGGGGAGTTCACGCCCAAGGGCATCGCTTCCACGAAATCGGCATGAGCCAAGCCCAAGGCTCGCGACAGGGCTGCGTCAGACTGATCCTTGGCCCCCAGCCGCACATTGGCGGCAATCGCCTCGTCAAACAAGGCCGAGTCCTGACTGACCACTGCAAAAAGACCGCGCAGTTGCCCAAGGTCCAGATCGCGCAGGTCCACACCGTTCAGCGTGACCTGCCCCGCATCCGGGTCGGCCAGCCGTGTCAGCAGGTGAAAGATCGTCGTCTTGCCCGCGCCAGAGGGGCCAACCAAGGCCGTGACCTTGCCCGGTTCCGCCAGCAGGCTGATCCCGCGCAGCACCGGCGTCTCGCCATAGCCAAAAGACACGTCCCGCATCTCCAGCCGGACCTCACCCTCGGGCAGCGCCAAGGGCCGTGCCGGAGAGGTGATCTTCGGCACTTCATCCAGCAGCCCCCGCATCCGTTCCAGCGAGGCGCGCGCTGCAGCCCACAGGCCCGAGACCGAGCCCAACCGCCTGAGCGGCTCAAACACCAACCCCATCGCGGTGAAGAAGCTCATGAACTCGCCCAGCGTCTTAGTGCCGGCGATGATCTGCATCCCGCCGTAGAGCATGACGCCTGCAAAGCCCAAGGCCGCCACCACGTCGATCAGCGCGGGAATCGCGGCGGCAGCGCGGTCAGAGCGGAACTGGGCGGTCAGGTACTTCTCCAAAGCGCGGCGATAGCGGCTGACCTCGTCGGCCTCGGCGCCGGACAGTTGCAGGGTGCGGATGCCGTGGAATGCCTCGTCCAGTTGCGTCGACAGGGCCCCCGCCGCATCGCGGGCAGACCGCGCCGTGCCGCGCACCATCCGTTGCAGGCGGGTGATGGGCAAGGCAAGCAGGGGAACCCCCGCCACGGCAATCAGCGTCCAGCGCCAGTCGATCAGCAAGGCCACCACGGCCAGCGACAGCAAAGCGACCACATCGCGGCCAAAGGCCTGCAGGATCGGCGGCCAAAGGTTGCGCAGGGTGGCCGTATCACCCCTGAGCCGCTCCATCAGGCTGCCGGGCGAATGCGCAAGGTAAAAGCCCAGATCCAGCCGCAAGGCATGGGCCAGCATCGCCGCCTGCAACTCCGCCCCCACCCGCTCGGACTGCCGGGCGATGATGATCTTGTGCGAAAATCCCGCCAGCGCCCGCAGGACGAACACGCCACCGACCGAGGCCGCCACCCGCGCCACGACCGAAAACGCCGCCCCCTGATGCACCTCGTCGAACATGGGCCGCACAAGGTAGGACAGAGCCCCCGTCGCAGCCCCCTCCACCGCCATCAGCAGCAGGGCCAACGTCAGGAGCGGCCAGCGCCGCCTGATATGGTCGCGCCACAGCCAGCCGAGCAAGCGTCTGGCCGGGATCGCTGTCATCCCTTGGCCCCTTTGCGCAAAGCCGCAAAGCTGGCGGTCAGGCGGTCGGGGTCATAATCCTGCTCGATCCATGCGCGGGTCGACCGGCCCGCCGCCTCGGCTTCATACAGGGTCAGGAAATGGTCCAGTATCCCGGTTGAGGTCGACTTGAGGTGCAGATACCGAAAGCTCAATTGCCGCTTTGCTTCGGCCAGAGAGCGATGTTCGACCTCCAGCAGGTAAAGCGCGGCCACGAGGCCGGTGCGGTCGGCACCGGATTTGCAGTGGATCAGGAACGGTTTTTCCAGCCGTGGCAGCAGGTCCAGAAGGTCCAGCAAAGATTGCTTGGGCGGCGCGCGGCGGGCGGACAGGGCCAAGTCCTGCAAGGTCAGACCCAGTTTTTGGCAGGCTTCGACCTCGAACAGATAAAAACCCTGCCGGGGCGTGCCGCGCAGGTTCAGCACCGTCTTGATGCCCAACCGGTCGCGATATTCGCGGAACCGCGTCGGAGAGGGTTGGTTAGACCGCCAGACCCCCGGTGCCACCTCATCCAGATTGGTCCACCAGCCGCGCAGGAAAGCGTGATCCATCAGCACGAAATGCCACCACGCCGCGCGCCGTGCCTTGGGCGAGGATATATCTGTGCCATAGGCCGCAGCCAACCTGGCTTGCAGGTTCAGCATCCGCTTCTTCAATGCATTGGCCATGCGGGTCCTGACGGTTGCCTCGGTTTGCGCCCCTCTATCGGCTTTGGCCGGACCGTTCAAGCCGCACGCCCCGCCAGACCAGCTTGCGGTTGACCCCAAAGCAGACACCGACTAGCCCTTTGTGAAACGGAGATTCCCATGCCCCTCGCAAATGGTCGCGCCTATCTTGCCATCCCCGGCCCCTCGGTCCTGCCCGACCGCGTGCTGGCCGCCATGCAGCGGCCCTCGCCCAACATCTACGCCGGGGCGCTGGTCGAGATGGTTGAGGGCATATGGCCTGACCTGAAGGCCTTGGCAGGCACCAAGGGCCATGTCGCAGCCTATATCTGCAACGGCCATGGCGCTTGGGAGGCGGCGAATTCCAACCTGTTTTCCCGAGGCGACAAGGCTTTGGTGCTGGCCACCGGCGTCTTCGGCCACGGCTGGGCCAATACGGCGCGCGGATTGGGGGTAGAGGTCGAGGTTCTCTATTTCGGCGGCAATGCACCCGCAGACCCGGGCCGGGTCGAGGCCGCCCTGCGCGCCGATCCCGCCATCCGTGCTGTGCTGATGACCCATGTCGACACCGCCTCGTCGGTGAAGTCCGATGTGCAGGCGGTGCGCGCCGCCATCGACGCCGTGAGCCATCCGGCCCTGCTCGCGGTGGATTGCGTGGCCTCGCTTGGCTGTGATGAATTCCGCATGGACGACTGGGGTGTGGACGTCATGCTGGGGGCCAGCCAGAAGGGCCTGATGTGCCCGCCGGGCTTGGGCTTCGTCTGGTTCAACGACAAGGCGCTGGAGGCTTGCAAAACCTCGAACGCCCGCACGCCCTATTGGGACTGGACGATGCGCGCCAACCCGGCAGAGTTCTGGCAGTACTGGTTCGGCACCGCCCCCACGGCGCATCTCTACGCCCTGCGCGAGGCGCTGACGATGATCCTGCACGAAGAGGGCCTGCCCAACGTCTGGGCTCGCCACGCAACTCTCGCCCGTTCGGTCTGGACCGCCTTTGACGCCTGGGGGCAGGGCAACCCCGCCATACGGCTGAACGTCGCCGACCCCGCCGCCCGGGGCCATTCCGTCACGGCCGCCCGCTTGGGCGCGCCGGACGCCACCCGCCTGCGCCTATGGACCGAGGCGCAGACCGGCGTCACCCTCGGCATCGGTCTTGGTGCCGCCACGCCGGAAGACCCTGAGGCCACCGGCTCATTGCGCGTGGCCCATATGGGCCATGTGAACGCCCACATGACTCTGGGCGCGCTTGCGGTGATGGAGGCGGGCCTGCAGGCGCTGAAGATCCCACATGGCACCGGAGCGCTTGCCGCCGCTGCCGCCGTGGTGGCGCAAGGCGCCTGAGGCCCGCGCCCGGCCCAAGCCTCAGACGCTCCGCGGGGAGTCTTTGGCAAGGAGCAAATGGGGGGGGGGCGCCCCTCGCATCTGCTCCTTTGGAAATACTCCACGGAGGGGTCCGGGGAGGTGTGAAACCTCCCCGGCTGCCGGCCAAAGGCGCGGTCCGAGGTTACTTGAAAACCGCCGCCAGCTTCGCGGTGTCGATGCCCGGCACCACGAGGCCCTTGGGCTTGACCGCCGCTACATCCACTCCGGCCACGATGGCATTGACCACGGCCTCTTCGGTGGCTTCCACGGCGGCGAGGTAGACCGGGTCCAACACTTCATTATTGATCTCGGATCTTGTCAGCAGCGTGACGCCGGTCTGCGGCATGGGTCCCGCATTGGCGGTGGAGAAGGCTAGGAAGATGTCGCCCGAGGAATTGCCCGCAGGGGTGCCGCCCCGCGCAACACCCATCGAGGCGCGCCGCGCCAGATGGCGCAGGGACAGCGCCGACAGGGGCGCGTCGGTGGCGATCACCACGATGATCGAGCCCTGTTCCTTGTCGCGGAATTTTCCCTCCGGCATCAGCTTGCCCACGGGCTTGCCCAAGACCTGAAACCAGTCGCGCCGTCCGTGGTTGGCCTGCACCAAGACGCCCACGGTGTACTCTTCCCCGCCCAGTGTCACGCGGCGCGAGGCGGTGCCGGTGCCGGCCTTGAACTCGTAGGCGATCATGCCGTTGCCGCCGCCGGTGGAGCCTTCCTCGACCAGCCCGCCCTTGGCCGCGCGGATAGCGGTCTTGGCATGGTCTGGGGTGACGTGAAGCGCGTTGATGTCGTTCAGGATGCCGTCATAGGTTTCGGCCACGACCGGCATGGCCCAGGAATGTTCGGCCTCGAACCACGCCGCATAGTGCTCGATCATCCATTCGGTCACCCCGTGATGCACTGCCCCCACGCCATGCGTGTTGGTGATGCAGACCGGGC
This sequence comes from Paracoccaceae bacterium, assembly GCA_947453525.1. Lineage (GTDB taxonomy): Bacteria > Pseudomonadota > Alphaproteobacteria > Rhodobacterales > Rhodobacteraceae > Stagnihabitans. Next base: position 18,853 of record CANGHD010000015.1, on the reverse strand, counting down.
CGATGAAATAGCCCGCGTCGTTGATCCAGTGGGTGCCCGTCATCTCGCCATTGCCGTTCAGGGTGAACTGGCCGGCCCAGACCGGTTGCGGAAAATCAGTGTCCTCGCGGGCGAGAATGGCCGTGACGCCGGTGCGCATCTTCTTGGCCGGATCGGTCAGCGTGCAAAAGCCGACACGGACCCCCGGCACATCCGTGATGGCGTTGAACGGGCCCGGTATGCCGGAAAAGGGCAGACCAAGGTCGCGGGCGCGGGGTTTGGGCATGAGAGCCTCCTTCTTTTCAGGCGTTTTGGTCAGATTGGCAGCACCCATGCGCCCTGATCAAGTCACCTTGATCGGTTGACGCAATTTCAAGGCTTTCCGTGCGAGGATTGCGCGCCTATCATTTCGGCATATCCACAGCATCAGCAACCCAACCGCATCAGAAACCGTGACCCGCGTGAAATCCTCCAGACCCGTCATAGGCATCATTGGCAATCACTTCGTGATCAATGATCGCTATCCGACCCACACCGCTGGCACGATGAACTCCGTCGCCGTGGCCGATGTGGCGGGCGCCATGCCGCTGATCATCCCGACCGATCCGCGCTTCGTCACGGTTGAAGAACTGTTGGAGGCGTGCGACGGCTTCCTGCTGACGGGCGGACGCCCCAACGTCCACCCGAGTGAGTATGGCGAGGAGGAGACGCCAGCGCACGGCGCCTTCGACCGCGCCCGCGATGCCATCACCCTGCCACTGATCCGCGCCTGCGTGGCGCGCGGCCAGCCTTTCCTTGGGATCTGCCGTGGCTTTCAAGAGGTCAACGTGGCGATGGGCGGCAGCCTGCACCCCGAAATCCGCGAGATTCCGGGCCGGATGAACCACCGCATGCCGCCCGACGCCAAACTGGAAGAGCAATTCGCCCTGCGCCACACCGTGCGCTTCACCGAAGGCGGCGTCTTTCACCGCCTGATGGGTGCTGCCGAAGTGATGACGAACACCCTGCATGGTCAGGGCATCATGCGGCCCGCCGAGCGCATCGTGATCGACGGCCTTGCCCCCGACGGCACCCCCGAAGCGATCTATGTCAAGGACGCGCCGGGCTTTACCCTCGCCGTGCAGTGGCACCCCGAGTGGAATGCGGCTGACGATCCCGTCTCGCGCCCCTTGTTCACCGCTTTCGGTCAGGCCGCCCGTCACTGGGCCGAAGCGCGCCACCCGCTGCGGCTCAGCGCCTGACGTCAGGCGAGTTGCACGCCAATCGCCCCGGATTTCCGAGCGTTTTGCCACATTGATCGGACCTCGGCGCAAGGCTAGGATCAGCAAAATTCATTCGATTTTTTGTAGATGAGGCTGACATGGCCGTCTTTATCGTCGATTCGACCGTCACCGCTGCGGACGACGGTCAGACCTCGCTGCAAGAGGCCTTTGACCAAGCTGTTCAGGCGTCAATCGCCAGCGGCAAACAGGTCGTGATCCGCTTTGACCATGCGATGGACATCAACCTGCTTCAAACTCTGGTGGTGCCCAAGGGGGCAAAGATCGTGCTTGACGGCGGCATCGAAGGCGATGCGACCTTCGAGACGGGGGGCAACGACGTCCGGCTGCATGGCGACAGTGGCGCGGGCTACAGTACCACCAGCAACCAGGCCTATGGTCATACTCTGTTCAAGGTCGCAACGGGGGGATCGTTGCGGCTGTCGGATGTGGAACTGGCTGACAATCTGGTGGCCGGGGCCGCGGGGGTGACCGGAGCGTCCGGGACCGATGGCCTGAACGGGAACAGCGGAAAAGACCCCGGCCTGCCCGGATCATCGGGCAACGGCGGGCTGTCAACGGCAACCTCGGGCGGCAAGGGGGCAGACGCGGTGTCGGGCGTCTTGAACCTTGGCACGCTGGTGCTGGACCGGGTGAATCTCTACCACCTGCAGGCCTATGCCGGCAACGGCGGGGCGGCAGGGTCGGGCGGCAACGGCGGAAATGGCGGCAATGGCAATGCTGCGCCGGGCGGCTCTGGCGGTCCGGGGGGAAGCGGGCAGGGCCATGGCGGCATGGGAGGCGCGGCTGTGTCGGGTGTGCTGAACCTTGGCAAGCTGACGATGCTGGATAGCACTTTTCAGAGTGACTTTGTCTTCGGCGGCGTGGGCGGCAGCGGCGGCAACGGTGGTTCGGGTGGCAAGGGCGGCAAGGGCACGCTGGGCGGGGCCGGCGGCAATGGCGGGGTGGCCGGCAACGGTGGACATGGCGGCGACGCGGCGGTCACCGTCTTGAACCACGGCACCGTCACTCTGGCGGGCGGTTGGGTCTATGATGCGGGCTCCAACCTCATCTGGAGCGGCAGCGGCTCTGGCGGGGTTGCGGGCAAGGGCGGTGTCGGCGGCGCGGGCGTGAAGGGCACCGACCCTCTGTCCATCGTGATCAACGGCAGCACCGGGGCCAGCGGCCATGCCGGCACCGCAGGGACCGAAGCCGCCGCCGTGGGGTGGAGCGGCACCCATGTCACGACCGCCTATTACATCGAGGCCAACCGCCACACGATGGCCGAATATGCCGGGCCGGACACGCCAGCCACGGTCCTGACGATCTACCGGATGGGAGATGCCTCGACAGCAGGCAGCGTGACCCTCTCGGCCACGGGTCTGGGGGGCGCCTTGGGCGGCAATCTGCAGGGCGGGCTTTACGCGGGCCATGTCATCACCTTCGCGGCGGGGGAGGCGGTGCATCAGGAATATGTCTTCGCCAAAAGCGATGGCATCGCGGGCGGACTGGACAGCTACCGCTTCACCCTGACATCGGCCACCGGCGGGGTGCTGGGTGGCAATGTAACGGCAGAGTTCAGCGTCGCCAACCGCGACATCGTCGGCAACGATCAGGCCAACCTGCTGGTTGGCACCGATGGCGCCGACGTGCTGCTCGGCGGGCTTGGCAATGACACGCTGCGGGGGCTGGGTGGTCCGGACAAGATGGACGGGCAGGGCGGGCTGGATTGGGTCGATTATTCCGGCGTTCAGAATGGCGCGGGTGGCGTGGGTCTGGTGGCCGACCTGTCCGCCTTCACCGCGACCGGGTTGGGCGTGGGCACGGATCAGATCTTCAACATCGAGAACCTGATCGGCTCGGCCTTCAAAGACACCGTTCTGGGCGATTTCAACGGCAACCGGATCGAGGGGCGTGGCGGCAATGACCGGCTCGACGGTAATTCCGGCAATGACACGCTGGTCGGCGGGGCCGGGCGCGACACGCTGATCGGCGGGTTGGGACAAGACAGCTTTGTCTTCTCGGGCGCGCTGGTGGCTGGCAACCTTGACCGGATCCTGGCCTATTCGCATGCCGATGACACGATCGTGCTGACCCGCACGGGTGCCGGTCCCTTTGACGCGCTGGACCTTGGGCCCCTGACGGTGGATGAGTTCAGGGCTGGTGCGACGGCCACCACGGCCGCGCAGCATATCCTGTATGACCGCGCCACCGGCACTTTGTTTTACGATGCCGATGGCTCGGACGCCGGCTTCGGCCCGCTGGCTTTCGCCATCTTGAACAACAGGCCCGCGCTCGCCTATGACGATTTCACGGTGATCTGAACGGGCGGAACCCAAGCCAGACCCCTTGCCCTCCATAGGCATCCTGATCGCCTTTGCCACCACCGAAGGGCAGACCCGCAAGATCGCCCGCTTTGCCGCCGACCATCGGACCGGCCTTGGTGCCTCGGTCGAACTTCTGAACGCCGAGGATGCCGAAGGCCTCAATCTCGCCCGGTTTGACGGAGTGATCCTCGCGGCCTCGTTGCATATGGGGCATTTTCAGAAGGCGCTGATCGGCTTTGCCAAGGCCAATGGCGCGGCGCTGACGGCCAGGCCCAGCCTGTTCCTGCCCGTCTCTCTGTCCGCAGTTGGAGACGATGACGCGGGCCGCAAGGGTCTGGAGGATTGCGTGGCGCAGTTCGTGACTGAGACGCTCTGGCGGCCCGGCCAGATCCGGCAGGTGGCGGGGGCCCTGCACTTCAAAGAATATGATTTCTTCAAGGCCTGTATGATGCGCCGGATCGCCGCGTCGAAGGGCAAAGCCTTGGGTGCCGGGGGCGATATGGACTACACCGACTGGCCCGGCCTCGAGGCCGGGCTGACTGCCTGGCAGGTCGCGCTGAAAAGCGGTTGTTGAGGCGGAGGCAATCGCTATAGTCCGGTCCAGACCGGCCCAGGGAGGAACCGCAATGAAACGCTCGCGCGTCAACGAGATCATGGCTGCTGCGGATGAGATGATCCGCCATTACGGCTTCGTGCTGCCGCCCTTCGCCAACTGGTCGCCCACCGAGTTCAAGGCCAACGCGCCGCGCGCCGCCCGCGTGATCGAAGGCCGCTGCGGTTGGGACATCACCGACTACGGTCAGGGCCGCTATGATCAGATGGGCCTGTTCCTCTTCACCCTGCGCAACGGCTCATTGGCCGATCTGCAGCGCGGTGGGGGGATGTGCTACGCCGAAAAACTGCTGATCTCGCGCCAAGACCAGCTCTCGCCGATGCACACCCATGTTATCAAGGCCGAAGACATCATCAACCGCGGCGGTGCGACGCTGATCGTGGAACTGACCGGGTCTGACCCGGAAGGCAACTGCTCGGACAAGCACGGCGGCATGGTGCGCTGTGACGGGATCGACGTGCCCTATACGCCGGGCCAGAAGCTGCGCCTCGCGCCCGGTGAAAGCGTCACCCTGATGCCGGGCGATTGGCACGCCTTCTGGGGCGAGGGTGGCGATGTGCTGATCGGCGAGGTGTCCACCGTCAACGACGACGTCACTGACAACGTCTTCCGCGAACCGATCGGCCGCTTCGCCCAGATCGAGGAAGACGTGGAACCCACGCATCTTTTGGTCAGCGACTATGAGGCTTGGCTGAAGTAGCGCCCAAAGAAGCAGGGGTTTCACCCCTCGGCCCAAGGGGGCCTCACCCCAGGATATTTGGACAAGTATGAAAGGGGCGCCGAAAAAGGTGCCCCTTTGCGGTTCCATCCTGGCGCAAATATCCCCGCAGGAGGCTCCGGCGGCGGCATCACGGCGCGGACAGAAGATCGTCGAGAATACGCTGGGCCTCGGCGCGCGCGGTGACGAGGGGGCTGCGGTCCTCGCCGGGGAAGAAGCGGGCGCGGGTGGCGGTGGGCATGGGCTGTGGTGTGGTGATGACCACACGCGGGCCGATGCGCTGCGTCTCGGCCTGCCAGCTGGCGGCGAGCGAGATCTGGGCCGCTTTGGAGGCGCCATAGGCCCCGAAGAACTTCTGGCCAGCGCGGGGGTCGTCGAAAAAGACGGCGGTGCCCTCTCCCTCGCGCAGCAGGGGTTCGACCATGGGGATCAGTTGCCCGGTGGCGCGGATGTTGGTGGCCAGCGCCTTGTCCCAATCCTTGGTGGCCAGTGACGCCGCCGGGGTCAAGGGCGTGGCGTGGATCGCCGCATGAGCCCATAGGTTCAGGTGCCCCCAGCGTTCATAGATCGAGAGGCACAGGTGCCGCATGGCATCGTCGTTGGTCACGTCCATCGGTGCCAGCGTCAGTCCTCCGGCCCCCGGCAGACCCAGTGCCTTCACGCGGTCATCCAGCTCCTCAAGCCCGCCGACGGTGCGCGCCACCGCCACCACATGCCAGCCGCGTGCGGCCAGTTGTTCGGCCAGGGCCGCCCCCAGCCCACGCGAGGCTCCGGTGACGAGGGCAATGTTCTGGGTCATGGCTGTTGCCTTCCTGAGGATCGCGGCGGGGATATGCGAGTGGCAGGGCTTAGGCAAGGGGTTGGCCAGAGGCCGGGAGATCCCAAGACCTTCGGAGAATATTTCTGGCAGGGATCTCTGGACTTGTGTCAGCGTCCGGTTGCGGCAATCTCGGCCAGCCGCGCTTCGACCAGCTTTGGCACAAGGGCTTCGGGCAACGGATGATCTCGGGTGAACAGGATGCCGCCCTTTGACGTCGCATAGCCCGCCGTCGCTTGCGCAAATTGCATGATGATGCTGCCAGAATGCGGATAGAAGCCGCAGTTGGCCTAGAACGCCCCATAGCCAGCGACCCTGCGTCCCTTCGGCCCCGGCTGGCGAAAGCCGGGCATCGCATCGCTGATCACGTCAAGACGGTCGGGCAGGCGGGTCGTGACGATCGCACGCAAGGCTTGCAGCGCCGCGCGCTGCGGCGAGGGCAGGGTGGAGAGGTAGAGGTCTACCTCTGCGCTCACTCCGCCGCCTTCATCTCGAATCCCTCTTCGATCTTGTCCGAGGGCACGATGGGGTAATCGCCCGAAAAGCAGGCGTCGCAGAACTTGGGGGCCTTGGGGTTGCGGCCCGCCACCTCGCCCGCTGCGCGGTAGAGGCCGTCGAGGGAGACAAACTTCAGACTGTCCACCCCGATCCAGTCGCGCATCTCGTCTTCCGACATGGTGGCGGCCAAGAGCTTGGACCGCTCCGGAGTGTCCACTCCATAAAAGCACGGCCATGCGGTCGGGGGACTTGCGATGCGGAAGTGAACTTCGGCCGCACCCGCCTCAAGGATCATGTCCTTGATCTTGCGGCTGGTCGTGCCGCGCACCACCGAGTCGTCGACCAAGATCACCCGCTTGCCCTTGATGAGCGCGCGGTTGACGTTGAGCTTCAGGCGCACGCCCATGTTGCGGATGGATTCGGTGGGTTCGATGAAGGTCCGGCCCATGTACTGGTTGCGGATGATCCCCATGGCATAGGGGATGCCCGATTCCTGACTGTAGCCGATCGCCGCAGGGGTCCCGGAATCCGGCACCGGACAGACAAGGTCGGCATCAACGGGCGCTTCGCGGGCCAGTTCAACGCCGATCTGGCGGCGGGTTTCATAAACCGACCGGCCGCCAAGGATCGAATCGGGGCGGCTGAAATAGACATGTTCGAAGATGCAGAACCGCGAGGCCGGCGCGCCGAAGGGACGGGTCGAGGTGATCTTGCCATCCTCGATCACCACCATCTCGCCCGGCTCGATCTCGCGCACGAATTCCGCGCCGATGATGTCCAGCGCGCAGGTTTCCGAAGCCAAGGCCCAGGAACTGTCGCTGATCCGGCCCAGAACCAAGGGCCGCACGCCCAACGGGTCGCGCACGCCGATCAGCTTGGTGCGGGTCATGGCGACGACGGAAAATGCCCCTTCAACCCGGCGCAGTGCGTCTTTCATCCGCTCCGGGATGGTTTTCTGGATCGAGCGGGCCATCAGGTGGATGATGCACTCGGAATCCGACGACGACTGGAAGATCGAGCCGCGCTCGATCAGTTCCTTGCGCAGGGCCGCGGCATTGGTCAAGTTGCCATTGTGGGCGATGGCGGCCCCGCCCATCGAGAATTCGCCGAAGAAGGGCTGCACGTCGCGGATCGCGGTGGCCCCCTTGGAGCCTGCGGTGGAATAGCGGACATGGCCGATGGCCAGGGCACCAGGCAGGGTGTCCATCACCTCGGGCCTTGTGAAATTGTCGCGGACATAGCCGAAGCGGCGGGCTGAGTTGAAGCCGGAGTTCGGATCATAGCTGACGATGCCACCCGCCTCCTGGCCACGATGCTGCAGGGCATGCAGGCCAAGTGCTACGAAGTTCGAGGCATCTGCCACGCCGATCACGCCGAAAACGCCACACTCCTCTTTCAGCTTGTCATCATCGAAAGGGTGCGCGTAATGGGACTGCATGGTTCCTCCGGGTCCGGGTGAATCTGCGGGTGGTTTAGGACTTCGACGCGGGGAAGTCACCCCCGGAACGACCGCGTTTGCCGCAACGCGGCGTTGCGGTGATCAATTGCCCGTTGCGGGGGCCGGCGTCGTGGTGGCCGGGGCCTTGCCCGTCGCCGCAGCGGCGCATATTGCGGTCAAGCCGTTATAGCGTTCGACGATCTGGTTCAAAAGATTGTCCGGCATGGCACCCTCGATGCCACCTTTGAAGCCCGCATAGACCTTGGCCGAGCGGGATTTGTCGATCATGTCGATCGACTGGTGTGCCATGTCATAGATCAGGAAGGCCGCAGCGACCAGCGCAATGCCGCGAACAGCGCCGAACAGGAAACCAAGCCCCTGATCGACCCCGCCAAGGAACGACCGCTGCACGACCGAAGCGAACAGCGGCGTGAACAGCGACGCGATGATCAGGCCGATGGCGAAGACAAGCGCGAAGGCGGTGATGATCGACAATTCGCAATTGTCGCCGATGACCTTGTTGATCACCGGGATTTCCTTGACCAGAGGTTGCGCCGCACCCGCGAACAGATAGGCCAGCACCGCAGCACCGACCCAGCCGGCAATCGCCAGCACCTCGCGCACCAAGCCCCGCGAATAGGCGAGGACGGCTGACAGGACGATGACACCGGCGACAACGCCATCCACGAGGGTAAAACCGTTCATTCTTCTCTCCTGCGCCTTCGCTTGCGCCCATTCTTCAGCCAGCGCCAAACATCTCGCCCACGAAGGCCGTCAGGTCCGGCATCTCGCGCAAGATGATTCCGCTGGCCTGTGTGTACTTTGACAACCGGGGTGCCACGGCCTGTGTGAAACCAAGTTTTGACGCTTCTTTCAACCGGTTTTCCGTCTGACCCACCGGACGCAGCGCGCCCGACAGGCTGATCTCGCCGAAAAGCACCATGTCTGGCGGAATTGCCACATCCTCACGCGCGGAAAGGATGGCCCCGGCGATGGCCAGATCGGCGGCGGGTTCATTGACACGCAAGCCCCCGGCCACATTGAGGAACACGTCAAGACCGGCGAAAGAAATGCCGACCCGCGCCTCCAGCACCGCCAGGATCGTGGAAAGCCGTCCGCCGTCGATGCCCACCACCGTGCGTCGTGGCGTGCCCAGGGTTGACGGGGCGACGAGGGCCTGAATCTCAGTCAGAACCGGCCTTGTGCCTTCGATACCAGCGAAGACCGCCGAGCCCGGCGTGGCTTTCTCGCGGTCCGACAGGAACAGGGCCGAGGGGTTGGAAACCTCGGCCAGTCCGGCCCCGGTCATCTCGAAGACGCCAATTTCGTCGGCCGGACCAAAGCGGTTCTTCACGGCGCGCAGGATGCGGAACTGGTGGCCGCGCTCGCCTTCGAAATACAGCACCGTGTCAACCATGTGTTCGACGACGCGGGGGCCCGCGATCTGGCCATCCTTGGTGACATGGCCGACCAGAATGATCGACACACCGCGCTTCTTGGCAAAGGTCACAAGTTCATGCGCTGCAGCACGGACCTGGCTGACCGATCCCGGCGCAGATTCAATCGAATCCAGCCACATGGTCTGGATCGAATCGATCACCGCCAGCGCGGGGCGTTCGCGGTCCAGCGTGGTCAGGATATCGCGCAGGTTTGTCTCCGCCCCCAGTTGCACATGGGCATCCTGCAGCCCCAGCCGCTGCGCCCGCATCTGCACCTGTGCGGCCGCCTCTTCGCCCGAGACATACATGCACTTCAGGCCCGCCCGCGCAAAGGCCGCCACCGCCTGCAACAGAAGCGTCGACTTGCCAATGCCCGGATCACCACCCACCAGAATGGCCGAGGCCGCGACAAGGCCCCCGCCCAGCACCCGGTCCAGTTCCGCCATGCCCGAGGCGGCACGCGGCGGCGCCTCGGCCTGCGTGGCCAGATCGGTCAAGGGGATCGTGCGCCCCTTTGCCACCGGACCCTTGGGGCCAGCCGACAGCGGCGATTCCTCGACCAAAGTGTTCCATGCCATGCAGGCGTCGCATTGGCCGTTCCACTTCTTGTGGCTGGCGCCACAGGCCGTGCAGGTGAAGGTATGGGAGGGTTTGCTCATGCCCGCTTGATGCTATGAAAGCCGCCCCGGTTCAAGCTTGGCTTCCGCCGCAGGCAGGACCATTGAAGCCAGAATGCAGCCGGTGAACAGCCAAAGTCCCCAGGCCACCTCGACCGTGGCATGGCCGATGCCCTTGGCCAGCACGACGTAAAGCGCAGCCAGAAAGACATCCGCCATCGCCAGCCGCCCAAGAAGGTGCAGCGCGGGCAGGGTGCGGCGCGACAGAAGGCCGAATTGCACCAGCGCCAACCCCAGCGTCTTGGCGAAGGGCGCAAAGACCGCGAGAAAGGTGACCAACAGCGCCAGACCCGGATCGCTGTCCCACAGGGATTGCAGGCCCGACACCACCGAGATTTCGGTCATCCCGAATATGGGCAACATGGCCGCCCGCAGCAGCGGGGCGAACCACGCGACCGGGTACAGGATCAGCAGACACAGGTTGAGGAAGGGCAGGGTGCGGCGCATGATGCCAAGATGGGCACACGGGGCCCGAGGTCAAGTCTGCTTGCCGGGTTTGGTCAGGCTGACGACATTGGCGGCGGCGATATCCTCCTGGTCGAAGTCGTAGCCGAGGGTGGGCAAAATCTCCTTAAGATCCGCGTCCAGACGGCGGATCTGCAGATGGGCGCTGCGCTCCTCGGCCTCGACATCGGCCAACCAGCGGCGCAGTTCATCGCAGGTGCGGCGGGCGGCGCTGATACGGTCGGTCAGGGCATGCGCCTCTTCCTGCCGCTGTGTCAGGAAGAGGCGCGCGCGCGCCACCTTGTCGTCGGAATAGGTGCGGGCAAGGTCGCGTGACAGAAAGCTCATTGCAGCCGCAAGGTGAAGCAGTTCCGGTTCCAGCGCGCCCAGATCGGGGTGCTGGCGCAGATGGTCAAAGCGGGCGCGCATCGAGTCGAACTCGGCCGACAGGGCGAAGACCCCGGTGCGGTCCGCGGCATGGGCGATGCGGTAGGCGCGGGCCACATCTTCCATGCCCACGGCGAAAGAGCGGTGGCTGCGCTCCAGTCTTATCACACGCAGCAGGGCGGGCAGGTAGAACACCAGCGCCAGCGCCAACCCGGTCAGCGCAAGCTGCGCCCACATGCCGGCCATCGGCACTGGCCGGCCAGCGTAGGACAGGAAAAGGTCGGGCCAAGGCAGAAGACCCAGACACGCCGCCACGCTGGCCAGTGTCAGGCCCAGGGCCGAAAAGACAATGAGCCCCTGAACGAACTGTCCAACCCAACCCTGCAGCTGTCGCAACGTCTCGTTCAATGTCACTGGCATCGCACGCTCCCGAATGCGGCAAAGTGAAGGCAAAGTTTGCGGGTTTGGCAATGATTTTCGTGTCTTGGCCTCGGCTGTTGATCAAAAACCTGAAGATTAACCTCTATTGTTTCGGTTCGCGAAACAAAACCTCAACCAGAGCGGGAAACTGGCGTTGCGATGGATTAGCGGACAGATTCGATCGGGCCTTCGGCACGGCCATGGATGAACTGTTGCAGGTAAGGGTCTGGTGCGGCGTCCATATCGGCCACAGGGCCGGTCCAGCGGATAAGCCCGTCATGCAGCATGGCCACCCGGTCGGCGATGGCGCGGACCGAGGTCATGTCATGCGTGATCGTCATCGCCGTGACGCCCATTTCCAGAACGATCTCGCGGATCAGGGTGTTGATGACGCCGGACATGATCGGGTCAAGGCCGGTGGTGGGTTCGTCAAAGAAGATAACCTCGGGCTCTGCCGCAATCGCCCGCGCCAGACCCACGCGCTTTTGCATGCCGCCCGACAGTTCCGCCGGATACAGATCGGCCACATTGGGTTTCAACCCGACGCGGCGCAGCTTTTCGATCGCCACCTCGCGGGCCTGATCCTTGTTCATCGGCTTGGAACCGCGCACCAGCCGGAAACCCACATTCTCCCAGACGCGCAGCGAGTCGAACAAGGCGCCACCCTGAAACAGCATGCCGAACCTGGCGAGGAAGGCATCGCGGTCGCCGCGTGTGACGTCCTGCCCCTCCAGCGTGATGGTGCCTTGGTCGGGGTGGACCAACCCAAGGATGCATTTCAGCAGCACCGATTTGCCGGTTCCCGACCCGCCGATGATCACCATGCTTTCGCCCTTGGGGATCACAAGATCCAGGCCCCGCAGAACGTGGTTGTTGCCGAAGGCCTTGTGCACATCCGTGAGGGTGATCATGATGAAAAGAACAATCCGGTCAGCACATAGTTGGCCGCGAGGATCAGCACCGAGGCCGCCACCACCGCCGACTTCGTGGCCGCCCCCACGCCCTGCGCGCCACGGCCAGAGTTCATCCCGGCATAGCAGCCCATCAGCGCCACGATGAAGCCGAACACCGCGCCCTTGACCAGACCGGAACCGACGTCCCAGAACTCCAGAAAATCGGTGGTGTTCTTGAGGTAGGTCGCAGAGTTGAAGCCCAGCTTGGTGATCCCCACCAGCCAGCCGCCGGAAATCCCGATGCTGTCGCCCACCGCCACCAGAACCGGCACGGCAAGGGTGGCGGCCAGCACGCGCGGCACGGTCAGATATTTCATCGGATGGGTCGACAGCGTTACCAAGGCGTCAATCTGCTCGGTCACTTTCATCGTGCCGATCTCGGCGGCAATCGAGGAGGCAACCCGCGCCGCCACCATCAACCCACCCAGCACCGGCCCCAGTTCGCGCGCCATGCCGATCGCGACGATCTGGGGCACCACGGCTTCAGCCGAAAAGCGCGAGCCGCCGGAATAGATTTGCAATGCCAAGGCACCACCGGTGAAAAACGCGGTCAGGCCGACGACAGGCAACGAGAACCAGCCGATTTGCAGCAATGACGCCCAGAACTCACGCCAGTAGAACGGCGGGGTCAGCAGGTGGCGCAGGGTATCAAGGGCGAACAGCACCACCCGGCCAAAACCGGCCAGAACCGCCAGCACCGGTCGCCCGATACGCGCCAGAACCGCGCCGATCATCCGCGCGGTCCCCCGACAAAGCGGCGCTCAAGGCGCGAGGCGAGGCGGGTCAACAGTTCATATCCGATCGTCCCGGCCACATCGGCCAGTTGGTCGACGCTTTGGTTCGGGCCGATCAGGTCCAGCGCCTCGGGCGCATGGCCAAGGTGGCTGACATCGACCGTGATCAGGTCCATCGAGACCCGGCCCACCAGCGGACAAGGCACATCCCCGGCCCAGAGCGTGGCGCGGCCCGACAGGCTGCGCAGAATGCCATCGGCATAGCCGCCCTGCACGGTGGCAATCAGGCTTGGCTTTCTGGCAATCCATGTGCTGGAATAACCCACACCTTCCCCCGCCGCGACAAGACGCGTCTGCACAACAGGAAGCGTCAGGCGGATCACGGGGGCCGCGCCCTCGTAGGGCCTGCCGCCATAAAGGCCTATGCCGGGGCGGGTCAGGTCGAAGTGATAGGCCGGGCCCAACACAATACCCCCCGTAGCGGCCAAGCTGCGCGCCACGCCAGAGCCATCGGTCATGGCGTGGAAATTGGCCAGTTGCACCTCGTTCAGCGCGTGATCGGGGTCATCGGCGCAGGCCAGATGCGACATCAGCAGGTCCGGCCCTGCCTCCAGCACGAAGGGGGCGGCGGCCTCCCACTCGGGCTCTTCCATGCCAAGGCGGTTCATGCCGGTATCAAGCTGGATGCCAAAGGCATGGCCCGGCAGGGCTTCCAGATGGCGGGTTACCTGATCGAGGCTGTTCAACATCGGCGTCAGGTCATGGTCACGGATCATGGCCGTGTCGCCCGCCATGTGGCCGGACAGGATGTTGATCTGCGGGCCCGGTCCCAGCACCTTGCGGACCTCGACACCCTCTTCCGTTGCGGCGACAAAAAACCGCCGCGCCCCGGCATGGGCCAGAGCCCGCACCACCGGCCCCACGCCAAGGCCGTAAGCATCCGCCTTCACCACGCCCGCCGTCTGCACGCCAGAGGCCGAGGCACGGTCCAGTGCCCGCCAGTTGGCGGTCAGGGCGTCAAGGTCTATGGTTAGGGATGCGACAGCCATGCGGCGGTTTTGACAGGCGCGGGCGCGGGGTCAAGGGGGAATTTGGCCCTCTGCGACGTTAGCGCCTCTGGGGCGGTTATCCGCCATGCTATAGCCTGACGACAGGGCAGGAGAGACGGATGACCGACGACACACGCGACCTGGGGCTGACGCTGCTGACCATCCTTGGTCTGGCGGTGGCGATGGTGTCCCGCTTTGCCATGCCATTGCCCGAGGTGCTGGTGTCCGGCGCCCTGATCCTCGCCTATCTCGCCGGCGGCGTGCCTGCCGGAATCGAGGCGCTGAAGGAGTTGTTAGGCAAGTTCCGTCTGGATATCGATCTTCTGATGGTGGTGGCGGCTTTGGCTGCGGCCTCGGTCGGCGCGGTGCTGGAGGGGGCGGTGCTGCTGGCCCTCTTCTCGCTGTCGGGCACGCTGGAACACCGCGCGCTCGGCAAGGCCCGCCGCGCGGTGGAGGCGCTGATGGCGCTGCGACCGGAAACCGCCTTGCGTGTGGTGGCAGGCCGGGTTGAAGAGGTGGCGGTGCGCGACCTTGCCCCCGGTGACCACGTCGTGCTGCGCCCCGGTGCGCGGGTGCCGGTCGACGGTGTGCTGTCCGAAGGCGTGGGAGAGATCGACGAAAGCACGATTACCGGGGAATCGGTTCCCGTCGCCAAGGAACCGGGATCGAAGCTGCACGAGGCGACCGTGAACCTGAACGCGGTCCTGACGATGGAAGTCTCGCGCACACTCGACCAATCCACCGTCGCCCGCATGATCGCCCTGGTGACCGAGGCGCAGGGCATGAAGGCCCCGTCCGAGCGGTTCAGCGACTGGTTCGGCCAGCGCTATACGGTGGCGGTTCTGGTGGGGTCGGTCACGGCCTTCCTGGTGATGCTCTGGATGGGCATCCCACAGGCGCAGGCCCTCTATCAGGCGGCGACGTTGCTGGTGGCGGCGTCGCCTTGCGCGGTGGTGATCTCGGTTCCGGCTGCCATCCTGTCCGCCCTGTCCGTTGCAGCACGCGGCGGAGTTCTGTTCAAGGGCGGGGCCGCGCTGGAGCGGCTGGCCGAGGTCAAGACCTTCGCCTTCGACAAGACCGGCACTCTGACCACCGGCCGCGCGGAAGTGACATCCGTGGTGGCACTTGAAGGCGACGCGTCGAGTTTCCTGCCGCTGCTTGCCGGGATCGAGGCGCATTCCGAACATCCTATCGCCGGCGCAATCCGGCGCGAGATGACCAAGCGGGGCCTGACCGCAGCGGTGGTGAACGACGTCGTCACCTCTCCTTCCGAAGGCATCACCGGCGCGGACGCGGAAGGCCAGCTCTGGGCCGGCAATCCGCGCATGGTGGCGCGCATGGGTGCTGCTCTGGATCACGTCACACTGACCGAGATGGCATCGGGAAGCCATACAGTCGTCTATTTTGGTCGTGGCCCGCGCCTTTTGGGCGCCATTGCTGTGGCCGATCAGCCCCGCGCCACCTCGCAAGCCGGGATTGCGGCCCTGCGGCGCGATGGCATAAGCCAGATCGTGATGATGACCGGTGACCGCCGTCCGGTGGCCCTGCGCATCGCCCAGACGCTGGGTATAACCGAGGCCGAGGTCCATGCCGACATGCTGCCGCAGGACAAGGTGATGTTGGTCGATGAACTGGCCCGCGTAACCAAGGTCGCCTTCGTCGGCGACGGCGTGAACGACGCGGCTGCTCTGGCCCGCGCCGATGTCGGCATCGCGATGGGGGCTGCCGGAAGCGAGGTCGCCCTGCAGGCCGCCGATGTGGCCCTGCTGTCAGAAGACATGCAGCGTCTGGCCGCAGCCCATCGCCTCGCCCGACGCACGATGCGCATCATCCGCCAGAACCTGACCTTCGCCATCGGCGCCATGGTGGTGCTGGTCACTGGAGGGTTGTTCTTCCATCTGCCGCTGCCGCTTGCGGTGATCGGCCACGAAGGCGGCACGCTTCTGGTGGTGCTCAACGGCCTGCGCCTCTTGGTCGACCCGATCCGCACCACCTGAAAAGCCTCCGTACACTCCCATTCATCGGTCCACAAATATCGCACGCGGGTCCGGGGGTGTGAAAGCCCTCGAGGCCGGGCACCCGTACCGCGTCAGCCGCCCTTGCGCAGCACCTGCGTGATCTCGGCCAGGATCGACACCGCGATCTCGCCCGGCGACTTCGCCCCGATGTTCAGACCCGCCGGCGCATGGATGCGCGCCAACTCCGCCTCGCTGAAGCCCAGGGCGCGCAGCCGGTCCAGACGCTTGGCATGGGTGCGGGTCGAGCCGAGGCAGCCGAGGTAATAGACAGGCGCGTGCAAGGCGAAGGCAATCGCCGGATCATCCAGCTTGGCGTCATGGGTCAGCGTGATGATGGCACTGCGGCTGTCGGGCGCCAGCCGGCTCAGCGCCTCGTCCGGCCACTCCTCCAGCAAGGCCTCTCCGGGAAACCGCGCTGCCGAGCCGAAGGCCGAGCGCGGGTCGATCAGCGTCACCGCATGGCCCAGGGCGCGGGCCATGGGCATCAGCGCTTGGGCAATCTGTACCGCGCCCACCACGAACAACCGCAGGGGCGGGTTGTGGACGGCCACGAAAGCGCCGTCGCTGGCGGACGATTTATCGGCGGCCAGCGCCCGGTCGACCGCGGGATCGTGGCCTTTGGCCACGAGACGGCGGGCGAAACTGTCAAGGTGCGTCACCAGCGCCACCGCCTGTGGCACGGCGCGGGCGGCGACAAGATCGGCCATGAGGCGCTCCGGCAAGGCTGTCTCGCCGTCGCCCAGAGGTTCCAGCAGCACGCGGATCGTGCCGCCACAGGCCAGCCCCACCGCAAACGCGTCCTCATCGGCCACGCCATAGGTCAAAAGCCGGGCCCGACCGCCCGATTGCGCCTCTGCCACCACGGCGCCCTCGACACAACCGCCCGAGACCGAACCCATCATGCCGCCATCCAACGCCACGACCATCTGCGACCCCGGGGGTCTGGGGGCGGAGCCCCAGGTCTCCACCACTGTGGCAAGCCAAGGCCGCCGCCCGGCGCGCAGCCAGTGCAGGGCGATTTCGGGGATCTGGTCGGCGGAAAACTTGGGGTCTGTCATGGTCATCTCTGCATCACCTCTGCCGGCATTGTGAACCCCATCGCAGCAAAAGGAAACGCCGCCGGACCAGATCCGGCGGCGTGTCTTGGCTGGTCCGTCTTACTCGGCGGCTTGCTGCAGCAGCGGCGTGATGATCCGCACCGCGACCCGGCGGTTGGCGCGTTCATCGCCAGCACTGTCCACCACCAGTTCGCTTTCGCCATAGCCCTGCACCACCAGATTTTCCGGCGGCACCTGGAAATACTCGGTCAGCGCCTTGGCCACCGATTCCGCGCGCCGGTCCGACAGCGCAAGGTTGGAGGCGGCAGAGCCCACCGCGTCGGTATGGCCTTCCACAAGGAAGACCTCGCCGGGGTTCTCGTCGATCATGTTGGTGATGAAGCGGCCGAGCTTCGCCAGCTTGCGCGCTTCGCTGGGCTGGATCGCGGCGGAGCCGGTTTCGAACGTGATGTTTGTCACGTCGATCGTGGGGGCCAGATAGCGCACTTCCTTGATGTTGCGGATCTGGCGCAGCGAGAACTTCTGGCCAAGGTCTTCGGCATCCGCCGAGGCCAGCGCCGCCCGCATCGCCGCGTCGCTGCCATCCACGGTGATCTTGTTGCGATCCGGCCGGGGTGCCGGCAGCTTGGTCACGTCGATCCTGCGTTCCGGCTGCAGGTCATCGATCAGGATCGTCGGTCTGCCGTCGATGTCATAGGCCACACGCTGCAGAACCCGGCCGGATGCGTCGCGTACGGTCACGATCTGGCTGCCATCCGGACGCTCCACGATGGAACGGGTCGAACCGTCCTTGAAGGTCTGCGTCGTCACCTTGGACCCCGGTTCGCGCAGCAGCGAGTTGTCGTCCTTGTAGACCTGATAGGTGCCATCCTCTTGCCGGACGACGACCCGGTCGCCGGTGTTGGAGACGACCTGTTGCTTGTTGTTGTTGATCATCGTGCCGATGACCAGAGCCCCAAGCGCCAGAAGGCCGACCTTTTCCAGATCCGACAGGCCGGATTTCTTGCCCGGCGCCACCTTGACCGGTGCGGCCGCGAAGTCTTGCGACGAGGAGCGGGTTTCGGAAGTGGTCACCGTCTCGGTCGTCACGGTGATGTCTTTGGAGACTGGCGCGACCTTCAGATCCTTGAGGGGTAAGGTCAGATCGGTCCCCTCGGCAGCGGCTGCCGCCACGGGGGCTGCGGGGTCCTGCGCTGTGGCATCGGTGCCCGCGCCGGCATCGGGGGCGGACAGCACGGTTTCCAGCGTCTGGGTTGCCTGTTGATCGACGACCGGGGCTTCCACCGGTTTGATCGTCGGGTCGGCGGCGGCGACGGCTGCAGCCTCTGCCTCGGCCTTCTGGGCGGCGGCGATATTGGCTTCATCCATCGCCGCCTGTTCGGCGGCGGCCCTGTCGGCGGCGGCCTTGTCGGCGGCGGCCTGATCGGCGGCGGCCTGATCGGCGGCGGCCTGATCCGTCACGGTCTGGTCGGCCGCCGCCTTATCCGCTGCAGCCTTGTCTGCTGCGGCCTGATCGGCAGCGGCTTGGTCTGCGGCAGCTTTGTCCGCTGCGGCCTTGTCTGCTGCAGCCTGGTCAGCCGCCGCGGCAGCGAGGTCTTCAACTTTGTTCTCTGCAGCCGCCGCGCATTTGGCGGTCTTGGCTGCAACGACGCATATCGCGCCGTCCGGGCAGGCCGTGGCCTTGTTGGGCAGGCAGATCACTTCAGTGCCATCTGACGTCGTCACGGTCTTGAAAGCCGGCGCGGCATCTGTCGCCGCCGAGGCATCCGCAGGAGCGGCAGTGCCACCGGTCGCTGTCTGATCTGCGGCGGCCTTGTCGGCAGCGGCTTGATCTGCGGCGGCTTTGTCGGCAGCGGCCTGATCTGCGGCGGCTTTGTCGGCAGCGGCCTGGTCAGCAGCGGCCTGGTCAGCAGCGGCCTGATCAGCAGCGGCTTGATCTGCGGCGGCCTGATCAGCAGCGGCCTGATCAGCAGCGACTTGATCTGCGGCAGCCTGCTCAGCGGCGGCGTTGTCGGCAGCAGCTTG
>CANGHD010000014.1 GCA_947453525.1 Paracoccaceae bacterium | reverse complement strand
TGCCCCCGCAACCAAATTCCGAAACAATATCAAAGACTTAGAACCTGACCTAAACAGTCAGGATATGCCATCCGCAAAACGAGTCAACGCCACGTCAACGTTTGACGAGTCCCCCCTGAAAAGTGGGGACTTTTTGCATTTCCTACCTGTCCTCTGCTCCCTGGTGGCGCACCCAATTCCCAGGCGTGAAGTTGCAAAGAAAAACTGCTGCCGTCGGTCTTACTCCCTGGAGCAGGTACCTCCCAAGCTTGCAACTGAAGCGACGGAGTACCATTTACGTTGGATAACAGTGCTCAACTGCACGATAACGGAGAAGACTGTCATGAAATGTCCGATTGACAATGAAACCCTTATGATGGCCGAACGCAGCGGCGTCGAGATCGACTACTGCCCTAAATGCCGGGGGGTATGGCTGGACCGCGGCGAACTCGAAAAGATCATCGATCGTTCCCTTCCTGCCGTTGCGACAGCTCCACGTGCCGATCCGCGTTATCCGGAACGTGAAGAGGGCCGTAGCAAAGACCGCGATGATCATCATCGCCGAGATCAGGACGACGACGAGCGTCAATCCCCACGCAAGAAGAAGGGTGGCTTCTTGGGAGAACTGTTCGATTTCTAAGGCCGCATGGCGCGCTAGGGCTGTCCTTGCCACGTTGAAGGATCCCATGGCCATGGTACACGAACGGATATGCAATCCGGAAATGGTTCCGTCGGGCCGGCCGATCATGCGCTTCGACTGTACCTGCGGCCATGACCACTTTGATCTCTCGCGCCTTGGCCATCACATATTCTGGCACCGCCTAATCCATGAGGATACCCATCGATCTGCGCGGTACTTTCCAGCCAGACCACAGGATGTTCCGGGCCACCAGACCGGCAAGGGCAGGGACAATGATTGCCCAACCGATCTTGATTTGCAGTAAAGCCTTTGGAGGAGATGACATCCGAAAGCATATTGGCGACCGTCCGCAATCAAAGCTCGAGACCGGCGCTTGCGGCCCTGCGGAGTTAGCGGCCAGCACCAAAGGGCGTTGATCACACTCAAGCACCGTTCATCAAGAATCGGAGGAGCGGGGAGTCCAACACATGCGGCGCCATTTCGCCGTGAAAGGCCTCGCGCATAATCAAAAGGGTGCCGGTGATGACCATCACGCGCTCGAGGACGGCGCCAAAAGAGCGAAATTTTGTCGGCCGCAGGGGTGGTTGGCGTCCGCTGGAAGGGCCGCGAAGCGGATTTCGATCAGGGCTGCGCCCGCGCTCACCACATTCGCTGTGCTTTCGAGCACATACGAAAGCACAGCGATGAAACGGGTCATCCACCAAGCCAAAGCCTTGAAACTAAGCACCAAGATCACCATCAGGATCCTTCCGACAAATGTTTCTAGGACTGGAAATGTAACGGGCGTAGTGGCGATGATCGGCGCAGTTCAAAGAATTTGCGGCATCTAGCAGAGGAGGCGGCGGAATACCTCGGTTGAAACTGCCTTGCAGATGGTCCTAACACGCGAAGGCGGTGCGTTGACGCTGGTCGGAAGGCTTCTGTCAGATTGCCGACCTCTTGACCTGCGGAAAGGGCCACGAACTTGCAAAATCGTACGACGCAATACGATCAGTATGCCCGAGCGAAAAGCGTAACCAACCGATTCTCTCAATGCGAGAGCAAGGCGGGCAGGCGAAGGTCGGTCAAAATCCCCATAGTCGCACCGCCGAGGATGAAATCGCGGATGCGCGAATGTCCGAAGCCACCAATTGCCAGAAGCTGCGCACCGGCGTCCAGCGCGGACACCTGCAGCGCCACGGCAATGCTCCGTTCGTCCATGTCAATATCCAGGGCCTTGGCGCTGTATCCCCGTTTCTCCAGTGAAACCGCGAGAGCCCCGGCAATATTCGGCGCGCTCAGAGGTTTCTCGTCCCGAACTGTCAGAATCGTGATGCGACCGTCTTCGGCAAGGAGCGGCAGGGCATCCCACAGGGCCCGTGCGGCGACGCGGCTCGCATCCCAGGCAATCGCGATGTGTTTCAGTGACGCAGGAGGACCCGAGGGTGGTACTAGGACGGTCGGGCGGCCAGATCCAAAGACGACCGCCTGCGCCATGTCTTGAGTAACGAGGGTGGTATTGGACCACGGAATGACTGAAATATTGTACGACCGAGCCTCTATCGCGGCGGCGTCGAGCGCGGCGCCAAGGACAACTTGTCGAATTGTCATTTCCAGATCACGCTGCGAGTCTGCCGCCGACTGGATGAGGCTTTCCAGCCGGTGACATTCGGCCTTGCTCTTTTCCTCGGTGGCACCGACGAGACCAGGGATGTCCAGAAGCAGGCCACCCAACGGTGACCGAACCGGCGGAATGCTGACAGCAAATGCCGTAGCGTGAAGGTCAAACCCAAGCGATGTCGCGAAGCCTACGCCTGCCAAGATCGCATCGTCAGGTGCGGTGTCTGGGTAGGTCATCAGGGGGAGGTATGCCGTTTGCCTGTGCATCGGGAAGACTCCTAATGTTGCCGTCGCTTGCGCTTAGCAGATCATGACGTAGCGACACTGCATCCATTAGCCATCAACGGCAATTGTCGCCTAGCACGGGAATGCAGAGCTTGGATTGATGTCGATCAATCCAAATGCATCAAGTCGGGCTATCCTGTCTGGACGAAACCCTCACGGAGGCGACGATGCCGCATGACTGGGACCAAGCGACACGGTCGGCGAGTGTGCAGCGCATGGTGTTCGCAGCCTCGCTTGTCATCCAGTCTTTGCCTGCAACCAACCATCATGCTCGTGCGGAAATCGATCTTCCATCTGAAGAGTTGAAGGTCGTCACCATGGCCGAACCTCGGGCGGACAGGGACGGACCCGCACAATGAAAGAAGATCCGACCCGCACCATATCCCCAACAGCCCCGCACAGCCAGACGGTAGAGGCCTGTCTGGCAGCGCTTGATGCCCAACCCGACGGACTGACCAGTGCAGAGGCTGCTCGACGGCTGGCAGCACACGGACACAACCGACTACCGGAAGTGCGGGTGCGGGGGCCGCTTCTGCGCCTGCTTTTGCAGTTTCACAACGTGCTGATCTATGTGCTTCTGGGCGCGGCAGCGGTGACGGGGGCACTGCAGCATTGGATTGATACTGGAGTGATCCTGGCAGTGGTGTTGGCCAACGCGATCATCGGCTTTGTTCAGGAAGGCAAGGGCGAGGCCGCAATGGCGGCCATTCGGGGTATGCTGGCACCAAGGGCCGCTGTGCTGCGCGACGGTGTAAGGCACACGATAGATGGGATAAATCTTGTGCCTGGCGACATCGTGCTGCTGGAGCCGGGTGACAAAGTGCCCGCCGACCTGCGTGTACTGGACGCCAAAGGGCTGGCTGCGCAAGAGGCGATCTTGACGGGCGAGCCCATTCCCGTGGAAAAGGGCTCAGTACCAGTGCCCGAAAATGCAGCGCTTGGCGACCGGCAGTCGATGCTCTGGTCTGGCACGTTGCTCACCCAAGGCACCGCGCGCGGGTTGGTCGTTGCGACCGGATCTGGGACCGAGATCGGCCGCATAGGCGGGTTGCTGGCCGGGGTCGATCAACTGACAACGCCGCTGGTGGCGCAGATGGACCATTTCACGCGCTGGCTGACCTTCCTGATCCTTCTCGCTTCGGGCCTGCTACTTATTTACGGCTATTTCGTCGGACACCACAACTTTTCCGAGATGTTCATGTCTGTCGTGGCGGTGGCCGTCGCGGCGATACCCGAAGGTCTGCCCACCGTGATGACGGTGACGCTAGCCATTGGTGTGCAGGCCATGGCGCAACGTCATGCGATTGTACGCCGCTTGCCCGCTATAGAAGCGATCGGCTCAGTTTCGGTGATCTGCACCGACAAGACCGGCACGCTCACCCGCAATGAAATGGTCGTCACGACCGTCGAAACGCCAGAGGGCGAATTTGCAGTGGCAGGCGACGGCTATCTGCCCCAAGGCTCCATCACACCGAGTGGCGATCTGACCCGCCTTGCCCGGGCGGCAGTGCTTTGCAATGACGCGGTTCTGCATGACCGTGCCGGACATTGGACCGTCGAGGGCGATCCGATGGAAGGGGCGCTGCTTGCGTTCGCAGCCAAAGTAGACGGCGGCATTTCTGCCTCGCGTTTGGACGCCATCCCCTTCGACAGTCGCCACCGCTTCATGGCAGTGCTGACCGAAGGCGCGGCGGGCCGCGTAATACATGTCAAGGGCGCGCCCGAGCGGGTCCTTCTGATGTGCGATGGCATAGACGTTCACCACTGGCACGAAAAAGCCGATGCAATGGCCCGGCGCGGGTTGCGTGTGCTGGCACTTGCCGAACGTGCAGAGCAGGGCGACCAAATTGATGCCGCCGCGCTGGAAGGCGCGCTTGCCTTCCTTGGACTTGTCGGCTTGATCGATCCGCCGCGCCCAGAAGCCGTGGCCGCCGTGGCCGAATGCCGCGCGGCGGGCATCCGGGTCAAGATGATCACTGGCGACCATGCGGGCACGGCTGCTGCGATTGCCGCCCAAATCGGGCTGGCAAACCCTGGCAGGGTGCTGACCGGCACTGATCTTGACAAGTTTGATGACGCGCAACTTGCGCTTGAAGTCGCAGGCACCGATGTCTTTGCCCGCACCAGCCCCGAACACAAGTTGCGGCTGGTGACCGCTCTTCAGGCCAGCGGTCTGTCAGTCGCTATGACCGGCGATGGAGTAAACGACGCTCCGGCACTCAAACGTGCCGATGCGGGTATTGCGATGGGACTGAAAGGCTCCGAAGTTGCCAAGGAAGCTGCCGATCTGGTGTTGGCCGATGACAATTTCGCCTCCATCGCGGCGGCAGTACGCGAGGGGCGCACGGTCTATGACAACTTGCGAAAGGTGATCAGTTGGACGCTTCCGAACAACGCGGGCGAGTCGATGGTGGTCGTGCTGGCGCTACTGGTTGGTGCTGCCCTGCCAGTGACGCCCGTACAGATTCTGTGGATCAACCTGATCACCGGAACTACGCTGAGCCTCGCCTTAGCCTTTGAGCCGACCGAAGCAGGCACCATGGCCCGTCCGCCCCGCGCAAGAGACGCGCCAATTCTGTCAGGCGCGCTGGTCTGGCACATCGTGCTGGTTGCACTGCTGTTCCTGGCGGCGGTCTTCGGCGTATTCACCTATGCGACCGACAAGGGCTATCCATTGGCGCTGGCGCAGACCATGTCGATGAACATGCTGGTGGTCCTGGAGATCTTCCACCTCTTCTTCATCCGGAACATCCACGGCACTTCGCTGACTTGGGCTGCAGTTCGCGGAACTAGGGTAGTCTGGATCGTGGTCATTGCCATCACCGCCGCGCAATTTGCAGTCACCTATCTGCCCCTCTTGCAGTCCGTTCTGGGCACCCAGCCCGTGCCGATGATGGACGGAATCGTGATCGTGGCCATTGGTGCCGTCTTTCTTGCGATCCTGGAAATTGAAAAGCAGATTCGGCTGGGACTGGCCAGTCCGGCCTTAACGAGCCTTCTGAAATAGGGCGGGTCCGAATAAGAGTATCTTCTGCCACAGATCATCTAAGACCCCGGATGCCAAAGCAACCGTGGCTAAAACCGCGTGATCGGCGGGCCGCGATCACCCCCCTTCAGCCAGTCGAAGGCGGTTGCACGGGCGACAGGACGGAGAATTTTCAAAGCCAGAAGATGAGGGTCGGGGCGAGTACAACCGAAGCACCTTGCGCCATCAGTCGCACTGGGTGGAAGCTTTGGGAACTCTTCGCCAAACATGCCGGAGGCACGTTCAAACCCTTGTCTCGGTTCCGGGTTGGGCCGCTTTCCCGGGTTGTTTCGGGTCCGGGCCCCGTTGCCAGGGCCGCTGAAATCTTTCCCATGCCACCGCTGGTACGTGATCCACGTCAATTCAATCAACCGTCGGGCGGAATAGAGTTTGATGGTGCAGAAAGACCCGGCCGTTTTTCATGGAGACTTACCTGATCCTGAACCCTCCCTTGCTCAATCTTGTCAGCGCCGTCGCCGTCGGGGCTCTGATCGGCGCTGAACGTGAGCGGCGCAAGGGCGAAGGTCCCGCACGGTCTCCGGCGGGAATACGTACCTTTACCATTACCTCGATCGCCGGTGCAGTCGGCGTTGAAATCGGTGGCACAGCCTTGCTGGCCGTCGTGACCGCCAGCATCGCAGTCATGGCTGCCGTCTCTTACTGGCGAAGCCAGGATCAGGATCCCGGACTGACCACTGAGATCGTGCTTGTCCTGACGGCGCTGCTCGGTGGCTTGAGCATGCAATCGCCGGGCACGGCTGCTGCGGTGGCGGTGACTGTTACAGTGCTGCTCTACGCGAAATCGTGGCTGCACAACCTTGTCACCAGCGTTATTTCCAAGGACGAGTTGGATGACGCATTGATCTTCGCCGCGGCGACACTTGTGATCCTGCCCTTGGTGCCAAACCGCCAGATGGGCCCCTATCTCGCCCTCAACCCCTATTCGATCGGGATCGTGGTTGTGCTGGTGATGGGCATCAGCGCGGCGGGCTATGTGGCGGTGCGGCTGTGCGGGGCAAAGTTTGGCTTGCCGTTGGCCGGAGCGATCTCGGGCTTCATCTCCAGCACCGCAACCATTGGTGCAATGGGGTCGCGGGCCAAAGCGTCGGGGGATCTGCTGGCGGCCTGTGTGGCGGGAGCCGTGCTGTCAACCGTTGCCACGATCGCCCAGATGGCACTTGTCGTGACAGCCACAAGTACACCCACCCTACTCAGCTTGTCAGGACCGCTGGTGTTCGCAGGCTCTATAGCTGTGGCTTATGGAGCGTTTTTCACTCTGTTCGCAGCGCGTAATTCGGGCAGGGATGCAAAGCAGACGGGTGGCGCCTTCAGCCTGAAGACAGCCCTTGCCTTCGGCTCGGTGCTTGCGGTTATTCTCGTGGTCTCAGCCGGTCTGCAAGACCGGTTTGGCGGCGCGGGCGTGCTGCTGGCGGCCTTGGTCGCCGGTCTGGTCGATACCCATGCCTCGGCTATTTCGGTCGCTTCACTTGTGGCGTCGGGCAAGATTACGCCGCAGGAAGCCGTTGTACCGATTCTTGCCGGATTGACGTCCAATACCCTAACCAAGATCGTCATGGCGACGTCCAGCGGTGGTTGGGCTTTCGCCCTTCGGGTCGTGCCCGGTCTGATCCTTGTGGCGATGGCGGCTTGGGCCGGAACCTTCGCTGCATTGCTCTGGTCCTGACCCGCGCTGCAGCCAAACGAGGCCCTTCAAGTCCGTCGCGTAGGCCCGTGTTTGACCAGCGCAAAGACCGCGATCGGGACCGGAGACGTCACTGCAATCGTGTGGGGGCGGATGGTGCCACGCTCTGGCATGTCCGGAAAGACCATGGACCACCAGTTGACTGCTGCATGAAGCGAGATTGCTGCAATGGCCGCCGAAGCAGAGGCCAAGATTGGGGATCTGCGCGTCCTTGTCGTGTGCTAGCGAATGGGTGGTTCCCGTCTACTTGGGTAATTCAGTCATCCCCCTCACCACCTTCACCCCCCTCGCCGCCTTCGGCATGGGCGTCACGGTGGCAGGCCACGCAGTTTTCGATGTTTCGGATGCCCTCTTCAAGGTGCTTGCGGACCAGGTCGGCTTCCTGATGTTCGTGACAACTGAAGCAGGTGAACTTGGTGAAATCGCCCGGCGTTGTGTGGCAAGTGGTGCAGGCAACATCATGGGGGCCGGTCAGGGCGAAGAACCTTGTGTGGTCGATGTTTGCGGCAGCCCAACTGCTCTGTGTATGACAGGTGCTGCATTGCGCCGTCACGCCCGCATGGGTCACTGTCTTGGGCGCGGTGTGACAGTTGGAGCACGCGGCCCCCGCCGCGGGGGTCAGCATCGCGTGGGCAAAGGTGTGGCTGTGCGGCGGCGTCAGGCTCGCCAGCGGATGGTCGGTGTGGCAGCCCATGCAGTCGGTATCTGCCAACCCCTGATGGAACGGTGGCATGGGAGTGCTGCGCGAAATCGCTGCCCCGGCCACGGTCCTGAGGCCGATGTCGGCTACGCTGTGGCAGGCCACACACTTTGCCTCCGTTGCCCCATGCAACGGCACATGGCAGGCGAAACAGTCGGTCCCAAGGTTGGCATGAGCCGGAATCAGTGCCCCCGGCGCCAGCATCGGATCGGGGTAGAAAAAGACCAGTGCCACGATGACGGCAAGATTGGCGGCGAGCACTGCCAGGACCCAGCGTTTCATGACCACCCCCAGAAGATGACGGAACTGATGATGTGCGCGGTGCCGAGAACAGCGAAGGCAAACGTGATCGGGTAGTGGATCACCCGCCACTCCTTGACCGTGTCATAGGTCAGGCTGTCCCAATAGAGCCGCTCCTCCAGGGCCTGGGCCGTCAACCCTTCGCCACGCAACCTTTGCGTCGTGGCGGCGAGGCGCGCGCCCGCCCGACGCAACAGGAACTTGCCCGTCAGCCCGCTGGCGATGTTGAGCAGCATCGCGCCAATCGCCAACCACGCCAGCACCGCGTTGAAATGGATGCCGGCGTGAACCGTGATCATCAACGACCCCGCCCAGGCCATCCGCTCATGCAGGCGCAACAAGGTGGCCGGAGATCCTCTCGCGATCAACTTGCGCTTGCGCAGCGAGTAGCCGAAGGAGCCGCAGATCAGGAGCACTCCGGGAATGCCCAGCCATTTGCCGATCCAGACGAGGTTCAAGAGATGCAAGGCCGCATCCAACGCCAACGTCGCCGCGAGCAGCGCCAGCAGCGCCAGATAGAATGGCACGACCTCGCGGCTGAACAGGCTTCCGCGTAGGGTCATGCGTCCAACTCCAAGTCGGTGGCGGGGGTACCAACGCACAGCAAGCAATGGCCCGGTGCGATGTCGTGGTCGGGCTTGGTCGCATAGGCGACCCGCCCCGAGATCAGCCGCGTCTCGCAGGTGCCGCAACTTCCTGACCGACAGCCTGCATCCACAGCGATCAGTTTGCGCTCTGCAAAGTCCAGCAGGTTTGCATCTTGCCCCAGCCAGTCCAGCGTGCGACCGGACCTCCGAAACCCGATGGTCAATGAGGGCCCCGGCACGGCAGGCATCGGGCGTGGCGCCATGGTCTGCGGGCCAAAGGATTCGCGGTGAATGTCGGCCTGGGCCACGCCCCAGCCCTGAAGCGCCGGGATCAGAGCCTTCATCATTGGGTCAGGACCGCAGAGGTAAAAAGCATGGCGGCCGTGCGGCAGGGTTTGCTTCAACAGATCAAGGCTGATGAAACCCGACTGGTCATAATCCTCACCAAGCACATCGCCAGGCTCCGGATCGGCATAGACAACGTGCAGATTGAAGCCCGGATGCTCTTGCGCTAACCCTTCCAAGACCGCCTTGAAGGCGTGATCCTGCCCGTTGCGCACACCGTAGTACAGATGCGCCTCAAGGTCGGGCTGTTCAGCCAAAGCCCCCTTCAGCATCGACAGGATCGGCGTGATGCCGATTCCGCCTGCAATGAACACCGGCGGGGCGCTGGCGTCGGTGGTGAAAACAAACTGCCCCGACGGCGCCCGGATTTGCAGAACCGTCCCGACCTGAGCCTGATCGTGCAACCAACCCGAGGCAATTCCGGCAGGTTGGCCCGAGGTCGCCGCCCGCTTGACGGTGATGCGAAAGAAGGCGGGATCTGGGGTGTCTGACAGAGAATAGCAGCGCACAACCCGTGCAGGTGCATCCGAGCCATCCACGGCCAACGAGAGTGTCAGGAATTGCCCCGGCTGGAACGGTTGAAGTGCGATTGCGTCAAGCGGTGCCAAGTCGAAAGAACATTGGGTTTGTGCCGCATCCTCATAAACACGGCTGATCACCCGGAAATCACGAAGCCCCTGCCAAGCCGCCAAAGACCGTGCTGTTTCAGCCTGCGGCAAAGAAGGTACAGGCTTGCGGCGCCAGATCGCCACGCCGATCGCCACAAGGATCTGAAGCCCGAACGCCAGGACGATGTAGCCCAATAGTGTCAGGGCGGTCATCGCCCGCGCCCGAAGCACCTGTCCGGGGAACTGCTGTTAGCCGGTGACCGTGCCATCGAAGTGCTCCGACGCCGCAAGAGCCACGGCTTTGGTTTTCTGTTCAAGTTGATCGACGTGATTGGGCGGACCGTAGATCGTGTAAACCTTCATCGCCGTGTCGCCCGTGTTGGTCAGATTGTGCTTGGCCCCTGCGGGCACCACAATAGCCATGCCGGATTTGACCTTTTGGCTCACACCGTCGATCGAGATCTCGCCGCGGCCCTTTTCGATGCGAAAGAACTGGTCATGCGTGGCATGGGTCTCGAGGCCGATATCTTGCTTCGGTTTGAGGGACATCAGGACCAGTTGCAGGTTCTTGCCCGTGTAGAGGACGTGGCGGAAATCCATGTTCGCTTCGGTCAGACCCTCGATATCGTCGCAATAGCCCTTCATCGCATCATCCTTTGTGTGAACGAACAAGCACGAGTCAAAGGCGGTGCTATTCATCTTTAAAGGGTGTGAACCGATCGTGTTCTGGGAGCATTGACACAGATCAAGTTGGAATGGTCATGATGCCGCAGGCGCGGGTCAAAGGCTGCCTGTTTATCGCGAAGTGTTCCGCTGTTTTGCTGATCGGGGTCCCTCCCGCACGTGCGGTGGCATTGCTGCCAGTGACGGGGTATCCTGTGAGTGCTACCGGGTGATGCAAGCCGCCTGGTGTCAAAACTCTCAAGCGCACTTGACAAAGAAAGGCCATAGCGGCCCAACCTGTCTGGCGACCGCTGTCAATTTTTGGTCGCGCCGCTTCCGAAGATTCTGATGTTGGTTCGCAGCTCGGCGTGCCAGTGTTTTCGGTCCAAGTCCTTCGCGACCTCGTCAAGGACAGAAATGAGCGCCAAGCGCGCAGCTACAAGCCTCTCCGCTTCTGTATAGTCGATCAGCGATCTTATCGCGTCGATAACTCTGAGACCTTCTTTCATTTCTTCCTCCGGCTTCCATGAAGGCATCCGGTCGCCCTCGCCACCATTCTCAGCGAAAATGTGCGAATAACCATGATATGGAACAAGATCGAACATGGTACTATTACCATGGGTGAGGATATCGACTAACTATTGCATGAGCTCGGCCTTTGATGACGCTCACGGAGATCATCACGCGGCATGACCAACTGGTCGCCAAGGATCAACATCAACTGGCGATGAAAGCCCTTTCCATCGATCTGGCCAATGTCGCGGCTTGCGTTGCGGAGTTCGTGAACATGGTCGCCTTGTGGGCAGGTCGGACAAAGTGCAGAATGAATCGAGAGCCTCCGGAGCAGACAATGATCAGGTCCATTCGCCAAGCGGCCAGCGCAGTTTCTCTGTACTGGGCGCGTCATGGGCGTGAAAGAGCCTTCTGGCCGCTCGTCTTCTTCGCCGTTGTCTGGGCGCTCGGGGCGGCTGCGATCTTCCGGTTGGATCTGGCTGTGGTCGATTTCCTTGGCCATGCCAAAGATCTGAGTTCAATTCACGGCGCCGTCGCTGACAGTCCGGCGACCTATGTGACTCCGCAGGGAAGGCCCATCGATGCGGCCTCATTGAAGGACCTTCACGATGAGGACACCGCCTTTTTGCATGACGCCAGAAATCATCTGATGTTCGTGCTAGCCTTCATCTTCGTGGTGCCGATTGTCATCGCGGGTCTTCTTTCATGGACGCCACGAGGCCGACCCACGGCTCGCAGGGCACGCTCGAGATAGCTGGCAAGTCTAAAGCGGTTCATCGGTGCTGCTGAGATCTTCGGATTCCGATTTTCAGGCTTTTCGGGCGCTTACGGGCGTAAACTTTCAGAACAGGCCGGACTGCTGCGCCCGACGTTGATGGACCGGTCAGACCTGGCAAAGGCAAAGGTGGGTCAAGACAGACCCACTCAGACCGTTGAAGGTTCCCATGCCGATCCCAAAGACCAAAATCCTGCTTAGTCCGACCATCGCGGCCGGTGGCGGCTTCACCCTGCTGCCGGAGGCGGCAGGCGATCTTTCGGCAACGCCGCTGGCCCAGGTTGGGGCACATTCGGTCGCGAGCGCGACCGATCTGAATGGAGACGGCTTCGCCGACCTCATCCTTGGCGCACCAGGCAGCAACGACAAGGCGGTCGACGCGGGCCGGGTATATGTCACCCTTGGCGCACCACTTGCCGCCAGCGTCACAGGTGTCGCCCATGGCACGCCGGGGGTCGTCATCATTGACGGCGTTTCGGCTGGTGACATGGCCGGGTTTGCCGTGGGCTCCATCGCCGACATGAACCATGATCTGCGGGCCGAGATTCTAGTTGGCGCGCCGGGTATGGCGGTGGCTGGGGCCTCGGATGCCGGGGCGGGATTTGTTCTTTGGGGCAGGGCGGCGTCGGGTGGGATTGATCTGGGCGATCCCTTCACTGCCAATGGTGGCGGCTTTGCCATCAAAGGGCAGGTGGCGGGGGATATGGCGGGCTGGGCCATGACGTCGGTCTGGGATCTGAACGGGGATGGCACGGCGGACGTCCTGATTGGCGCGCCTGGGCAGGATGCGGGCGGCGCCGAAGCCGGGGCGGCCTATGTCGTCTGGGGCAAGGCCTCGGGAGCGAGTGTGCTTCTGAACACCGTAGCGGCTGGCACTGGCGGCTTCAAGATCACAGGTGCAGCCGCTGGAGAGCGGATCGGCGAGGCCCTGGCCAGCCTGGCCGATCAAGGCGGTGACGGCAAGGCCGAGATCCTGCTAGGCAGCGCCGCAGCCCTTGGCGGGGCCGGGCGGGTCTATGTGGTGGATGGCAAGGCCACAGGCGCCACGGTCAATCTGGCCGATGTTGCCGCTGGGATCGGCGGCTATGTGATTGAAGGGGCTGCGGGCGAAGCCGCAGGCCGTTCGGTCGCCGATGCGGGTGATGTCAACGGTGACGGGCGGCACGACATTTTGATCGGGGCGGGGAACAGCGCCTATCTGGTCTACGGTCAGGCCGGTCACGCGGCGGTCAATCTGGCTGATGTTGCTGCAGGCCTCGGCGGGTTCCGTATCGTGGGTGAAGCTGCGGGCGATCTGTCCGACCTGGTGGTTCTGGGCGGGCAGGACCTGAACCGCGACGGGGTGGATGACGTGGTGATCGGCGCCTCGCATAATGCTGAGGGCGGGATGAACGCCGGGGCGGTCTACGTGATCTGGGGCGGGTCATCGCGTCCCGTGACACTGGCAGAGGTGGCCCAGGGCATTGGTGGCGCCAAGGTCGTGGGCGCGGCGGGCAGCCTGACGGGCGCTTCGCTGGCCTTCGCCGGGGATCTGAATGGTGACGGCACGCTTGATCTGGTGATGGGTGCGCCCGGAACCGGCGCACGGGTTCAGGTGCTTTACACGCCGACAACCTGGCAACCTGATGCCAACATCTATGGCACCGCAGGCGGCGACCTGATCGGCGCGGGCTATGGCGGCGTGCTTCATTCCGTTGGCGCGGGGGGTGACGCGGTTCTGGGCCTGGACGGCAGCGATACCATCGACGGCGGCGCTGGAAATGACACGCTGGAGGGTGGTGCGGGAAACGACCTGATCTTAGGTGACCTTGGCGATGACCGACTGGACGGCGGCACTGGCCGCGACACCTTGACAGGCGGCGAAGGAAACGACCTTTACATCATCGGCGCAAATGACCGCATGGTCGAGGCTGTTGGCGCGGGAACCGACACCGTTCAGTCCAGCGTCAATGCCACGCTGTCCGACAATGTCGAAAACCTGCGCCTGACCGGCACGGCAATCCGCGCCATTGGCAACGCGCTGGACAATGTGCTGACCGGCAACGCATTGGACAACGTTCTGACCGGTCTTGCCGGGGCCGACACGATGATCGGAGGTCTGGGCAATGACATCTATGACATGACCGATCCCGGCGACGTCGTGCGCGAGGGCGTTGGGGCTGGATTCGACACCGTCCGCTCGACCATCAACTATACGCTGAAGGCAAATGTCGAGGTTCTGATCCTGCTTGGAACCGCCACGACAGGCATCGGCAACGGTCTGAACAACCACCTGACCGGCAATGACCTGAACAACACTCTGAACGGTGCGGCAGGGGTCGATACGGCCGAAGGCGGTCTCGGCGATGACACCTACCGCGTCGACAACAGTGCCGATCAGGTGATCGAAACCGCGGGCGGCGGCAATGACACGATCGTTGCCAGCGCGGACTACGTGCTGGGGGCAGAGGTCGAGACGCTGATCCTGACGGGTGCGGCCCATCACGGCACCGGCAATGCGCTTGACAACCGGATCATCGGTACGGCGCTCGCCGATACGCTGGATGGTGGGGCTGGTGTGGACAGGTTGGTCGGAGGGGCGGGCGATGACACCTACCTTGCCGACAACGCCGCCGATCGGCCGGTCGAGACGGCGACGGGCGGCACCGACACCGTGATCGCCGCAGTCGACTATACTCTTGGTGCCTATGTTGAAAACCTGATCCTGACCGGCGCAGCGCATCACGGCACCGGCAACGCTGCGGCCAACCACCTGACCGGCACAGCTCTGGCTGACACGCTTGACGGTGGCCGCGGCGCTGACGTGATGGAGGGCGGTGCGGGCAACGACACCTTCGTTGTCGACAACACCCATGATGTCGTGATCGAAGCCGAGGGCGGCGGCATCGACACGGTAGAGGCCAAGGTAAGCTATGCGCTTGGCGCTGGGGTGGAAAATCTGACCCTGCTCTCCGCGGGCCTGAAGGGTACCGGCAACGGCGATGACAATCACCTGACCGGCTCGGCAGGCGATGACACGCTGGTTGGTCTTGGTGGCAATGACACGCTTGACGGCGGTTCAGGCCACAACCGGCTGGTCGGCGGCGCGGGCGATGATACCTACGTGCTGAATTCGGCTGGCGATGTGGCGGTGGAAGGGGCCGGGGGCGGCAACGACACCGCCATCCTGATGGTCGACGGCCTGACGGTCGGCGCAAATATCGAGACGATCCGTCTGGGCGGCAGCGCGCATAAGGTTGTCGGCGGCGCCACCGACAACCATCTTGTCGGGGCCGCAAGCGATGACGATCTTGACGGTGGCGCGGGCAATGATCTGCTGTCCGGCGGTGACGGCAATGACGATCTGCGCGCGCATTCCGGCCATGACACGCTGGATGGCGGCGCGGGGGACGACACATACCACATCTCTGGCGCCTCGGTCGATGTGCAGGATTTCCTGGGCCACAACAGCCTTGATACTTCTGACAGCACCGGCAATGACCACATCGACCTTTCGGGCGAAACCGACAGCGAGGTGGAACATAAGGTCGTCCATATCTCGCCCGGCGGCACGGTGTCCGGACCGATGGATGTGCAGTTCCTGCAAGACCGGTCCGGTTCCTTCGCGGACGACATCGTAACCGTCCAGGGGCTGGTGCCACAGGTCGTGGCGGCGCTGACGGCGGTTCAGCCCAATGTGGAATTTGGCGTGTCCTCGTTCATCGACAAGCCGATAGCGCCCTTTGGCGACCCAGGTGAGTGGGTTTACAAGCAAGAGCAGGGTCTTTCCGCCAGTTCCTCGGATCTTGCGACCACTTACAACGCCATCACCACCCTCAGTGGCGCCGACGAGCCAGAGGCGCAACTGGAAGCCCTGATGCAACTGGCGCTGCACACCGCTGATATTGGCTTCCGGCTCGATTCGGCGCGCTTTGTCGTGCTGTTCACCGATGCCCCGTTCCATGTCGCGGGCGACGGCGCGGCGGCTGGGATCACAACGGCCAACAATGGTGACGCCGTGCTGGACGGTGGCGGTCTGGGCGAGGATTATCCGATGATTGCCCAGCTTAAATCCGCACTTGAGGCGGCAAACATCATCCCGATCTTCGCCATCGCCATCGCCAATGGCTACGAATCCACCTATCAGGATCTTGCAACGCAACTGGGCCGCGGCTCTGTCGTAACGCTGACGGCGGATTCCTCGAACATCGTGGCGGCGATCACGGCGGGGCTGACCGCAGCCACCACCACCCATATCGCTGACGCGACCGCCGGGGCCGGGGATGACACCGTTCTGGGCGGAGCGGAAGACAACAGCCTGTGGGGCAATGCCGGCAACGACAGCCTTGACGGGCGTAGCGGACAAGACCACCTGTACGGCGGCCTTGGCGATGATGTGCTGACCGGGGGCGCGGGCATCGATGTGCTGAGCGGCGGGCTGGGCAGCGACAGCTTCGTCTTTGCCTCGGCGGCGGAAAGCACCGGGACGGCAGGCGACACGATCACCGATTTTGCCAGCGGGCAGGACAAGGTCGACCTGTCATTGTTCGACGCTGATACGCTGAGCGCCGGAATTCAGCACTTCGCCTTCCTTGGCACATCCGCATTCAACGCCTTGGCCGGAGAGTTGCGGCTGTCGAGTGCTGCGGGATTTACCCAGCTTCTGGGCGATACAAACGGCGACGGCACGGCAGACTTCGTGCTGACCTTCGATCTTGCCCACGGCAATGCCCCGTCTCTGGCCGACCTCGTCCTGTAACGGGTCAAAACGCCGGTGCGTACAAACTGCATCGGCACCATGGCGTGCCCGGCCGGCAGGCTGGGCACGCCACGGCACTATGTCGTTTCAAAAAAAAGAAGATCGGTCAGAGGATCAATCGAACACACGCCTTTGAGGTCGAAAACCGCATCGGCGCTACCTTCGCTTCCCTCGTCAATTTCAAGCGTGCCGCCCGAGACATGGACGGCGAAATGCGCCTGATTGGCGACACCGAACAGGGCATCGGTGCCGATAAAGCTCAAGTGCAGCGCCGTCAGGTCCATCACGCCGTCACCCGAGGGGAAATCGAAGACAACGAAATGACCCTGAGCGCAAAGCTCGCTGCGTGGATGAAAGCGACGGTGCCGCACGCTCTGGCGCCGGTCAGTTCGTCAACCCTTGCACAGCTTGTCGGATCATCATCGCCACCGGAAAGATCATCGTTCGCAAGCCCGCCCAGCGGGTGGCTGGAGCCAAGATCGCCATCTCGTGCGCTTGCAGCCACTCCGTCAATCGTCTCGGCATCGTAGCGCCGGAACGGGCGGTGTCGGTTTGCTGTCAGGCGTTCAGATCAGCCAGAAATCAGTGAACGAAACTCCTGGATGCAGTGCCAGGGTCGCCAGGGTCACCGCAGTCCCTGCCCCGGTTCCGTCGGCATCGAATGCCAGAATGCCCGTTGTGGAATCGTATAGCACGGTGGGGACTCCGCTGGTCGCGGTAGCGCCAGGGGCACTGATGAAGTTCACGCCTTCGGCCAAGGCCGTCAGGCCGAAGCCAGCCTGATCCAGACCGATATGGTCGATGCCAATGGTAAAGTCAGCGATCTTGTCGCCGCCCTCCAACGCGGTGTGAAACAGAAAGACATCGGCCCCGGCCCCGCCAGACAGGGCATCTTTCCCAAGACCGCCGACCAAGGTGTCATCGCCCGCCTGACCTTGCAAAGCATCGCGGCCCTCTTCGCCCTGCAACAGGTCGTTGCCGACACCGCCCAATAGCTTGTCGTTTCCCAAGCCGCCGCTCAGGGTATCATTGCCGCCAAGCCCCTTCATCAGGTCAGCCGCAACCGACCCGGTCATCGTATCATCCGTGCCCATCAGCCAGGCGAAAGCCTTCGTGCTTGAGGGATTTCGGCTGCCCATGATGTCAAGAAGGTGCTGCAGCGGCAGATCGGTCGTGCCCGATTGCAGAACGTCGGCCCCGTTGTAGTGATCCCAGCCGACAATCGCAGCGTAGGGCAGACCGTCCGCCCCCAGCCGCGTTGTGCTGCGAATGACAAACATCGTGCCATCGCTGCCGAAGGAATAGTACCCGACATAGGCACCAAACCGCTTCGCGACGATCGACGTGATATCAAAAGTCTGATCGGGCGGAAGGAAAGACGCATTGCCGACTTCATAGGTAATCTGAGCCATGGGAGCCTCCATTGAAGTTGAATTCCCATAGACATGCGGCACCACCTGCGTGGGGTAAATCAACGCAAGGTCATGGACCCTGTGCTTTTGGGCATAGTCGGAGCCACGCCGTCTTGTCCGCAAACGATCGAAGGAAACGAGTTCTAAATCATTGCTTAGGCTGCCTAAACTCTTGGTCTACGAACGCTTCCAAGCCCTCGGGTTGATGGACTGATCCGAACTGGTCGTCGTTAGCTAGCTGCATTGGCAACCGCACTGAAAGCCCTGACATGACATTGACGACACTGATCGACGGCACCGCTGGCAATGACCTGTTGACCGGCACCGCCGGAAACGACCTGATCCTTGGCCATGACGGCAATGACCGTCTGGTGGGCCTTGCAGGCGATGACACGCTGGATGGCGGCGCTGGCACCAACCAGATTGACGCAGGCGACGGAAATGACACCATCATCATCGACGGCACCGCCACCAACGGCGCGGTCAGAGTGCCCGCAACCGGGATCGACGGTGGGTCCGGAGTTGACACTATCCAGTTCGGCGGGCTGTCGACCGATTTTCATATCACGCAGATCGTAGGCGGGTACCTGCAGATCACGAACGTCTTTACCGGAGAGCGTACCCTGGCCGT
This sequence comes from Paracoccaceae bacterium, assembly GCA_947453525.1. GTDB lineage: Bacteria > Pseudomonadota > Alphaproteobacteria > Rhodobacterales > Rhodobacteraceae > Stagnihabitans. The sequence continues at coordinate 19,555 of CANGHD010000014.1, read as the reverse complement.
CAACGTCGAACATCTGCAATTCACGGATACTGACCTGTGGCTTGTCCCACAAAACGTGGCACCCGTCGTATCGGGCGATGTGATCACGTCGGTCCTCGAGGGTTCAGCGATTGTCACACTGGACGCCCTGGCAAATGCAACCGATGCGAATGCCGGTGATGTGCTGTCGGTCACAAATCTGCCGGTCCTGCCCGATGGCGTGACTTTCGACGTCGCCAGCCATGCCTTTGTGCTCGATCCCACGGCAACAGCCTTCGACGCTCTCGCCGCTGGCGAGCGTTTGGACCTGCGGATCGACTATGGTGTGACGGACGGCATCGTCACCACGGCCGCTGCCGGCGTGTTGACGGTGATCGGTACCAATGATGCGGCAACGATCGGCGGAGCCTCCAGTGGGGCCGTGTCGGAAGACAAGGTGCTGCAAGCGCAGGGTCAATTGACCGTCACGGACGTCGATCATGGCCAGGCGACGTTCATTCCAGCCGGCGGCATCGCGGGCACGTACGGCACCCTGTCAATCGACGCGATCGGGGCCTGGATTTATGTCTTGAACAACAACGCCCTTGCCGTCCAGGCACTTGGCGCCGGAACTCTGGTGAACGACGTGATGACCGTTCACACATTCGACGGCACCCCAGCACAAGTTATCGTCTCGGTGCAGGGCGCTGCGGACGCAAGCCTGATCGTGGGCACTGATGCCGCCAACGCGCTGGCAGGCACGAAGTTGTCCGAGCACATCTACGGCCTCGGTGGTGCGGATCGCATCAATGGAAGGGCGGGCGATGACACCGTCACGGGTGGGGCCGGTGGGGACCACTTTGTGTTCTCCGGACGTTCCGGGCACGACGAGGTGACGGACTTTGATACGGCGCAGTCGGGTGAGGTGATCGACCTGTCCGGCCTGAGCGGCGTGCACGGGTTCACCGACCTTGTGGCGCATCATCTGACCGAGGTCGGGGGCAGCGCCCTACTGACCTATGGCCTCAACACAATCGTGCTTGACGGGGTTGCGGCCTCCAGCTTGACCACCAACGACTTCTTGTTCTGATCCTATCCGTCCCACGGCAGTCATCTGACTGCCTTGGGATGGCTTCCTCTCAACGGACTCGGGTTTGTTTCGGGAGCTTTGGCAAAAGGGGACATCGTCGCGCCAGGGCTGAAGACTAGGGCTCTCACAAGTAGGACACAGACGTAAGCATCCCGATTTTGTCCAGAATTCGACCGTCAGCAATTGCTTATTGTCGAGTTTATAGGCCTGCGGGTCGATTGTGGAGACCTTGGAACCAGCCTAGCTTGGGTCGGGAGGCTAGCGGATTTCGCCGCAAAGCCCGATGGCTGGAGCCTGCTTCAAGTGAAACCAAATCTTGCCCGCTGGCAAGCGCCCGCAACAATTATGGTGGCCCTGATCGTTGAGGTCTTGGCGGCCGTCTTCTTCTTTGGCGATGCCTTGATGGAACTGCACAGCGCTGCGGACAAGCGGCATCCCCTCACGGAACTGCCCGTGGCGCTTGCGCTGATCATCGGCATCTACTTCGCCATACGCGAATTGCGGACGGTACTGCGCCGCGCCAAAGCACAGGCCTCTGCCCTTGGTGTCGCAAGCGGGGCTTTCCTAAAGGTGATGGATGCCCGGTTTGAAGCCTGGAAGCTGACCCCGGCAGAATGCGAAGTGGCACAGCTTTCCCTCAAAGGACTGGATATCGTCGACATCGCAAAACTTCGAGACGCGGCACCGGGAACGATCCGCGCGCAGTTCGCGCGAGTGTACGCGAAGTCGGGTGTCTCCAACCGGGCACAATTCGCCTCGGTTTTTCTAGAGGAACTGATGGGTGACAGATCCCTGACAGGGCCCAGCACCGCAAATACCGCAACCTAACACTGATCCGGACCGCAGACTCGCACCCCGCGGGCAATCCTCTGCGGCCATGATGCTTTCACACAAACGTCAGGACCCTAAATGACCTACGAATCCGCCCACGAGGCACCGCATTACATCAACCGTGCTGGCTGGCTGCGCGCAGCTGTCTTGGGCGCAAATGACGGGATTGTCTCTGTCGCATCCCTGATCGTCGGCGTGGCCGCTGCCGGCCCCGACCGCACCGCCATCCTGATTGCTGGGGCTGCAGGTATCGCCGCCGGTGCCATGTCCATGGCCGCCGGCGAGTATGTTTCGGTCAGCTCTCAAGCCGATGTGGAGCGTGCTGATATCTCGCGCGAGCGCCTGGCGATCCTTCAGGACCCGGTTGGCGAGGAAGCCGAGCTGGTTTCCATCTATCAATCACGTGGCCTCAGCAAGAGTACCGCTGCCTTGGTTGCTCGTGAACTGAGCCAGGGCGACGCGCTTGCGGCACATGTGCGTGAGGAACTCGGTCTGTCCGAGGTTCACGCCGCGAACCCTTTGCAGGCGGCATTTGCCTCGGGGCTGACCTTCACGATCGCCGCAGCCGTTCCGCTGGTAGCGGCAGCTGTTTCGCCGACCGACGGGATCATCTGGTACGTAGTCGGCATAACACTGGTGGCTCTGGCAGCGCTTGGCGCGTTGGGGGCGCAGGCGGGAGGCGCACCAAAGGCGCGGGCAACGTTGCGCGTTCTGTTTTGGGGCGCCGCCGCCATGGCAATCACGGCAGGTGTGGGGCGTATCTTCGGGGTTAGTGTCTGAGGGCGCAGGCTTCCGTCATTTCGGCTCGTAGATCGCGATCCTAAAGCTGATACATCGGCAAGAGTGCCCAACTCTGCGCGCTACTTTCTGTTGCATTTCTGGCTAAGCGGTCGATCTCGGGATCATGCTTCCGAGGTCGACGCTGCCTGTTGCGCAGCCTTGGGATGGTGGCAACGACTTGGACGTGGCTTGGCACGGTGACCACTTTTGCGTTCGAATAGGTGCGGAATGGCACCTGTTCCTGCACCGAATGTGCGCCGTCGATTTCAGAACCAGACCGAAAAGGGTGAGCGATCTGAACGATCAAGCCGCCTCCCGTCTATCGATGTCGACTGTATTCTGCCGTCGGCAGCCGGCGGAATGCACAACCGAACGATGACGAAACTGGTTTCCAGAGAAGCGCGCTGACTTGGATCAAGGACGAAAATAGACGCGCAAAATAGGGTTACGTCAGGGTGTTCATAGGAACCAGAAATATGGCGGGGAAAGCAGCCTTTCCGTTGACCGGTGTGTCGACAGCAGCCTCCCGATCTCATGATCGATCCACTTAAGTTGGCCTTTCAGTTGCCGTCGCTCCCGGTGCAATGCCCCTCAGCCGATGTCTGGCATTGAACTGCAGCCTTCAAATTGGAAAGACGCCGGTCGTACGGACTTTGCCCAGTATCGCCATTTGACATGTTGCCAAACCGAGGATGTAGCCCAGATGACCCATTCTTATCATGATCGCATCAGCGTTGCTCTGCTGTCGGTGGCACTCTTGGGTTTGGTCGCCGGTATCGGATTGCTGCTGGCGAGCAAACCCGATTTGGCAGCTTTAGCATGGGCAGCGGGCGTGATCCCTGTTCTTGCCGCACTTGTTATCGAGATCGTCAGAAGCCTTTTGAAGGGCGAGGTCGGGCTAGACATAGTGGCGGCTTTGTCCATGACTGCAGCGTTGCTGTTTGGCGAGCCGCTGGCAGCGGCTGTGGTTGCCGTGATGTATTCAGGTGGGACATTTCTTGAAAGCTTTGCCGAGGGTCGAGCGCGACGAGAAATGAGCGATCTTCTGTCGCGTGTGCCGCGGACGGCGACCCGTCACCGAGGCAGCGCGCTCGAGGATGTGCCTTTGGAAGAAATCTCACCCGGCGACCTGCTGCTCATACGGCAAGGCGATGTGGCCCCTGTGGACGGCACGGTGAAGAGTATCCGAGCGGTGCTGGACCAATCCGCCCTGACGGGCGAGTCGATGCCGATACGGCTGGAACAGGGCCAGGACGTGATGAGCGGTTCTACGAACGCCGGCGAGGCCTTTGATCTTTGCGTCACAAGGGCGGCAGCTGACAGTACTTATGCGGGGATTGTACGGCTGGTCGAGGCAGCGCAAGCTTCCAAGGCGCCGATGGCGCGGATGGCCGACCGCTACTCCATGCTGTTCCTCGCTGTCACCGTCGCACTTGCGGCAGGCGCCTGGTGGTTCACCGGTGACCCGATCCGTGCGGTCGCGGTACTTGTTGTTGCCACACCCTGTCCGCTGATCCTCGCCGTTCCAGTCGCACTGGTGGCCGGTCTTTCAAGGGCAGCGCATTTCGGAGTGCTGATAAAAGGCGCGAAACCCTTGGAAGCGTTGGCGCGGATCACGACGCTTATCTTGGACAAAACGGGTACGCTGACCGATGGGCGACCGCAAATAGTGTCCATTCAAACCCATGGCGATATGTCAGAGGACGAAGTTCTGCATTTCGCGGCGGCCCTTGATCAGGCGTCGAAACACCCGATCGCGCAGGCAATCGTTTCAGCGGCGCGATCAAAAGGTACTGCCTTGCCAATCCCTGCAGACGTGATCGAAACACCGGGGGAAGGTGTTGCGGGGACCATCGCCGGCCGCCGCGCCGTGGTGGGTGGTGCAGGTTTCGTAACGAAGGAAATTGGGACCTCCGACCCTGAAAGTTCTGTGATTGCGGCGGGATCGGTCGTCGTATCACTTGCAGTGGACGGTAGACCGATGGGTCACATCGTGATGGCCGATGCGTTGCGATCTGGCACGGCAGATATGCTTTCTGGCCTACGCCGATTGGGGATCACCCGCATCCTTCTGGCCACTGGCGATCGCCGTGCGGTGGCGGAGGCAATTACTGCAGGGCTCGGTCTCGACGCGGTGCGTGCGGATCTGACGCCGGACCAGAAAGTCTTGCTGGTCCTGACGGAGCGAAAGAATGGCCCGGTCATGATGGTCGGCGACGGTGTGAATGATGCACCGGCACTTGCGGCCGCCGATATCGGGGTTGCGATGGGTGCGCGTGGAGCAGCGGCGTCTGCGGAAGCGGCGGATGTGGTGTTGTTGGTGGATCACCTCGATCGTCTGCTGCCGGGCATCGAAGTAGCCCAGCGCTCGCGGCGTATCGCCTTGGAGAGCGTTGCAGCAGGGATCGGCATGTCAGTAGTGGGCATGGTTGCGGCCGCCTTTGGATATCTGACGCCGGTGCAGGGTGCGCTCCTGCAGGAGCTGATTGACGTGGCCGTAATCTTGAATTCGTTAAGGGCTCTCAGGATCAAGCCAAGGGCCGCTGGGCAGGAAAACGACGATACGGGCATCTCACCAAATTTGGCTCGCGATCAGCCCTGATCCGAGTCCCTCGCTCTCAGCACTTGCTTATCCAGCACAGTTTCTGCCGCGCGGCATATGGATCGGAGCGGTCCTCACTACGTACTTCCATGGAATGCCGAATCAAAGGCGCTGATGGAGTCAACCTATGAACAAAGTCTTGCTCGCACTCGTTCTTTCCCTGAATCCGGCGCTCGGTGTTGCCGGGGTTAAGATCGGAGACATGATCGGCACGAATGGTGATTGTGCCAAGGTCGCGCTCGAAAAAGCCGGCTGTCCCTTGCAGAAATTCGAAGCCGAAGGCGGCAAAGTCGGGGCCGTCTGCAAGATGACGATTTCCGGCGACAAGCTTGAGACCGCGCTTGATCCGACGAATGGGGCCGTCGCAAATATCAAGAAGGGCGACTGATCGATGGAACGCAACGCATCGCCCGGCTGGGATATCATTGTGCGGGCCAGTCATTGGGTCATAGCCGCAGTCGTTGTCTTGAATGCTCTGATTTCGGAAGGCGGGACTGCTTTCCACGTCGCCTTGGGTTGGGTGGGCGGCGCATTCTTGGCTTTGCGCATGGTCTGGGGTCTTTTGGGAAATAGGGAGGCGCGATTTAGTGCCTTCCCGCCATCGCCGTTCAAGGCCCTTGCGCATCTGGGAGAAGTTCTGCGCGGAAAACCCCGGGAGTATCCTTCGCACAACCCAGCTGGCGCGATGATGGTCTACGCTCTTTGGCTCTCTTTGGCCGTTGTGATCGGCACCGGGCTGGCAATGACCAACGCGGCTACGCCTTGGAATATGGCGGCGCAGGAAGCGATTGTGAACTCCGGCGACGGGTCGCTGCTTTTGTCAGAGGACGAGGTTTCGCAGGAAGAGGAAGAGGGCGATGGAGGCGTTCTGAAGGAGGTCCACGAACTCTTTGCAAACCTGATGCTGGTTCTAGCCGTGATCCACGTTGCGGGAGTGGCCCTCGAAAGCCGCGCACTTCGCCGCAATCTCGTCAAGCCAATGATTACCGGGCGACCTTGACCCAAGCTTGGGGTTCAACATCGTGCCTGATTGAGAACCCGCCAGCCTCGATAGGGCACGATTTCAGGGTCAGAACGCGAAAGTGACAAGCGCCAGACGAAAGAAGGCATCCCTGCATCTGGCAAACGCCTGCATCTGCATCGCACGGTCGGCGGTCCGCCCGAAGTTGACGTACGAGGATCAGCCGGAGGCCAGACGAACCGTGGGCAATTGGCCTCATGCCCTCAAATTGGTCACCTTCCTCGCTTGTCCGCCAACGACCAGACCACCGACCCGATCGTCAGCATCGCACCGATCACTGGCTCTACATCAGATGCCTGGACATAGCCCTTTGCGACCAGCGCGGTGCCCGCGACGGTCAGGATCTGGCGCAGAAGTGCCAGGATTGCAGGTTTCAGCATGGTGTTCTCCAGTTCAGATTTCATTGGTGATGGTGAGGAATTCGCCGGGCTTCATGGTGGGCAGTCGCTGTAGGCGGGGCGGATAGGTCGCGGGCCACCGCGCGCCGAGGAGGCGGGATTTGGCGATCCGAGCCACCGTGACGGCGTCGGACTGGTTGCCGCCCAAAACGTAGAAATGCGCATCGTCCTGCCCGACGGCGAAACCGACATGTCCACCGGAGCCCCGTTCGAAGATCAGGACGGCGCCGATGACCGGCTGAACCGCCTGCCCGAACAGCAACCAGTTGCGAGCCCAGTAGGGATTGGTGCCGAGCGCGCCCAATAGCGGCTCATCGGGCAGGCCCATGCGGATGCAGGTTTCCACGAAGTCGCCGCACCAAGGGTTCTTGGCCGGATCACCCAAACTGCGGCCATCGCGCTTGAGCCAGTCCATCAGCCAGGACCGATCGCGTGCCTCATGACGGCCTAGCGCGGTCTTGGCTTCGGTGATCCAGGGCAGCGGACCCGGTGGCGCGAGGGATGCCGCGCGGCCATTGGCGGCGATGAGCTGCTTCAGGGCGCGGGCGGTCCTAACGCCCCATTGGCCATCGACGGCGCCGGGCGTGTGGCCAAGCTGATCAAGGCCAGTCTGAATGAGGCGGATCGCCTCGTTGGTGTCTGCAGTCATGGGTTTCCTCCTACTGCCCGGGTTACGGGCATGATCATTGGCAACAAAAAGCCCGCCGTACTGGCGGGCCGGGGTGGTTCTGGTAGTGGATTGGGTTCTGGTCGGCTCAGGGCCTTTGCGCCAGTTCCCGCAGGAGCGTGTTCGTCTCGCGAGCCTGTTGTTTCAATTCGTTGATCGAAACGGAGAGCGCATCAAAGCGGGTGTCCTGCCGAGTAGCACTGTTTTCCAGGGCGCGGACTCGGGCCTCGAGCTGTGCGGAGCTGGCGCGCTCGGCCACGATCATCTCGCGGGTTTCGGTGAGGGCGGTGGTGAGGCGGTCAGCGGCGCTCTGCAAGGAGGCCAGTGTCCCGCCGCCCCACCAGATCAGGGCGGTGACCGAGACCAGCATAGTCCAGGCCAGCGCCTTGTTGATGGTGATGCCGCGATCGGCGTTGTCTGCCATGGGTCTTGTCCCTTTAATTGATCCTACTTCGGCGGTTTTGCCGTGCGCTCCAGCCCAAACCCGCGGCGGTCTACCGGTCCATCTTCAGCTCCAGGACACCAACGCAAAGCCCGGCCCGCCCTTGCCACCTGTGCCGCCGGTGGTGCCCCCACCACCTCCGCCACCCCCAGCACCCGGAGCAGCATCGCCGCCATCGCCGCCGAGGCTCGCGTTGGACGATCCACCCCCGCCGCCGCCCAGAAAAAACATCTGCGGAGGCCGGTTGAACGACCCGTCGTCGCCCCGGTTAAATCCGGCAGCGCCGCCGTTCACAGTCGGGATGAAGCCAGTTCCGGTGACGCTGCCACCTGCCTGGCCACCGCTGGACACACCGCCACCCCCACCGCCGCCGGTCACGAACTTGCCGGAGGTCGAGATGGTGTAGGGGGCGCCACCAAGTCCGGTCTGCGCCCCGCCCGCCCCACCCTGACCGCCTGCCACAGAGTTGAAACTGATGGCCGAGGTCAGAATCCCGAGAGTTGAAAGCATCGCTGCCCCGCCAGATCCACCGGGACCACCGCTGACGGAGGATCCGCCAGTGCCATTGCTGCCGGCATCAGCCCCGAGGATCAGGCTCGCCACATTGGTGCTCGGGCTGATGGCCGCCCGGCTGTCGACACCACTGCCACCTGCCCCGAGGAGCAGGAATAACTTGCGATTGGGAAGGAGAAAGACCGGGATCGATCCACGCGTGATGGCACCGGCACCGCCGCCACCACCGCCACCCCGGTTGCTGGCTGCAGCAGCACTGTGGCCACTGCCGCCATTGCCGCCGGCACCGACAAGGATCAGGTGCAAGAGGTTGGCACTGTCGGGCAGATCGATGGCGACCCATTGACCGGTGCCGATAATGAGGCGGGATGCGCCCGGCTCAAAAGGTTGAGGGATACCGCTCATCCGTCAGTAGTCCGCATATTCTGCGGTGACGATGACGCCGGCAGCGATAGCAGTGCCGATGGCGGCGTAGAGCTTGTAGCCCGACTGGATCTGGAGATTGAGTGGGATCTCATAGTCGATGCCGGCGGCCAATTGAGAGATCGTGGTGGCAGGCAGGGTGATCTCCTTGATCAGCGCGGTGTTGGCCGACGTGCCGATGGCCGAGCCGTTGTTCAGAAAGAGGCGCAGCACGGTGGCCACGTTGGTCCCCAATGGCTTGACCAGAAGGCGCTTGACGAAGGCGCCCTCCGTGCCTGCCACCATGACCTGCGCGCCGCCGGTACTGGGTGCGGTCAGCGACGTGTCCGCAGTGGTGATCGCCCCGGACCAGCTGTTCTTGACCGAAAGACCGAAGATGGGTGAGGTGTTTGCTGCCATGTCAGTAGGCTCCCAGACCTTGAAGACGTGCTTGCAGAATGCCCTGACCGAGCGAGGTCTCGACCAGAGCCAGTGTTCCGGACCGGTCCGGTGCTTTGAGCGTCCGTGTCGTCGCCGGTGCGATCAGGCTGGCGTCAAAGGCGATCTGCTTGGACGGGGTTGTGATGTTCTGGATCGTGAAGCTCGTGTCGGGAAAGATCGTGGCCGTGCCGGACGGGGCCGCCCATGTGCCGTCGGCACGCAGATAGTTCGTGGTCCCGCCGCCCGAGCCGGGGGCCAGACCCTTCAGGCTTGACGTGAAGACGTCCAGAAGTGCTGTCGCATCTGCGGCCGAGAGATCCTCGGGATCACCCAAGCCCACAGACTTCCGGCCCTTGAAGGTGCCGCTCGTCATCTGTGCCGTCTTGGCATTGGTCACGGCGTTGTTGGCGATGGTGGTGGCCCCCGAGCCGCCCGGTGTCGTCACATCGCCGGTGAGAGCGGGCAGGTTCGCGGCGGGCAGATAGCCAGAGAAGGTGTTGGAGGCAAAGCTGATCGTCTTGTTGGTCAGTGTGGCAACGAAGCCCTCGAGCACGATGGTGCCGCTGGCATCGGGGAGGGTCAGGATCCGTGTGGCTCCAGCCGTGATCCCTGAAAGCTCGACCCGGGCCTGCTTGGTGGCATCGCCATTGTCCTGCCAGGTGAAGGTGGCGTCGGAGAAGACGGTGCTGGTGAGCACCGACCATGCGCCGGTCAGGGCATCCCAATAGAGGAGACGGCGTGTCGCCACATCCCAGGCCTGCCAGCCGTCGAGGGGGGCGTAGAACGCCCATGCGCCATCCTGCCACGCGGCGATCTTCGTGGCCTGTCCTGTCCAGGCGCCGGTGGGCGAGGCGGCCACGATCCAGCGTTGGCCATTGGACGGACTGAGCGGTGGCGTGGCCAGCGCCGCGCTCTGGACGCTGATCTGGATGACGGCGTCGAGGTTGCGGAGCGCCTCGTTCACCGTGACATGCTTTTGCGCTTGGTTCGCTGCAAGGTAGGGCAGGACCAGATTGGGGGAGGTCGTCATGGGGGTTCCTCAAGCTGACAGGGAGGGATGGACCGCAGTGATTGCGGTTCAGGCGGTGAGCGTGCAGGTTGCGGACGCGCCGCGACCAAGCTGGCCGTTCTGACTGATGCGCAGGTGCAGCGTGACGACAGGCCCCCCGAAGTCTGCGGTCTGGTCGGAGGCCAGATAGGTCCATGCCGGCGAGGGGAGGCTTTCCACGGTCCGGACGACCGCGCCCGCACCGTCGAGCACGTCGACGTCATAGGACTCGACCGTCTCGCCCAGCGGAACTTCCGGCGCCAGCCAGGAGTCCCCCGAGAGCGACCGGGTTCGTCGCACCCAAGTGACGGCGATATCGCCAGAGCCCATCCAGACGCCTTTCACGCGCACCGGACTCCAGGGACGCAGGCCGCGCCCCTGAGGCGTAAAGGCCAGCCCCAGATTGACCGGATCACTGGCCGGCCGGTCGATCGGGCCGAAAAGCCAGTTCCACGGCATACCCAGTTCCCCCTCGGTGATGGGCAAGGCCACGAGGGGCTGGCCAAGGATCACGACCCGGCTGCCAATCGGTGCCGAGGGGATGATTGCATCGTCGGTTCCCGACTGACCGCGCAGGAGACGCGTGAGGCGCCAGCGTCCCGGCGAGATCAGCGTTGCCGTTCCGAACTGAATGATCTCCCAAGTGCCGAGTGCGGTCTCCAAAGCCAGCGCATTGGCACCCGCGAAGAGTTGCTCGTCCGTCACGTTGGCCAGAGACCCCGAGGCCAGATCCAACAGCACCGCATTGCCGAGGTCAAAGCGCCACGCGGGACCGGCGCCCAGCGCATCCGCAAGGACGCCCATCTGTGCCGGAACCTGCCCAGTTGCAAAGAGCGAGAAGCCGTCGAGCGACGCGCTGCGCCAGATCGCGGCCCTGCCATACCAGGGCGAGGCAGCGACGGCGGCCAGAGGACGCCAGGCCGGCAGATCCTCGCTCAATTGCGGCAGGTCGAGGATCACGGCTTCGGGCGGTCCGAAGACCGTCGGGATCGCGGGGGCCGTCCCACGCGCCGGTCCTTCGGCCAGACCATAGATCGCTGTATCATGGCGCACGGCATCGATCCGCCGCACGGTGCTGTCAGCGATCTTGGTCAGGACGAAGTCGAGGTCGCGGCCGTCATGGCTAAGGGTCACCATATCGGTCGGATCGAGCGCCAACCGGGAGGGCGGCAGGGCAAAGGTCGCCGTCTCGCGTCCGACCCAAGCCTCCAGAAGCGCGCGGCGCGCGTTCCTGTCCGCTGCGGAGGGCGGGTGGGCGATGGCAAACTGCTCGGCCGCGACACGGACAGAGTCGACCGTGATCCGTCGCGCTTCCACGGTCACCGCCTCGTAATTCTCGTCTGCTGACAGAAGCCGCCACTTCAGGACGCGGGGCAGTTCGGTCTCCTGCGCCCGGGTGAACTCGATGGGCTCAGCGTCGGCATTTCCTGCGGCCATGAGGGTGCCAGGATCAATCGCGGCGATAGCCGACCCGCCCCGCGGCACGAAGCGGAGGATGCCCTGGCTTTCCACCCCATCAAAGCCGAAGTAACGCGCGAGGGGAGCAATCGAAGATCGCGGGCTTTCGAGCGAGGTAATGACATAGCCCGGCACCAGATCGGCCAGCCGCGAGACATCGAGTGCCCCCGGATCGATCCCCGACCGCGCGCAGATGGCCTCGACCAAAGCCCCAAGACCGGCATTGCCAAGACGCCCGTTCAGCCATCGGCCCAAGGCCCAATCCGAGGTGTCGCTCCAGACATCGGTTCGCGACGGAAAGGCCGGAAAGGGTCGCGCATCCCAGGACGTGACGGCGCATTCGGCCATATCGATCATGGCACGGCCATAGACGGCAGAGACCGGGTTCTTTGATGCGTCCGACCAATAGCCGATCTGGGCCTCGAGGACACGCCGCTGGATCAGGTCGTCGCGCCTTCCATTCGAGAACCATGGCAGAGCGCTGGTGCTGCTTTTGCCATTGATCATGACGCTCGGCTGGTTGGCGCCCTTGTCCACGGCAGAGCAGCCCAACTGCAGGAAGCGGATCGGCTTGGACTGCGGTACCCATGCCGAGGTGGTGCCGCTCTGCACCCCGCCCGGCCGGTTGCGGTGCGTGTTCAGCCACCAATTCCGGACGTCCTTGGATCGGAAGACCCAAGGCTTGCCATAGATAGGGTCCGCGATCGGCGTGCGGGTCTGCAGGGTCCGATCGCTGTCGGAGGCATAGGTCCAGTCGAAGAACTCGCCTCCCTCGATGTTGGACTTCAGGTAGTTCGGGTCATGGATGCCGGTCCAGCCGCCGCTGGCATCGAGATGGCTTGCACCATCTCGCCAATCCGCCAAGGGAGCGAAGGCATTGATCCCTACGAAATCGATGTTGCTGTCCGACCAAAGCGGATCCAGATGGAAGAAGACATCGCCCGAGCCATCCTCGGGCCGGTGGCAGGAATAATCGTCCCAATCGGCGGCATAGCCGATCTTCGTGTCCGACCCGAGGATCGCCCGGCAGTCGGCAGCAAGGGTTCGCAGGGCTGCAACTGCAGGATAGGTGCTGGCACCGGAACGCGCGCGTGTCAGGGAGGTCAGGGCCGAGCCAATCAGGAAGGTGTCCACGCCACCAGCGGCCACACAAAGCTTGGCATAGTGCAGGACCATCCGCCGGTAGCCCCAATCGACGGGCGATCCGGTCCAGGTGACACTCGTACCGCTGACCGAGAAGTTGGCACTGGTGGCCAAGCCGAAGAACGCCGCGATCTGTGCAGCAGCCGTCCCGGTCTTGTCGACGGTGCCGGTCTGACCGGGGGCGGGTGAGATCGTGATCCGGTCCTGACCGGGATAGGCGGGCTGGCCCAAAGCCGCTGCATTGGCGCTGTAAAGGTTGGGCAGCGTGTTCCCGTCGGGCAAATCCATCATCACCAAGGGGGAAAAGGTGATCCGTTTTCCCCGGGCACGCAGTTCCGCGATGGCTTGCACCACCGCAAAATCTGCGGGTGTTCCGCCGAAGGCCGGCAGGCCGCTGATCTGACTGATCACATGGGCCGAGGCACGGCTTAGTCCGTTGACCATCCAAGTTTTGGGCGTCGTGGTCTTGGTGGCGGCCTCGACGCCGGGCTTTATCTGGCAGGACCCGGCCCTGAGATCGGTGCCGAACCAGCTGACACTGAGCGTGACGCTTTCGAGATTGTTGGCCACCTGCTCCAACTGGTCGAGCGAGGCCAGAAAGTCGGCCTTGCCGGCGGTGCTGGTCTCATTTTCGGGATGGCTGGTACCGCTGACCGAGCGCAGGATGGTCTCGGTGGCAAGGCCGAACTCGCCATGACCCGGGCTCAGGGTGACCGTGCGGAGTGCATCCTCCAGCGCGCCAACGCTTGCCGTCGGCCGCAGGACTTCGAAGGACAACTGTGGCAGCCGGTTGCCGAACTTCTCGAGCGGCAGTTCTTCGAAGACGACGTAGGCAAGACCGCGATAGGCCGGAGCGTTGTCAGTACCCATCTTCGAGAGGATGAAGGGATCGGGAGTCTGGCTGTCGGTGCCATGATGAACGCGCCAAACTGCACCTGGCACATCGAAGGGTTTGCCATCCGCCCAGATGCGGCCGATGCCCGAGATCGGTCCTTCGCAGAGACCCACGGCGAAGGAGGCCGAATAGGCGTAGGTCGTGGTCTTGACCTTGCCGCCCCCTCCACCCTTGCCCCCGCCGCCCTGCGTGGTGGTTGTGGCCGTCTCGAGGAAATCCGTGGCCCAGAAGATCGTGCCGCCGATCTTCATGCGACCATAGAGGTTTGGGATCACCGCGCCCTCGGTTGACGAGGTCACCCGAAGGCTTTCGAGACGCGCGCCTTCGGAAATCTGGTTCGGCTGAAAGGAAGCAGCAATCCGGCTGTCGATGATCGTCCCGACGATCGATCCTGCAGCCTGACCAATCACAGCACCCGAGAGGCCGAGGATCGACCCGCCAAAGCCTGCGCCGATGGCCTGACCTGACGCCGCGAGAAGGAGTGTCGCCATGTCAGGAGGCCTGGGGTTCGGGGGCAGCGGAATTGGCTGTAGCGGGATAGAGAAAGGCGAAGGCAGTGCGGCGCTGCCAAAGGCGCGTGAACGGCTCCTCGATCACGGCGGTCCGGTCATAGGCATGGATGAGGTTTAGCCGGTCAGTACCTTCTCCAAGGCTTGCCGCGAGAAGCCCGCAGTGTTTGGCCGGAACCGACGGTCCCATGCGGAAGAGAAGCAGTGCGCCGGGCCCGGCCTGATCGACGGGCAGTTCGATCAGGAACCGGCGGGCCGCCTCCAGAAGAACTTCCCGCCCACCGACCTCGCCCCAATCGCGCGTGTAGGCGGGCACGGCAAAGGGCTCGGACCCCTGCAACTCACGCCAGATCCCTCGGGCAAGGCCCAGACAATCGGCCCCGGCGCCCTTTGTGGAGGCCTGATGCAGATAGGGCGTGCCGATCCAGGCGCGTGCGATTGCGATCACGACCGATGGATCGGCCGCGCGAAGGAGTGGGTCTTGCATGGTTCAGGTCCGTTTGGCGAGCGGGGCGCCATCATTGGCGTCCCCGCGATTGGGATAGCGCAGAGTGGCTTCCTCGCCCGGCATATGGGGAAAGCCCCGGAAGTTCAGCGCATTGGCGAACTTCGCCTTGCAGGTGGCAAACTGCTTGTCGCAGCCCAATGTCGCTCGGAAGCTGTCGCCCAGCGCGATGGGGCGCACCGACACTTCGAAGAGGGTCAGCACCCCGTCGGCAAAGCCAGCGATCTCGGCCTTGCGACCCTCGTTGGCGCCGGTGATCCAAGTGACCAGACCTTGGACGAAGGCCTGATCCTCAAGACCTGCCAGCGCCGCAGAGGCAAATCCACGCTCCCCGACGAGGCCTGAGACGGTGCCCGTCGCGAAGCGGCCCGCAGAGGTCAGGTCCACGCCACAACGCGCATCGCCGAGATCGGCATCGCAGTAATATTGATAGGTCCGCCCCACCGTCTGGTTCAGGAAGTGGGTGAGCGAGCGCACTTCGGCGACAAAGCTTATGCGTCCGCGCCGGATCTCGCCCAGATTGCCGCGCCGCATCAGGACGCGTTGATCGGTCGCCTGCCAATTGACCCGCCAGACCTCGATCGAAGCATTGTCCCACCGTCCATCCAGAATGTCGGTCTCCGTGATGACGTCGGAGGTCAGAGCACCCTCCACATCCTGAGAGTCGACGCCGAAATCCTGCGACACCCGGATCTCCGAGGGCGTGAAACCGCTCTCCGGCGCGAATGTGGTGCCACCGAAAACCAGCGGCAGATCATGGTCCGTAAAGCCGAAGATGGCGCCGTCCCTTCGTTCAATGCGCCAGCACCAAGCGAGGGTTGTGGTGCCTTCGCCGAGATGGGCTTGCAGTCCAGGGGGCAGGGTCTTCATCGCCGCACCTCGATCAGGGGAATGGAGGTGATCGAGCCCAGCCGCTCGAGGTCGAGCGTCACCGGCAGATCATCGGTGTCAAAGCGGACCGGCACATCGAATTCAAAGCCGGCGGTCAGCACGCCACCCGCAACAGGAGGCGAAGCGAAGGTCACGATTCCCGTGGTCGGATCGACGGTCCAGCCAGTGGCGGGGCCGGTCACCTCCGGCGTGCGGATGCTGCCGGCATAGATCGTCAGGTTCCGATCGCCGGCCCCATAAAAGCCGATGCAGAGGAAGAGCTTCGTGACACCGGCATTCGGCACCATGTCGAAACTCCAGAGCCAGTTCGTGCCGCCGAGGTTTGTGGCGGTGACGTTCGAGATGACGGCGCAGCCAGAGTCTGTCTGAAAGGCAGAAGGGGAGGCATAGGAGCCACGGATCCCGGAATCGTAGAGTGGCGAGCGGACTAGCACGACCGGGTTGGTCGTTGTCCCCTCTTTCATCCAGGCTTTGACCCGGTAGACGGTGCCCGGCACCACCGGTGAGCCCAGATAACCCGGTGGTCCCCCGAGGTTGCGACGGAGCCCGATCCCCGTGGTGCCAAGAAGATAGGCGCGCGTGAAGCCACCATAGCTTTCCGACGATGGAGCCCCCAACGTGCCGGAATTGAACCAGGTCGCATTGTCCTGCATGTCATCCCAGGACTCGACCAATTCCGGCCCCTCTGGGATGGTACCATTGATCACCACGGTTCCCGCCACTGGCTTGGTGATGGGCCGCACCCAAGTCTGGGCCCCCGACCGGTACTCCTTGACCAGTTGGAAGACGGACGTGGTGCCATCCGCTAGACCCAGAGGCTGGTCAAAGCCCGTGATGGGTTGCGAGGGAAGGCTGGATTTGTAGTCCGCCCAATCCTTCCAGCGAAACCCATGGAGCCTGCCATTGCGCGCTTCGAAGAAGGCCACCACCGCCGCCAGATCATCGGCGCGGCGGATCCCGTAGGCGGCATCATAGGCGCGGCGCGAATTGCCCCAACTGGCATTGCGCTCCTCGTCACCCGAAGCGAGGGCCACGATCTGTGTGCGGCGCTGGGGTCCGCCCTTGGCGCCCCGGCTGATATTGTCCGGAAACCGGATCTCGTGAAAGCTCATCATATGCCTCTGCGTCCAAAGGAGACGGCGCGCGCGATGTCGGACGCCACTTGCGTGCGCGATTGACGGAAACTCTCCGCGTCGCGGGTCTGGATGGTGATGTTGACCGAGCCGCCGCCCGCGCCGAAGCTCGCGGCTTCGCGCCTTGAGAGCACCCTCTCGCCCTTCTGCAGAATGGCGGGCACCTCGTCGGGGCGCAGACCTGCAAAGCCGCCCGAATGCATGCGGGGTGCTCCGGCAAAGGCCAGGGCAGGGATCATGCGACCTGGACCGGATCTGCCGACCATGCCGCCCGCATGCAAGACACTGGCGAAGATTCCGCCAGCGCCGCCCAGCGCACCGGACAGCAGGTTGGCCAGCGGTCCGAGGATGGACTTCCGCACCGCGAGCTTGGCGAAATCGGCCAGGATCGAGGTGACGAGATCGCCAAAGCTGAACTTGCCGGTCTTCACGAAATTGCCCACAGCGTCCTCCGCACTCTGGAATGCGCCCACCAGTGACTGGCCGATGTCTGCACCGATGTCCTTGGCCTTGGCCGCATAGTCGGAGAGGGCGGCGGCCACCGCCGCCCAGCCAGTCTTTGCCGCCTCGGCACCGGCCGCTGTCGCATCGCCCGCGGCTTTGCCAGCAGCACCAGCCCCTCCTGCTGCGCGGCCCGCGCCATTGAGGGCCTCGGTCGTTCCATCTGCGGCCACCGAGGCGGCATCGAGAGCAGCTGCGCCCTCTGTTGCGGCGGCCGTCATCGCCCCCTGCAGTGCCTGCCAACTGGCGAGGGGTCGCGTCGCGGCATCCGCCAGCATGCCCGAGGCCTCCCGGTAGCCATCAGCCCGGCTGCGCGCATCGCCAGCCATGGTGCCAAGCCCGAGATCCGGCGTCTCGATATAGGTCTTGCCCATCGCGGCCTTGAAGGCAGCGGCAGCAGCGGTCCCGGCTGCGGTCGCTGCCCCGGCAAAGGGGTTGTCGACGCGGCCAAGTGTGACCTGATCGAGGGTGCCGATCTGGATGCCACCTTCGCCCGTGGCCCAATCCGGCAGCAGGGCCAGAGCCGCATTCAGCCCGCTGATGAAGGTGTTGATCCGGCTCACGACCCCGTTCAGCATGGCCTCGACGCCGCCTATCAGCCCGTTTGCCGCCTGAAAGGCGAAGTCACCAATGGCTGAGGGCAGGGCGGCCCATATCGCCTTGACCGCATCAAACGAGCCTTGGAACACCCCGGTCGCGGAATTGCCAAAGCCCACCACCGCGACCAGCGCGCCCTGAATCGCCTCAGCCACGGTCGCGGTGATGCCTGACCAGCTGGCGGCCAGGCTGGCCACCACCGCATCAAGCCCAAGTCCGATCCGGTCCCAGACCTCGCTTGCCAGATCAGTCAGCAAACCAAGGGCTGCACCAAAGCCGCCAGCACCTTGGACCAGCCGCGAGAACTGATAGACCAGTTCCCCCGCACCGACGATCAGGGCGCCGATCCCGGTGCGGATCAGGGCCCCTTTGAGCACGGTCAGCGAAAGGGAAAACCCGGTGACGCCCAGCGCTGCAGCCCCTAGGGAGAGAACAAATCGCCCGGCGAAGAAGGTGGCGAAAGCCCCGGCAATGCTGGCGATTTCGCCGATGTGGCCGCCGAGGAAGGCGATGCTGGTCTGAAACACGCCACCCTTTCGCGTGGCATCGGCCAGCGCGTTGGCCACGGTTTCCAGCGCCGGAGCGACGGCGACGGTCAACTGGTTGGTCAGGCCGAGCCAGACGAGACCGAGGCGGTCGATGGCATCGCCAGCGGTCCGGATCTGGTCGGCATCCTGATCCGATACCGCCACGCCGAAGTCGGTCACATCCTGCGAGGCCTGGCGAAGAGTGGCGCTGTCGATCCGGCTGAAGGCCAAGGCCGCCTTGTCGCCGAAGAGCGCGGAAGCCACGGCCGCCCGTTCGGCGGGTGGAACAAACTTCGCCAGGGCATCCTGGATGGCCACGATGCGCTCATCGAGTGGCAGTGCCTGCAGATCGGTGGCGGTCAGGTGCAGGCGTTGCAGGGCCGCTACTGCCGTGCCGGTCCCGCCTGCTGCATCGGAGAGCTTCAGCGTCAGTTTCTTCGTGGCGGCGGCAATCTCGTCCATCGAGACCCCGGCCAAGTTGCCTGCGAAGGCCAATACCTGGATGCTGCGGGTGGTGGTACCCAACGATTGCGCCAGATTGGCTTGCGCATCGATCGTCTCTAGGCCGGATTTGATCATCGCAATGCCGGCAGCCGCCGCTGCCGTGACGGCCACCGCGGCTGCGATCTTCACGCGCGTCGCGAAAGCGGCCAGCTTGGCATTGGCAATCTCGGCTTCCCTGGACATGCGGCCAAAGCCTTTGACCCCGGCATCGCCCACTCCTTCCAGCTCGGCACGCACCTGTTTGCCACCGACCGCCGCGAGGCGGACGGATACCCGTTTCTCAGCCATCAGCCTCTCCGATCTTCTCATTGATGCGGCGGACCATCACCGCCTCGAGGTCTGGCAGCAGTTCTGCCGCCACCATGGGGTTGACGCCCAGCGCATGGGCGAGGGCCAAGGCTGCGCCCATGTCCCAACCGATGACCGCCTTGCCCGCCACCCGCATCTGGCCACCAAGACGCCCGACCAGGTCCCAGACCTGCCAGCCATCATGGCTTTGCGGCTGGTTCAACCGGGCGGGGCAGTCCGGGCACGCGCTTTCGCTGGCGTCGCACGCCCCGCTGGCGTCGCACGCCCCGCTGGCGTCGCACGCCTGGCAGTAGCGGTCGCCCCCGCTGAAGTGCCAATCGGCAAGGGCGCAGAGCCGTTTTTTTACCCATACACCAGCATTCCGCGGCTGACAAATAGGAGGTTTAAGGC
>CANGHD010000013.1 GCA_947453525.1 Paracoccaceae bacterium | reverse complement strand
GGCAAGGTGATCGACGTCGTCGGCCTGAAAAAGCACATGGGCGACCGCCTGCTGATCGAGAACCTCTCCTTCACCGTCCCCCCCGGCGCCATCGTCGGCGTCATCGGCCCGAACGGTGCCGGCAAATCCACCCTGTTCCGCATGATCACCGGCCAGGAAACCCCCGACGAGGGCACCATCACCCTCGGCACCACCGTCCAACTCGCCTATGTCGACCAATCCCGCGACGCCCTCGGTGCCAACCACACCGTCTGGGAGGAAATCTCCGGCGGCGCCGAAGTCATCAAACTGGGCGATTTCGACATGAACTCCCGCGCCTACTGCGGCGCCTTCAACTTCAAGGGCACCGACCAGCAGAAGAAAGTGGGCCTCTTGTCCGGCGGTGAACGCAACCGCGTCCACATGGCCAAGCTGTTGAAATCCGGCGGAAACGTCCTCCTCCTCGACGAACCCACCAACGACCTCGACGTCGAAACCCTGCAAGCCCTGGAAGCCGCCATCGAAGACTTCGCCGGCTGCGCCGTGATCATCAGCCACGACCGCTTCTTCCTCGACCGCCTCTGCACCCACATCCTCGCGTTCGAGGGCGACGCTCACGTCGAATGGTTCGAAGGCAACTTCGAGGCCTATGAGGCGGACAAAGTGCGCCGCCTGGGCCCGGACAGCATCGAGCCGACACGGGTGAAGTATAAGAAGTTTACGAGGTGAAGGCAAAGTAGTAATATTGGCGAGTCGGGTTTGATCCTTAATCGGGAGAGCGAAATGAAAGTCGCATTCCTAGCCTTTATTCTTTGGTTACTCTATTTTGCATCGGAAGCGTCGGCATGTGACCGAAATGAAGAGTGCAACAGATGCATTGCTTCTGCTTTTGGCCATTGCATCCAGCATGGTAACGATCCGATCTGCGAAGCTCGCAAAGCAGCGTGTCCGGTGATTCCTGGACCACTCAATCCATTTGATTGGACTGACGCTGCGCAGAACTGTCTTCAGAATGTATCGCGTTGTTCACAGGACGTACTCAGTGCGGCGCAAGAATGTGTGAGAAATCCCGCCTCATGCCCGCAACAAATGATCGGTCAATTGCTTCAGCCGATCGTTCAAAGCTACATAAGTTATATGGAGAGGCAGGTTCATACATGGTATAGTCTTAGGCCGGGTCGCATAAATGTGCTCCAAAGGTTTTACCCTGAGATTGATCTGAGAAAAATAAGGATGGCGTTTGGGATTGATACAATACACGGTCAAAATGTGACCATTGGCAATGAAATATTCTTTGTGTCGCAATTAAATTTGGACGATGAAAATGACGGGGCACTTTTGTTCCATGAGCTTGAACATTCTGTTCAATATGCGAGACGGGGCAGCGTGGGAGCCTTCATGGCGGAGTATCTACCAAAGGCGGCAGAAAAGGTAATTGAAAAGCGATCCTTCAAGATTCACGACTTTATAGACTTGGAAAATGCAGCAAATGCAAAAGCAGATTTGGTGACACCCCAAGTTTTCGGTCAGTTCTTCGCAGAATGGAGTCAATCGACTGCGTCTCCAATCCCCGCTCCGCCCGGTCCTCCTAACCCTCCACCAAATACACTTTTTTCCTTTGTCTGCATGACCCCGGTCGGAGGGTGTTATATGAACAACGGAAGTTGGCCCGTTGGTTCAATGTGCTATTGTGGAGGGGTAATGGGCCAAGTGGTTCCTTATCCTTAGCATCAATCCTGATTACACACCATTTTGGTGAATTTTACCGCCAGGTTGAATAATACACTCGCTGCCCATAAACGCGGTTTCCCTTAAAGACGTTTCTACTGTGTCCACTGACACGATGCGAGGCGTTCGGGAAGCAGGACCTCTCCGACCTCGACTTCACCCAATTCAAACCGCACACTTGGGAAACCGCCCCCAAATCCGCCCGCATCACCATGCGCCTGCCTCAGGCGTTGATGGCCGCGCTCAAGGCCAAAGCCGCCAAGCGCGGCATCCCCTACCAACGCCTCATCCGCGAGGCGCTGGAAAGGGAACTCGCCAAACCGTAGGTCGGGGCCTGCCCCGACTCTGCCGCCGACAGCCCAACACCCCACCCCCACCCGATTCGCCAAACATGGTTAACAATGCCCTGTCTCCCCGCGCGTAGAGACGGAAGAAAGACAGAAGCAAGACTGGAAGAAGACAGCGGAAACCGGGCGGACCCGTCTGGTTAACCCAGCGTCCGCAAGGACTTAGGGCACCCTAGACCGGGGCCCGCCCCGACTCTGCCGCCTCCCTAGTGCTTCTTCACCGCGTCCTTGATCCCGCCCACGGCGTTCTGCACCTTGCCTTCAATCTTCTGGGCCTGCCCATCGGCTTGCAGCTTGGCATCGCCGATCACCTTGCCGACGGCCACTTTGGCCTTGCCCGCCACAACCTTGGCCGAGCCTGCGATCCGGTCCTTGTCCATCATCAATCTCCCATGGCACGTCCTGTGCCTCACCACCCTACGCCCAACCCGTCGCGGGAAGATGCCATGGGTTAGCGTGGCGCAGATCAGATCGCCGCATCCGCCGCTTGGCACATGCCCTCCTTTTCCGGCCAGGCGGACCCACGGCACAGCATGGCGTTCTGCGGCCAAGGCTGGCATAAGAGCCGCGTGCGGGAACTCGTCACTGCGGACCATGGTCCGCACCGCTGGCAGGTCCATCGAACGCGAGGGTATGGTGACATCGACGATTTTCTTCGTGATTTCAAAGCTCGCAGCCCTTGTCATCGCGGGCGAGACATGGCTGATCCTCGGGCTGATCGTGGCGCTGGTGGCACGCTGGCGCGGGTTTCAACGGCTGGCTACGGCGGCGACCGTCCTTGTGCTGGCGGCTTTGGTGACCCTGACCATGGTGCCCGTGGGCGACTGGGCGATTGATCCGCTGGAGGCCGTCTATCCGGTCAACCCGCCGCTGGAGGGGCCGCCGGATGGGATCATCATCCTGGGCGGTGCGGTGGAGACCGACAAGTGGCGCTCCACCGGGCAGGTGCATCTGAACGATCAGGCCGAGCGGGTGACCGAGGGGGCCGTTCTGGCCCTGCGCTTTCCGACCGCGCGTGTCGTTCTGTCGGGGGGCGGGGCCACGCTCGGTCCGATCGGCGGCGATGTTCCTTCCGAGGCGGAGGTCATGGCGGCGCTGCTGACCGAGCTTGGCGTCGATCCGGCCCGGCTGGACCTGGAGGGTCAGTCGCGCAACACCGCCGGGAATGCCGAACTTTCGCTGGCGCTGGTCAAGCCGAAGCCGGGGCAGCACTGGCTTCTGGTCACCAGCGCATCGCATATGCCGCGCGCAATGGCGGCGTTTGAACGGGCGGGCTGGACGGGGCTGATCGCCTGGCCGGTGGATTTCTCGACCCCGCCGGGCGGGCGCGGGCGGACATGGGATCTGGCGCTGAACTTGTACTACCTCAACCGCGCTGTGAAAGAATATGTCGGCATCATCGCCTATGCCGTGGCCGGGCGTCTTTGACGCAAAACGCGGAAGATGGCGGAAAAAGCAGGCGATTTGTTCGCAAAAAAGCCATTTTCCGCGCGCAGGAAGCAGTCCATGTCGACCCGCCCCAACACCACACAAGGCGCCGCCAGTCCGCGCCAGACCGCCAAGGCCCGGCTCAAATCGCTTGAGGCGGGGTTCTGGCGGCATGTCATAGCGCCGTCTTTCGCTGGTCTGTCCCGGCTGAAACGCTACAGCCCGCGGCAACCCGCGATGCTGGGGGCCTATCCGGATCGTGCGGCGGCTTTGGCAGGCGTGCCGCGCCGTTGGCTTGCGACCTATGACCATGGCGATGTGGCGGCGATGAGTTTCGCGGTGATGTCCGAGGTGCGGGTCTGGGACTATCCTGTGATGTTCTGGCTGGAGAAACTGCTTACCCGCGGAATGCGGGTCCTTGATGCCGGAGGTCATTTCGGCACCAAATACATCGCCTTCAGCGGGCATCTGAAACTGAGTGAGGTCACGTGGACGGTCTATGACCTGCCCGAGACCATCCGTGCGGCCCGGGCCGCCCAGCAGCGCGGCGCGGTGCCGGAGGCCGTTGGTTTCACCGATGATCTGGCCGGTCTGGCATCGGTGGATCTGCTGCTCGCCTCGGGCCTTCTGCAATATCTTGATCTGCGGTTTGCAGATTTCCTGGCCCGGCTGCCCAATCGCCCGCGCCATATCCTCTTGAAC
Organism: Paracoccaceae bacterium; assembly: GCA_947453525.1. Taxonomy (GTDB): domain Bacteria; phylum Pseudomonadota; class Alphaproteobacteria; order Rhodobacterales; family Rhodobacteraceae; genus Stagnihabitans. The sequence continues at coordinate 34,498 of CANGHD010000013.1, read as the reverse complement.
AAGGTGGCCACTCGCGACGGGCCCTCGGTGACGACGCTGGAGAGGATCGGACCGGCGCGGGTGCCCTACCAGATCCGCAGCCTCGGCCCGTTCGAGGCGGAACTGGACGAGGCCGGTTACCGCATAACGGACCGGTGGGAGATCCCTTCGCTGGGCCATGTGATCGACACCCATCCGGAATTGGGCCGCAGCGTCAGCCGAGGCTATCTGCTGCATCGCACCGACTGAAATCCATCCATGACATGGGGCAGGCGTGAATTTGTCCGCACCCCGCCGCATTTCCGCCACGCGGTGCCCCCAGGATTCACGCGGGCCCGCAGCACCCTCTCGGACCACCGAATTGACGGACATTGCATGGAAATCTTGATGAAAGCGTTGCGGCCGCGCGCCGGTCGGCAGACAGGCGCCCCAAAAGACAGGCGCCCCGTACTGGCGCCAATGCGCATTCTGTCGGTGCTCATGTCGCCCTTCGTCATCGGCGTGGGGTCCCGGATGGCGGTCCAACTGATCGCCTTCGTCCAGATCATGATCGCCGCCCGGTTCGTCGACATGTCGGGCTTTGGCACCTACACGCTGGGCTGGGCAACCTGTGTGATCTTTGTCAGCCTCGTCTACACCGGCTTTTATCAGGCGCTTCTGCGCAGCCTCGATTTTCAAGCCGAGCGTCACACCGGGTTCTGGTCGATGGCGGCCATAGGCGCGGGCGGTGCGGTTGTCATGGCCGGGGTGGGGCTGCTCCTGCACAGGTCGGACAGCACCATGGCCACGGTGTTCCTGTCCTTGGCCCCAATCCCGGCATTGCGCGCGCTGGTAGCCTGGAACGAATTGCATCTGATCCGAGACCGTCGGGTCCGGCTGGTCAGCCTCTACGGGATGGCCTCGGAATCCGTGGCACTCGGGGTCACATGGCTGTGCCTGAGGCAGGGGCTTGGGCTCTTTGCCATGGTCTACGGGCGCTACGCGGCTTTGGCGGTGGATATGGCGGTGGCACTGACGGCCAGCCGCAGCCTTCCGGCCTTCCATTTCACGGGCGCAGCCTTGGGCCGGCTGCGCTTGACTGCATTTCCGCTCTGGGGCACTTCGGCCATGGCGATGTCGGCGAATTACGGGGCCGATCTGATTTTGGGCGGCTTCATGAACACGGCCTCAGTCGGGGCCTATCGCGGTGGCGCCCGCGTTTCGCAGACAGCGGCGGACCTTGTGTTCCAGCCGATGAACACCATCGCATGGTCCCGGATGTCGCAGGTCGAGAAGGCCGGGCGCCACGGCGAGCTGCGCGCGGTCTGGTTGGAGGGCATGGGCTTTGGCGCCCTGTTGCTGTGGCCGATCCTAGTGACCTTCGCCGTACTGGCCAAGGATCTGGTCGTGTTTCTTTTCGACAAGTCCTGGCTGCCCGCCGCCCCGGTGATCGCCATCCTGTGCATCTCGCGCGGGTTGGGTTTTCTGTCGGTGCTGCTGGAGCCTTCGATGGTGTGCCAAGGCAAGGGCAACACGCAGATGTGGGTGCGTGGCGCGGCCCTCGCGGCGTTCCTGCTGGCCCTTGCGACGTTTGGCCGTTTCGGCGCGCCACAGGCGGCATGGTCGCATGTCGTCATGTCGTTGGTCTCTGCGGTGCTGTCCGTCGCCGTCATTTTCCCGTCGCTGCAGATCTCGGCTCGCGCCGCGCTCAAGGCCTTGGCGCCTGCCATGGGGCTGTCGGCCTTGTGCTATGCTGGCCTGATCCTCAGCGAGGGTGCCCGGGCCGCCATGGGCGCGACCGATGGGCTGTTCTCGGCCGTCGCCGGACTGGTCGTGGTCTGGGTCGTGGCTGTGGGCTGGTTCCTCAAGCGCGGCATCGTCACGCTGCCCCGGCCATGACGGTGCTAGGCTCCGCTGTGGCCGCAAAGATGCACGATCAGGAACTCCGCGATCTCCGCGATGGCGGCATGGGCGGTGGGTATGGCATAGGGCATGGCGACAAAGTTGTGGATCTGCCCCGGATAGTCCCTGCCGATCACGGTGACACCGGCGGCCTGCAGCCGTGCGACATAGTCCAAGCCCTGATGGCGCAGGATGTCATGCCCGGCGGTCAGCATATAGCTGGGCGGCAGCCCGCTCAGGTCGGGTGCCAGCATGGGCGAGGCGCGCCAGTCGCCGGCATCGCCCTCGGGGCCCAGATAGCATCGGGTGAACCACGCCATCGTTTGGGGCCGCAGGAACAGATCGGCCGGTGCCGTCGCCCGGACAGCCGCGGGTCGCAGATCAAGCGCCGGATAGATCAGGCACTGCGCCTTGATCTTCGGCAACTCGCCGCCCCGCGCCATCAGCCCCAGCACGGCCGCAAGGTTGCCGCCCGCGCTGTCGCCCGCCAAGGCGATCCGGTCCGGATCAAGACCCAGAGCCCCGGCCTGCTGGAAGATCGCGCGCAGGGCTGCTGCGCAGGATGCGACGGTCGCTTGAAATGGGCTTTCCGGCGCCAGCGGATAGTCGACCGAGACCACGTCGATCCCCGCCTGCCGCACCAGTGCCCGACACAGATGGTCCATCGTATCAAGGTCCCCCAGCACCCAGCCGCCGCCGTGGAAATAAACCAGCGTGGGCGCCGCTTTGACCTGCGTGAAGGGCCGGTAGTGGCGCAGGCGGATCGGTCCGGCCCCGCTGGCAAGCCCGATGTCGCGGACCGCACCGACCTTCACCTGTGGATAGGGCGCATTGCGCCGCAAATGCGCCGCGATGGCGCGGGCGGCTATGGGCGGCATCTCTTCGTATCCCGGCGCGTTGAGCGCATTGAGGCGGTCGACGACGGTCCGAGCATCCGGATCAAGCGGCCCGAGGGGCGGATAGGGCACAGCGGCTTCCTCCTGCTGCAGAACGCCGCAACGTCTCAGGTGCGACACGAATCGGCAAGATCGAAGCCCGCTCTGGCCCCGGTCGCCGCCGACAATCCCGATTGGAAACAATCCGGTGCGAAGCTTGGCTTTACCGGCAGCACCGCGCAACGACCTGCCGGTGAAACACAGTGTTTCGCTTGGGGAAACGCCGTCCAACCACAACGTTTCGTTAACGAATCTTCCGGCCGCGGCCCTCAATTCATTACAGCGGCCGATCCGGGCCGTGGACGCGATGCGGCGGCCACAAGTATAGTCCTGTGCATTTGGTCTTTGTGGGATTTCAAAGATCTACGGTTGGACAGAGGTGGCTGACATGGCAAATGGAACCAGCACGCCCCAGCGCTTGCAGGCCTTCGATCCAGCCTGCCCGCTTATCGACTATGTCGCGGAGATCGCCCGGCTTCGGCCCGACGCTCCCGCCATCCTGTTGCGCGACCAAAGCCTGACCTATGGCCAATTGATGGACCGGGCGACCGATGTGGCCGCAGCCCTGCGCGCCACCGGCGTCGGCCGGGGCGATTTCGTCGGGCTCGCCTTCTCGCGATCGCAGGGTAACTTGATAGCCATGCTGGGCGCGCTGCGGGCCGGTGCGGGCTTCGTTCCATTGGATCCCGCTTATTCCGACCCCGTCCAGTTGTCGCAGATCGTGGCCCAAGTGCCTTTCGCCGTCATCCTGCAACCAGATCCCGGCCCCTTGCCCGAGGGCTGCGCCGCAGCCACGGCCCCGGTGCTTGCCTTGTCGTGTCTTGCCGCCGGGAGCGCGCAGGCTTGGCCGCAGACCCATGGCGAGGATGCAGCCTGCATCGTCTTCACCTCCGGCACCACCGGCACGCCCAAGGGTGTCGTTCTGGCCAACCGGGGCCTTGCCGCCTTCACTCTGGACCAGCCGGTGATCGGACTGTTGGGCTGTGACATCATGCTCCATGCCTCCAGCCTCGCCTGTGACGGCGGGTTGATCGAGGTCTGGTCGGCTCTTCTGGCCGGTGCCGCCTTGGCCGTGGTGGAAACCCCGCGCCCCGCCTTGCCCGAAATCGCCGCGACGATGACGCGCCACAAGGTCACCGTCACCTCGCAATACGTGGGCATGCACAACCTCATCGTCGCCCACCACGCAGAGGCCTTCGCCACCGTCCGCCTCGCCATGGCCGGCGGTGATGTGCTGTCTCCAGACCCGCTGCGCCACCTCAGACAGGTGGTCCCCGGCCTCAGGATGGTCAACATCTACGGCCCGTCCGAGACGACCTGCATCTCCATTGTCCAAGAGATCGGTATGGACCTGTTGCAAGGCGCCCCGATTCCGATTGGCCGCGAACTGACCCATGAACACGCTTTCGTCGTGGACGAGACCCTTTCGGAGCTTCCCGATGGCACCATGGGCGAGTTGCTGATCGGCGGCGCCGGTGTCGCGCTGGGCTACTATGGTTTGCCCGAGAAAACCGCCGAGGTGTTCATCGCCGATCCCCGCCCCGGCCACATAGGCCGGGTCTATCGCACCGGAGACATGGCGCTGCGCCGCCCGGATGGTGTCTTCGAGTTCTTTGGCCGTGCGGACCGTCAGATCAAACTGGGCGGCCGCCGGATCGAGTTGGATGGCATCGAGCATGTCTTCCGCAACGCCCCCGGCGTCCACCTCGCCCTTGTCGAGGCCGTAACCGGCCCCGGCGGCGACAAACGCATCGGCCTTGCCCTGCAGCCCGTCACTATGCCCGTCGATGAGCCGGCTTTCATCGCCCGTGTGATGGACGAGGCACGCCAAAGCCTTCCTGCCGAATTCCTGCCGCGCCATGTCAACCTGATGACGCAACTGCCGATCACCAAGATGGGCAAGCCCGATCGCAAAGCCGTCCGCGCCGCAATCGAGGCTCAGATCGTCCGCCGCGCCGCATCGACCCCTGCCGCGCCACCCCCCAGCCTGCGCGCCACCGTCGCCCGCATCTGGGACGAGATCCTGTCCTGTGGCCCGCTTTCCGACTCCGCCACCTTCTTTGACGCGGGCGGCACCTCGCTCCAACTGATCGACGCCCATGCCCGGCTCGAACAGGCGCTGCGCCTTAGCTTCGACCTGACGCTTTTCTTCGAGCGCCCGCGCTTGGGCGACATCGCTGCAGCCCTTGCCACACGCCTCGCCGCCGCAAATAAAACCATGCCGCAGCCCGCGCCGGCATCGCAGCCCGCCCCACAAATCCGCCCCACCGACATCGCGGTGATCGGCTATGCCGCGCGCGTCCCCGGTGCCGCCACGCTGGAGGCCTTCTGGGCGCGCCAGTGCGAGGGCGCCAATCTGATCCGGCGATTCTCTCCGGACGAACTGGAAGACGGCGGGTCCCGCCGCACGGATCCGCACTATGTCCCGGCCCGCTCGGTGCTGGACGGTGTCGACCTGTTCGACGCCCGCTTCTTCAACATCCTGCCGCGCGAGGCCGAGAAGATCGACCCGCAGGCCCGTGTCTTTCTTGAAATCTGCGTGGCCGCCCTTGATGCCGCAGCCGTCGATCCGGCGCGCGCCAAAGGAGCCATCGGCGTCTACGCCGGCTCCTCCACCAGCACCTACATGCTGGCGAACCTGATGTCCGACCGCGCGGCGCTGGCCGAGTTCACCGACGGCTTCCAGATCGACAATTACACGACGCTGACCGGCAACATCACCGACACGCTCTCTAGCCGCGTGGCCTACAAGCTGGACCTGAAAGGCCCGGCGATGACGGTCCACACCGCCTGTTCCACCGGCCTGACCGCCATAGCCCAAGCGGTCACGGCCTTGCGGGCCGGGCACTGCGACATGGCGCTGGCGGGTGGCATCTCCATCACCTTCCCGCAAAAGCGCGGCTATGTCACGCAAGAGGGCGGCATGTCCTCGCCCGACGGCCTCTGCCGCCCCTTTGATGCCGAGGCGGGGGGTACGGTGTTTGGCCATGGCGGCGGGGTTCTGGTGCTGAAGCCGCTGGCAGATGCCCTGGCGGATGGCGACCGGATCGAAGGGGTGCTCCGCGGTGTCGGTTTGAACAATGACGGGGCCGACAAGATTTCCTTCACAGCGCCCTCGGTGACCGGTCAGGCCGGGGCGATCCGCGCCGCGCACCGCGACGCCGGTATATCCCCGTCCGAGGTCAGCTTTGTCGAATGCCATGGCACGGCCACGCCTCTGGGCGACCCGATTGAAGTGCGCGCTTTGCACGCGGCCTTTGGTCAAGTGGATCACCCCATCGCCCTCGGCTCGGTCAAGGGCAGCATCGGGCATCTGGACGCCGGGGCAGGGGCCGTCAGCGTCATCCGCACCCTGCAGGCGATGAAAGCCCGCCAGATCCCGCCGATGGCCAATTTCAAGACGCCCAATCCGCGCATCGACTTCGCCGCCGGCCCCTTCCACGTCCCCGTCGTCCGGCAAGACTGGACCTCCGACGGCCCACGCATCGCCGGGGTCAGCGGCTTTGGCGTGGGAGGGACGAATGTTCATATCGTGCTGCAAGAAGCGCCCGAACCCGCTGCCGAGGCGCCGCACGCCGATCTCGTCCAGATCCTCCCGCTTTCGGCCAAATCCCCCGAGGCTCTGGCCCTGATGGCCGCCGAACTGGCCGAGACAGTGCGGGTGACCACGCCGGACCTCGCCGACGTCGCCCTGACCCTGCAAGACGGCCGCGCCCGGCACGAGTACCGTCTGGCCATCGCCGCAGCCTCGCCCGAGGATGCCGCCACCGCCCTGCTGGCCGCCCCCGCCGTCAATGCCAGACCCGATGCTCCGCCCGTGGCCTTCCTGTTCCCGGGGCAGGGCGCGCAGTATCCCGGCATGGGCAGCGGTCTTTACGCAACCCTGCCCGCTTACGCCCGCTGGATCGACGACGGCTGCGAGATCCTCGCACCCCTCCTTGACCAGCCACTGAAGCCCTTGCTGACGCAAAGTTCTCCCCCCCTCGAGGCTGCCGAGGCGTTGAGACAGACCGCTTTGGCACAACCGGCCCTGTTCCTGACCCAATACGCCACCGCACAGGCCTGGATCGCCAAGGGCATTCGCCCCGCAGCCCTGCTGGGCCACTCGGTCGGCGAATTCGCCGCCGCTGCCATTGCGGGTGTCATGTCCTTCGAAACCGCCCTGCAGGCCATCGCCGCCCGCGGCCGCCTGATGCAGGCGCAGGTGCCGGGCGTGATGCTTGCGGTTCGCGCCGAACTGGCGCAACTTGAGGCCGTCCTGACCGCGGACGTCGATCTCGCCGCCCAGAATGCCCCGAAGCTGCAGGTCGTCTCTGGCACAGGTGCGGCCATCACCGCCCTCGAAACCCAGCTTGACGCCGCTCGCCTGCCGCATCGGCGGCTGCACACCAGCCATGCCTTCCACAGCCGCATGATGGAGCCGGTGCTGGCCCCCTTGCGCGACACGCTGGCAGGCCTCGGACTGCACGCCCCCAACGTTCCCGCCATCTCTGCCATGACGGGAAAGGCCCTGACCGAAGCGCAGGCCACCGACCCCGCCTTCTGGGCCGAACAGGCCCGCGCTCCGGTCCGCTTCGCCCGCGCCCTGCAATCCCTCGCCGAAGGTGGCATTCCCGTTCTGCTGGAGGTCGGTGCCGGCAACACCCTGTCATCTTTCGCCGCCCAAAGCCTCCCGCGTGAGGCCTATGCCGGGCTGGTGCAATCGCTGCCCGACCACACCCGCGCCCTGTCGGACGAGGCCGCCATGGCCAACGCCACCGGCACGCTCTGGACGCATGGCGTTCCGCTCGATTGGGCCAAGGCAAGCCGTCGCGGCACGCGAAAGCTGGACCTTCCCGGCACGGTCTTCCTGAAGAAACGCCACTGGGTCGCGGCACCCGCACAAGCCACGGCAACAGTCGCAATCCCGGCCATCGCAGCGCCCGCGTTGCCCTCTGCCCCCATCTCAGCCCCGCCCTTTGCTGAAAGCCCCCTCATGCCTCAGGTTCCCCTTGCCGCCCCGCGCACCGACCGTCTGATCCGCGACATTGCCGCGCTGCTGACCGACCTCTCCGGAGAGGACATCGGCGTGGCCGAGGCTGCAACACCCTTCCTTGAACTCGGGTTCGACAGCCTCTTCATGGGCCAGATGTCGCAGGCGCTGGCCAAGACCTATGGCGTCTCGATCAGCTTCCGCAGCCTGCTTGGCGATTATCCCAGCATCGCCGCTGTCGCCGCCCATCTTGACGCGCAGCTCCCCGCCGAGGCGGCAGCAGCACCCGCCGTCGCTCCGCTGGCGACGCAGGTCCCGCAGACCACGACGCGCCTTGCCAGCCCGACGCCAGCCATGCCTTCGACGGAAGCTTTTGGTTCGACGGTTTCGCCATTGCGCATGACGGGCGCAGGCGATCTGACCAGCCTTATGCAGGCCCAGATGCAGGCCATGCAGGCGCTGTTTGCCGAACAGTTGCGGGTGATGGGCCAGATCGCGCCCGCGCCTGCCACACCGCAGTCCGTTGCACCCGTTACCGCAGCGGCCCCCCCGCCCGCCGCGGCCGAGCCTGCCGCCAAGCCCGAGCCGATCCGCTTTGGCCGCGCCCCCGCATTGGCCCATGCCGAACTGACGCCCGCCCAGCAGGAATTCGCCGCCGATCTGGCGCGGCGCTACAGCGCGAAGTTCGGCGGATCAAAGGCCCACACGCAGGAACACCGTGCCACCCATGCCGACCCGCGCACTGTCGCGGGCTTCCGGGCCGAATGGAAAGAACTGATCTTCCCGATCGTCGCCGCCAAAGCCAAGGGCGCCTATCTCGAGGATATCGACGGCAACCGCCTGATCGACCTCGTTAACGGCTTTGGCACCACCGCCTTTGGCCACGCTCCCGATTTCGTGACCGAGGCGGTTGCGGCCCAGATGGCGCGCGGCTTCCCGATCGGCCCGCAGCAAGACAGCGCCGGCCCCACCGCCCGCCGCTTTGCCCGCTTTGTCGGCCACGACCGGGTCACCTTCTGCAACACCGGCTCAGAGGCCGTAATGGCCGCCATGCGCCTTGCCCGTGCTGTCACCGGGCGCAAGAAAATCGTGGCCTTCACCAACGACTACCACGGCCAGTTTGACGAAGTGCTGATCAAGGCCAAGGCACGCGGCGAACCCGGCGCCCTGCCGATTGCTCCCGGCATCCCGCAGGATGCGGTGTCGAACATGGTGGTGCTGCCCTGGGCCGACGCCTCGGCTCTCGACTGGATCAAGACCAACGTCGCCGACATCGCCGCCGTGGTGGTGGAGCCGGTGCAAAGCCGCCACCCCGAACTGCAGCCCGCCGATTTTGTCCGCTCCATCCGCAAGATCACCGCAGACGGCGGCGCGGCTCTGGTGATGGATGAGGTCGTCACCGGCTTTCGCACCCATGCACGGGGCATGCAGGGTCTTTGGAGCGTCGAGGCCGATCTGGCCACCTATGGCAAGGTTGTCGGCGGCGGGATGCCGGTGGGCGTCTTGGCCGGCAAGCGCCGCTTCATGGATGCGCTGGACGGCGGGGCATGGGCTTACGGTGACGCCAGCGCACCGCAGGTCGCCCCGACCTTCTTTGCCGGCACCTTCGTGCGCCACCCCCTCGTCGTGGCTGCCGTCAATGCCGTGCTGGACCATCTGGAGCGCGAGGGCGATGCGCTCTGGTCCACCACCGCCGACCGCGCCAAGGCCTTAGCGCGGCAAATGAACGCGGCTCTGGCTGCCCGCGGCCTGCCCGCCCTTGTCACCCAGTTCTCCAGCTGGTTCGTCATCAACACCAGCCAAGCTGACCCGCGCGCCACACTGCTGTTCCCGCTGATGCGGCTGGAAGGCGTGCATGTGCTGGAAGGCTTCTGCGGCTTCCTGACCACCACCCATGCCGAGGCCGAATGCGCCGCCATCCTTAGCGCCTTCGAGGCGGCGCTGGATGCGCTGCAATCCGTCGGCATCCTCGCCCCGCAGGGCAGCGTCATCGCCAAGCCGAAGTCTTTGCCAGCGACCGGACGCGTCGCCCTGACCGAAAGCCAGCGCGAGATCTGGATGACCCACCAGTTGGGCGACCTTCCGGCCGCCAGCTTCAACGAAAGCGTCTCGATGCGGATCGAGGGGCCGCTGGACTGTGCGGCTTTGTCCGCCTCTCTGACCGCTTTGGTCACCCGCCACGACGCCCTGCGCGCCCGCTTCGCCCGCGACGGCTCCAGCTTTGAGATCGCCCCTGCGGCAGAGGTCTCTCCGGCCTATGAAGACCTGACCGGCGCCGCTCCCGAAGCCGCCCTGCGCGAGGCCTTGGAGGCAGATGCCCGCCTTCCCGTCGATGTCGTCAGCGGAGCGGCCTTCCGCACCATGCTCTACCGCCTCGCCCCGGATCTGCATGTGTTGGTGATGACCGCGCATCATATCATCTGTGACGGCTGGTCCTACAATACGCTCTTCACCGAACTGGCCGAGCTTTACACAGCCCACACCGAGGGCCGCCCGGCCAAACTCGCCCCGGCCCAATCCTTCGCCGCCTACGCCAAGGCGGCGCAAGACCACGCTCCGGACTCCAAGGTCCGCAGCTATTGGAAAGCGCAGTATACCGACATTCCGGCCTTGCCAGACCTGCCCACCGACCGCCCGCGCCCGCCGCGCAAAAGCTTCGCCGGTGCCACCGCCTCGGCGCGCCTCGGGGCTGACCTTGTCAAACGCCTGCGCAAGACCGGGGCGAAACACGGCGCCACGCTGTTCTCGGCGCTGTTCGCCGGGTTGCAGATCACTCTGGGCCGCTTGTCAGGCAGCCGTCAGATCGTGCTGGGCGTCCCGACCGGTGGGCAGGCCAAGCTGGACGACCCCTCGCTGGTCGGCCATCTGGTGAACTTCCTGCCGATCCGCGCCGACTTTGACTCGCAGGACACAGCGGCCACCCATCTGACCCGTGTCCGCGATGCCGTGGGCCAAGCCTTCGACCATGGCGCCTACACGCTGGGCACGCTGGTCCGCGACCTGAACCTGCCGCGCACCCTGTCGCGCCTGCCACTGACCGAGGTGCAGTTCAACCTCGAACGCGTGCCGGAAGACTTGGCGTTGGGCGCGGCACGGGCCACTGTTTCGGCCAACCCCAAGGCTGCGGTGAACTTCGATCTGTTCTTCAACATGGTCGAGGGTCGCGACGGCCTGCGCATCGATGTCGACTACAACACGGACCTCTTTGACCCGACCACCGTCGAACGCTGGGTCACCCATCTGGAAACCGTTCTGGACGCCGTAGCCGAGGCCCCCGAAACCCCCATCGCAACCCTGCCCCTTCTGGCCGGAGCGGAAGCGCGCGAGATGGCCGAACGCTGGAACCGCAGTGCCATGCCCTTTGACCGCACCGCCTTGATGCAAGACCTGATCGCCCGCAACAGCCGCGAGACACCCGACAGGCCAGCGGTCAGCGACGCCGCGGGCAGCTTGACCTACGCCGCCCTGATGGCGCAGTCCGATGCGCTGGCCGCCCTGATCCAATCCCATGTCCCCGGCCAGAACCAGCGGATCGGCGTCGCCGTGCCGCGCGGCACCGGCATGGTGACGGCCCTGCTGGCGGTGCTGAAGGCCGGACATGCCTATGTCCCGGTTGACCCCGACCTGCCCGCCGTGCGCCAATCCCAGATCCTCGACACCGCCAAGGTCGCCGCCGTCGTGGCGCCCGAGACATTGGCGCTGCCCGGAGCGCACCACCTCATCCATCCTGCCGCGGCCCGCCACGGGGCCCTACCCGAACTGCGCCGGGTTTCCGCCGAGGATGCCGCCTATGTCATCTTCACCTCCGGCTCCACCGGTACGCCCAAAGGGGTCGAGGTGCCGCACCGCGCCGTGGTGAATTTCCTGACTTCGATGGCGCAGGCCCCTGGTCTTTGGCCGACCGACAAGCTGCTGGCCGTCACCACCGTCAGCTTCGATATCGCGGCGCTGGAACTGTTCTTGCCCCTGACCACCGGCGCCGAGGTCGAAATCGCCACCCGCGATGATATCCTTGACGGCTTCCGTCTGGTGCAACGGCTCAAGCGCGGCGACATCACGGTGATGCAGGCGACGCCCACGCTTTGGGCGCTGTTGCTGGAAGCCGGGCTGGACCCGCAAGCTGGCCTGCGGATGCTGGCAGGCGGAGAGCCGTTGCCGGCAGACCTCGCAGCAAAACTGACAGCGAAGGGCGCCACTCTCTGGAACCTCTACGGCCCGACCGAGACCACGATCTGGTCCGCCCTGTCCCGCGTCAGCCCCGGCGGAGCCATCACAATCGGCGCCCCCGTTGGCAATACCGAACTTCACGTGCTGGACGAGGCCGGGCAGCTTTGCGCCCCCGGTCAAATCGGCGAACTGGTGATCGGCGGCGAAGGTCTGGCCAAGGGCTATTTCGACCGTCCCGACCTGACCGCGCAGGCCTTCCGTGACACGGTGATCGCGGGCCGGTCCCTGCGGCTGTACCACACCGGCGACCTCGCCAGACGGGGGGGCGATGGCAGTCTGCGTGTGCTGGGTCGTCGTGACGGGCAGATCAAGCTGCGCGGTTTCCGCATCGAACTGGGCGAGATCGAGGCCCGTCTGCGCGCCGAACCCGATGTCACCGCCGCCGCCGTCGCGCTGAAAACGGCACCCGGCGGGCAGGACCGGCTGGTGGGCTATATTGTCGGGGTGGCAGACACCATGGCGCTCGCCACAGCCTTGGCCGGGCAGTTGCCCGATTACATGGTGCCGACGTTGTGGCAAAATCTCGACGCCCTGCCGCAGACGGCCAATGGCAAGCTCGACCGCAAGGCGCTGCCCGATCCGGATTTCTCCGTGGCGCGCAAGGCCGTGGCGCCGGGCAGTGCGCCGCAGACCGCCACCGAAACAGCCCTCGCCGCGATCTGGTGCGAGGTTCTGGGGCTTACGGAAATCTCGGTGACCGAGACGATCTTCGCCATGGGCATCGACAGTCTCGCCGTGTTCCGGTTGGCCGCCCGGATGATGGGCAAGGGCCACGGGCTGGAAGCGCGCCACGTGCTGGAATACCCTTCGCTGCGCGAGTTGTCAGCCTTTGCCGACAAGCGCGGCGCTGCGGGGACCACGGCGGTGAAACCGTCGGTCAAGGACTTCCTGCGCAAGCGCACCGGCACCTGAGCGGGCTCAGGCGCGGCGCGAGACAACAATCTCGCGCCCTTCGGTCCGGCAGGCGATAGCCCCGGCAAGATCATGGCGCGGCCGGAAATCGTGCAGGCGCCAGTTCTCCGTGCTGTCCCCATCAATCCGCAAAAGCCGTGCCGCGTCCTGCTCCAGCGTGACGGCAAAGCCGCTCAAGTCAGCGCGCAGCCCTGCTCCGCTGGCCTTCACCACGGCTTCCTTGCGGGTCCAGCCCAGAAAGAATGCCCAGTCGCGTGCCGAAGGATCAAGCGCCTGTAGCGCCGCCCGTTCCTCGGGGGCGAAGGCCAGTCGGGCAAGGCCCGCCCCCACCGGCCGCGCGCCTTCGATGTCCACCCCCAGCAAGACCGACCGGTCCGCCGTCACCGCCAAGGCCGCCAGCCCCGCCGCATGGCTGAGGTTGAAGACCGGACCTTCTGACAAGACCGGCTTGCCGTTCAGCCCCTCGGCCAAGGGCAGCGCCGCCGCGGATGTACCCACAATGTCAGCCAGAATCTCCCGCATCCGCCACCGCCCCGAGACAAACCGAATACGGTCACGCTCTTGCACAAAGCGCCCGGCACGGTCGCGTTCCGCCGCACTCAGCACGGTGCTGCGCAGGTCAGCCTCAACCGCGCCGCAGTCCAGCGACCAAAGCCACAGATCAATGGCGACGGCCCCCCTGGTCACCCTGCGCGGCGGCCCAGACGGCTGCTCAGGATGGCCGAGATCGTCTGCACGCCGTGGGTTTTCAGCGCATATTCGTGCCAGCCGGGCAGGTCATAGATCGGCGTATCGGCGGGCAGCCGTCCGGTCCAGCCAAACATGCGGCGGCGGGCGTCGGCAAACTGGCCCCCGGTCGAGAACAGCGCCGCAGGCCCCGCATAGGGCCCCTGCGTCATCGACCGCACCAGCGCCACCAATCTTGCATTGACCGCCCATTCCTCGTGCTCTGCCGCCGTCGCGCGCGGAACACGACCCAAGGCCTCGACAATCGGCCTTGTCAACGTGTTGCGTACCAAAAACTCGGTCCAACCGATCTCCCGCCGCACCAACTGACCCAGGTTCTGGCCCCAGCGCCGCGCCTTGGCCCCCCAGCGCCGCCACCGCACCCGGCCAGGCGACACTCCGGCATTGGCATCCGGAGCCCAGCAATCGATCATCGCGACCAGCTCCGGCTCCACGCCCAAGGCCACCAGCCGCCGTGCGATCAGCAGCGCCAGCGTGCCATCGACGCAATGGCCAATCAGATAAACCCGCCGCCCCGCCGCCCGAGTGGCGACCTTGTCAGCGCCTCCGTCCACCAAAGCGGCCAGCACCTCGACATCCGGCCCCTCCAATGCTGCGGTATCCCGGACATGCAGGTTGATCACCTCAACTCCCGGCGGCAGACTGCGGGCCAGCCCGTGATACAGGAACGGCTGATTGACCGAGACGATCAGCGGCACCCCGGCCGGAGCCAGCCGCAGCGGGATCACGTTCCAGATCGCCTCCTCGTCTTCGACAATGGCCACCGTGCCAAGCTGCGTATCGATTTTACGCGCGAGGCCGCCCAACGTCGGATCATCGAAGAAGGCCGCGATGGCAATCCGCGCGCCCAACTCGGCCTCGACTTTGGTCAGCATCCGCAGCGCACCCAGCGAATTGCCGCCCAGATCGAAGAAATCGCTGTCCGGCCCGTGCGGCACCCTGTCAAGGCAGGCTTGCCAAACCGCCGACAGCCGCTTCAACGTCTGCGGCGCAGCCTTCAGCACGGGCGAGGCCTTCGCCGGCCCAGCCAACTCCGGCGACGGGACGCGGGCTGCCGCAGGCATCGCCAAAGCGGCGGCGGCGGTGGCCGGGCGGTCGAAGGCCGCGGCGAAGCCCTTCTGCACCACATCGGCAAACCGCAGAATGGTCGCCTCGTTGAACAGGCCCGCGTCATATTCGATCATCATCAACCAGCCCGACGCCCGGCCGATCACCTGCACCGCCAGATCATGGGTGATCTGCGGTGTGTGCGACGGCACCGAGACGATCCGCACCGGTCCGTAGGTTTGCTCCTCCACGAAAACCGATTGCAACGAGAAGAACGGCGATACAAAGGGCGTCCGCGACGGATCCAGCGATTGGCCAAGGTCGGCGGCCAGATGGTCAAAAGGGTAATCCCCATGCGCCAGAGCCTCGGCCACGATGCGGCGCGCGCCGCTGACCAGATCTCCCACCGAAGCGCCTGCGCTGTCAAACTGCAACACGACCGGGTTCACGAAGACGCCGATCAAGTTTTCCAGTTCGGCCTCCTCACGCCCGGCGACGCAGGTCGTGAAGCCAACCTCGGCCTGTCCCGTCACTGCATGCAGTGCCGCGGCCATCACACCAGCCCCAAGCGCAAAGGGCGAGGTGCCCTGCGATTTGGCCGCGCGCTCCAGGTCGGCGCGGAAATTGGCTGCCATCGGCAGTTTCAGCGCCTTGCCCACCCGCTCGGACCCCGAGCGGCGCGGGCGGTCGGTCGGCACCTCGAAATAGGGTTTGCCGCGCAGCTTGCCTTGCCAATAGGCCCGCGCCTCCGCCATCGCCGCACTGTCGGCACAGGCGGCACGCCACTGCGCATAATCGCCATATTGCAGTGCGAGGTCCGGCAGGTCTGCCGCCGTTCCCGTTTCCAGCGCGCCGATCAGCGTTCCGATCTCGCGGCCAAGGATCCTGATCGAATAGCCGTCGAATACGCCGTAATGCGTGGCGATCAGCAGCATCGCACGCTCTGCCTCGAACCGCACCAGACAGGCGCGCATCTGTCCCGGCGCGCCCATGTCGAAGGGCTTGCCGGCCAGTTCCTCCGCAATATCCCGAATGCGCGCCTCGCACTGGGCGGAGGCAAGGCTGCGGATGTCGATGGAGCCAAGGTGGAACGGCACCTGCGCCATCACCCGCTGCCACAAGGCACCGTCCCGCTCTTCGAAGGCCGTCCGCAGGATTTCATGCCGGTCAAAGACCGTCTGGAACGCCGCCTCGACATGGGCATCGCTGAAGCGGCCCTGCAATTCCCATTGCACCGCGATGTTCTTGGACACCAGATCAGCATGATCGCGGGCAAGGCACCACAGACGGTGCTGGGACGCGGTGGCCGGGAACAGCGATGCGGACGCCTGCGATTCTGGTGCCTGCGATGAAAGAACCTGAGCCATCGAAATCCTCGCCTCACGAAGTGACACTGCAGTATCAAGGTCCAAATCGGCCTTGTCAAACTTGGCAGACAAAACACATTGTTTTTGCCGATAACCGGAAACAATTACCGCAGTTGCCGGTCTCTTCCAGCGCACGGTTTACAATCAAAATCAGGCAAGACTTTGACGTCTGCCACAATTCCGCATTTGATTTGCGCGAATTTTCTGGGCTAAATACACGCATAGCGAGTATTTAGCCCTCCTGAAAATGAACCGGCTCATTCATAAAAAAGCTTACGGTCTTGATTCAACGAGACTTCATTACGGCTCCGCACCTCATATCGGTGATTCCGGTCAAGCTGAAATTTCTCTAACCCATAATTCGTAAACAATCTGTTGCCGACTCTCGTGTCGAGAACCGGACAGGATTGTGTCTTAACGATTGCAATTGCATGGGGAAACCACCTTGAATATCGCACCGGATCCTTTTCTTGAACCGCATGCCCGTGTCTTACGCTCCGATGCGGCGGCGGCGAAGCGGGCTGTTTCTTCTGTGCCCGTCCCATCGCTGGCCAAGGTGGCCTTTGACCGTGCAGCGGCTCTCTTGGCGCTGGTGCTGGTGGCGCCGGTCATGGCCGTCATCGCCACGGCGATCCTGATGCGCCGCGACGGTCCGATCTTCTTCAGTCATGTCCGTGTCGGACGCGGCGGACGCCCCTTCCGCTGCCACAAGTTCCGGACGATGATTCCGAACGGCGCCCAGCTGTTACACCATATCCTCGCCATCGACCCCGTCGCCCGCGACGACTGGGAGGTGCGGCGCAAGGTCCACCGCGACCCGCGTGTCTCGCGGCTGGGCGGCTTCCTGCGGTCCAGCAGTCTGGATGAATTGCCGCAACTCTGGAACGTCCTGCGCGGCGACATGTCGATGGTCGGGCCACGCCCGATCACCGAGGAGGAACTGGCCCAATACGGCGACCATGCCCGCGACTATCTGTCGGTCCGTCCCGGCATCACCGGCGTCTGGCAGGTCAGCGGCCGCAGTGAATGTACCTATGCCGAACGCGTGGCGCTCGACGTCGACTACATCCGCAACCTCAGCTTCGCCCGCGATATGTGGATCCTCTGGCGCACGGTCGATGTGGTTCTGCGCCGTCAAGGCGCCTCGTGACGGGGAAACATCGTGACACAAACCCTGACCGAACCGGGCACCGATCTGTATCCCTGCCGCGCGCCGCAGCCCGCCGCGCGCCGCCTTGTCATCGGCATCCCCACCGCCGGGCGGTCCGCCATCCTGGCCCAGACGGTGCGGTTCCTGACCCATCAATCCCGGCTGCCCGATCTGGTTCTGCTCAGCGTCAGCGACAGGGCCCACAGCGGCGGGATCGAGACCGAGGATCTGCCGTTCCCCGTCGAGGTTCTTTTGGGCCCGAAAGGCCTGTCGCGCCAGCGCAACGCCATCCTGAACAGTCTGACCGGCGCCGACCTGCTGATGTTTCTGGACGACGATTTCCTGATGGCCCCGGACTATCTGCACGAGGTCGCGCAGATTTTCGAACGGAACCCTGACATCGTGATGTCGACCGGCACCCTGATCGCCGATGGCATCCTTGGTCCGGGCCTGACCTTCGCCCAAGGCGAGGAACGGCTGAACAAGGCCGTCCGAACCCCGGCTGAACGCCGCTTCGGCCCGGTGGTCGGCGGCTATGGCTGCAACATGGCGATCCGCATGGCCCCCGTCCTCGCCCATGAACTGTGCTTTGACGAGGCTCTGCCACTGTACAGCTGGCTCGAGGATGCCGATTTCTCGGCCCAGCTTCAGCCCTTTGGCCGCTTCGTGCAGCCCACCGTGACGCGCGGCGTGCATCTCGGCACCAAGACCGGCCGCACGCCGGGCCTGAACCTCGGCTACTCGCAGATCGCCAATGTCGTCTACCTGCTGCGCAAGGGCACCATCAAAGGCCCCCGCGCGCGACGGCTGATGATCCGAAGCATCGGCTCAAACCTTTTGGGCACGCTGCGCCCGCGCCCCTGGGCCGATTATCGCGGTCGGCTTCTGGGCAACCTCACGGCGCTGTCCGACCTGTGTCTTGGCCGCTGCGACCCGCAGCGCATCCTCGCCTTCGACCGCACCCGCACCTATCACGACGGTCGCTGGCGCAAGACCGCCCGCTGATAGGCCGCGATCAGGCCATCGGTCCATGCCTCCACGGTCAGCGCCAGCCGCTCGGGCGTGGAAAAACCCGCCTCGCTCAACGCCCGCACGCGGTCCGGCAAAGCCGCGTTGGCCTCGGTCAACGCCGCGTCGAAAGACGCCGGATCCGTCGGATCAAACGCCATCCCGAAGCCGCGCCGCACGATCTCACCGGCCATCAGCGCCGTATCGGCCACCAGCACAGGCAGACCGGAATGGATCGCCTCGGGCAGCACCAATGCGAAGGGTTCGGAATGCAGCGAGGGCATCACCAAAGCCCGCGCCCCGGCCGCAATCGCACCAATCTCGTCGCGGGTCTTCCAGCCGGTCACGGGGAAATCCGGAAACCGGGCTTCCAACGCGCCCCGCAGCGCACCCTCGCCAATGAAGGTCACAGCCGAGCCGGTGCGCCGCGCCGCCTCGGCCAGAACCAGCACGCCCTTGTCCGCCTCAAGCCGGCCGACATAGATGAAGCCGCGGTTCTCCTCAGCCCGGATCCGCTTGGTCCGGTAAGGATCGGCCGGATTGCGCAGCGTCCGGCACAGCCGCGCCGGAATGGCGCCCCGCTCCAGCCGCGGCCGCATGTCGGGATGAATCTGGAACACGCCCGCCCAGGGCAGGGCCCCATCAAAGGTCCGCCGCAGCACCGCCTGCCGCGCCAGCCGCCAGAGTTTGTGGTGATAGGCCCGCTTGTCGCAGTTGGTCGCCGCACAGTCGAGGCTCAGTGGCACCCGGCTGCACACTTTGCCCGCCCGATAGTCCATATAGACTCCGTTCGGGCAGGCCAGAAACATATCATGGGCATGGACGAACACCCGTTCGGCCACCGGTGCCAAGGCCGAAAAGACCGAGGGCGAGAGAATCTGCGCCCAGCCGTGCAGGTGATAGACCGTGCCGGGATCATCCTGCGCCGCAATATGCCGCGCCAGCATGTCGCGCGCCGCTGTGTTGTAGATCCCCGCCCGCGCCGCTTCCGTCCTGCCGCGCTCCAGCAATGGGGCCTGATGCGCCGCCGTGACCGGCACCTCCAGCGCCGCCAGATCGGGATTGATCCCGGCGTCGCCGCAGACCCACTGCACCATGATGCCGCGCGCCCGCAGATTGCGCACCGCCAGCAAGGCCAAAGCCGCCGTGCCGCCGCGCGCCACGCTGGTGTCGTTGATCATGACGATCTTGCTCAGTGCCATCCCGGTCCCGTCCAAATCGTGCGGCGCTTTGTGTCGGTCCATTGCAGCCATTCGGGGCGGAACGATGGCATTTCGGCGGCAGGCTTTGTCCTCACCCCGAAGCCTCATGCAGGATCACCCGCAATCCCGACCCGCCGCCACTGCCATTCGGCGCGGCCACGACCTCGATCACATCCCCCGCCACCAGCGCCAGCGCCTCCAGCGTCAGGGTCTGCGCCTGCGTCACCGCCACCCGACGCAAGTCCCGTCCGTTCACGCGGACCGTCAGCGTCACCCCGCCGTCCCAGGGCGCCAGCCGCACCTCGGCCACCACCGTCACCGCGCGCGGCACGCGGAATCTGTAGACGATCTCGATCGGCCCTGCCGGCGGGTCAGAGGGCAGCACCCAATCCGCCGAGGCCCGCGCCACCCCGTCGATATCCGTGCCAAGATAGGGCGTCCACGGCACCCCGTCACGCTCCTGCCCCGGACGCATCAGCAATGGGGTCTGCGCACCACCCTGCCGCACCAGCCGCTCGAACGGGTCTGGCGCACCGGTGCCCGGATAGGCGAATTGATCCCGGCTGTCGGCAAGAATGCCATTCGGCCCAAGCCGCACCGCGTCGCCCAGCCGTAATAAGACGGAGCCACCGTCTAGGATCAGCGGAACATCGGGCGACAGCCGCACCGCCGTCGCGGGCAAAGTGCTGCCCGACAGGTCCAGCACCCGCACCCCCGCCGCAAGCGTCACATCGCGCGGCGCGCCCCACAACACCATCTTGTCTGCCCCGAACCGGCAGCCATAGGTGAAAGGATCCGGCGCCACGGCCTCGGCCACTTGCCCCTCGAAATTGGCCCGCAGAAAGCGAAAGGTCTCGCCCACCGGGGTCAGGCTGCCATCCGCCGTCATCAAGGCCGCCAACCCGTCGCCCCTTGGGTCCAAGGGATACCAGACCGCCTCCGTCACGCCAGAAATCGCCTGCTGGCAATAGGATTTTACCAGATAGGCCGGAGCCAGCCCCGCGTCCTTCAGCCCGAACTCCGTCACGGCAATCGGCATATCCATCGTCTGCGGCACCTCGTGACGCAACAGGGCAATCTGGCGCGCCAACTGCTCGGGCGGCACGGTGTAGGGATGGATCACCAAACCATCCATATAGGCCGCAGCCCCCAGCGCAAAGATCGCGCGAAACCACGCAATCGGGATCGAATGCGCCGCTCCGCCCAGAACTTCCACCCCCGGCCTCTCCGCCCGTGCCGCCTGCGCGGTGGCCGCCAGCAGCCGCACGTAACTGGCCGCCCGCACCTCGATCGGCCCCTCCCACCCCGGTCCCCAGGCGAAGGTCTGCGAGTTCATTTCGTTGCCAACCTCGATGATGCCAATGTCCGGAAAGCGCCGCAGCACCTCGGCGGTGTAGCGGGCGAAAGCCCGCACCCCCGCCTCGGTCCACGGCGTCGTGCCGCCGTCATGGCCGGGATGCGGATTGTTGACCAGAAACATCAGAGCGGCGCCCAGCTCCGGCAGCAGGTCAGGATAGGTCGTGCGCGGCGTGTCAAAGACAAAGCGGCCCCGGTCGGTTTCGACGCCCTCCCAGAAAACCTCGTCGCGCAGTACCCCCAGATGCAGCGCCGCAGCCCCCGTCAGCACCGCTTGGTTCCATGTCTGCCCCAGATCGGTCGCGGCCCCCAGTCGCGGCCCCTTCAGCACCGCATCATAGGCCTGACCCGCATCAGGCAAGGCCATCACCAGCCCGAACACCGAAGCCGCCGCCAGCCTCATGCCGCGCGCCCCCGCACAAAGCCCGGCGCGGGCTTGGCCGCCTCGCCTTGGGTCGACCGGGCCAGCCCGGTGGCAAGGCCCGCCATCGCAAAGAAAAACACTCCCAGATTGGGCGTCGAGGCGATCAGAATCTCGGTCACCAAAGTGGCGACACAGCCCCATTTCAGCGCCTGCACGGTCATGTCCGCCGCCGTGCCCGCCGCGCGGACCTGCATACGGAACACCGCGATCAGGAAGGCCGCGAACAGCGCCGTGCCCGGCACCCCGATGCTGCCCAGACTGCTGAGCAGCCAGTTCGACGCCCGCGCACTGCCCAGACCCGCCCCGATCAGCCAAGTGTCGGTCAGGTTCTTCAACGCCTGCGCGTTCCAGCTCATCCGCTCGACGCCTGAATCCGATCCCAGCTTGTCAAACAGGGTTTCGTTCAGAAACGCCGTGACCGGCTCCACCAACTCATAGGTGGCATAAATCAGGATCATCGCGTGCCAGATCAAGAGCCCGCCCAGGATCGCCGTGATCACGATCTGCCGCGTCAGCACCGAGCCCACACGCGTCGCGGCACCATAAAGCGCATAAACCCCGATGAAGACCACCAGCGCCACATAGGCGGCGGATGAGGTTGAGCGTACCACGCAGAAGAACGCGGTCGCCACCATCGTCAGGGCCAGCCGCGATTTCGGCTCCAAGAGACAGCGGTGCAACCAGAATCCGAACAGCCCCATCGAGAAGCTCCCGAAACTCGACGCCTCGGGAAACCCGCCGATCATCCGCTTGAACCCCATCATCTTGGCCTCCGACAGGATCGAGTAATTGGCCGTCCGCAGCACATCCATCAGATGCGACGCCCCAACCGAGGCGCTGCCGATGTCGATCAGCCCCAGCGCCACGTTCAACCCGGTGGCCACGGCCATCGCTTTTTCGACGCGCTGCGGGTCGGGGTCCATCCGGCTGTTGGTGGCCATCGCCAGAAAGGCCGCAAGGCTCAACGACAGGGTGAACAACTGGGTCAGGTTGCCCGAGGTCGGCCCCAGCGGAATGGACCGGATGCCGTTGACATTGGCGCTGCGCGAGATGGTGAAAACCTCGGTCGCGCCACTGAACACCGACGGCACCCACAGCGCCGACAGGATGCAATAGACCAGCAACGCCAGCGCAATCCCGCCCGGCTGGCCCATCCGCAGCGTGCCCAGCAGATTGTCCAGCCCACGCGGTTGTGCCATCACCAGACCCAGCACGACGATCACCGCCAGTTCCTTGATCCCGAACGAGGCATTGCCGACCGCAGGCAAATTGAACGCCGCCGCAGCCCCCAAGGGCATCATGGCGAAAAACACCCACAATCCGCGCCGCAGGCCGATCATCAGCAGAATGCCGATCATCGCAAGGGCAATGGGGGTGCTGGGCAAGAACTGCATGACGTGGCTTGGCCTGAACGAAGATCCGCGCCAAGGATGACAGATTCATCGGCGCGTTTTGCAACACCCTGCCACCATTTCGAATCGATTGGAAGGAAGCTTAAAACCGACGCAGCGCATATTTCGCCGCTCTTCCCTCCTTGAAAACAATGGCCACAAAGGCCCCGGATTGTTCAGAGGAACCAAGCCAAATTAACCGCAAATTTGCCAAGGATTTGACAAAAAGTCTGCCTAGTGCGGAGTGTCGTCTGGACAGTGGGGGCAGTGTCGTTGCGAGGCCCGCAAGACAGGATTCGAAGGGGAATCCCGTCGCTTGTCTGGTGCGGCTGTTAGGTGAGGAATTTGGAATGAACGCCCGCGCCGCCCGATTTCAGACGCTGTCGTCGCGCGCCAGGACGTCGCCGACATCGCATGATTTCGACGCAATTGAGACGCAGACCCTGCTTTCGGCCCTCTGGCACGGGCGCTGGAAAATCGCCGGTCTGTCGGT
The DNA here is from genome assembly GCA_947453525.1 of Paracoccaceae bacterium. Lineage (GTDB taxonomy): Bacteria > Pseudomonadota > Alphaproteobacteria > Rhodobacterales > Rhodobacteraceae > Stagnihabitans. The sequence continues at coordinate 11,407 of CANGHD010000013.1, read as the reverse complement.
CGGCATGGGCCTCTTGGTCTGGCTGATGATGCTGCAGGTCACGCCGACCTACACCGTCTACAGCAAGTTGATGCTGGACACCCGCAAGGCCCAGATCGTGGCCCGCAACGAGGTGGTGGCCGACGTCACCCCCAGCGAGCAGATCGTGAACAGCGAGGTCGGAGTTCTGCAATCCAACCTCGTGATCGAAAAGATGTTGGGCGGTCTGACCCCGCACGAACGCGATCTTCTGGACCCGGCGCTGAAGCCAAAGTCGCTGGTCTCGCAGATGAAGGGCCTGTTCGCTTTGCTCTTCTCAACTGCGCCAGAACCGGCTCAGGGTGCCGATGCAGACCTCAGCCGGGAACCGCGTCTGGTCGAAGCGGTGCGCAACATCCGCACCGCCTATGTCGAGCCCAACAGCTATCTGATGGTCATCCGGGTCGATTCGGCCGACCCGACCCTTGCGCGTGACGTCGCCAATGGGCTGGCCGACGCTTATATTGCGCTGCAACTGGAAAGCCGCCGCTCGACTGTGGTCCGCGCCACGACATGGCTGGAAGACCAGTTGACCAACCTGCGCCAACAGGTCGAAACATCCGAACGTGCGGTGGCGCAGTATCAGGCCAAGAGCCTGATCGACGATGGCGGCACGCTGGAAAATGTCTCCAAGCAACTGGGAGACCTGAACGCCCAACTGGCCTCGGTCCATTCCGCCCGGGTCGAAGCCGAAGCGCGGCTCAATCAGTTGACCGATGTGCAGGCGTCGAACGACATCGACGCCGCCGCCTCGATCATCAAGACCCCGGCCATGCTGGATCTTGCCGCCCAACGGCTGAAACTGCAGCAGGACGACGCGGTCTGGGCCCGCACCTATGATTCCAAGCAGTCGCGCCGGGTCGAGATCCAGACCAAGCTCGACGAAGTCCGCAGCGCCATGCAGGGCGAACTGGAAACCGCCATCACCGCCGGGCGCAGCGATGTCGATCTGGCCCGCAACCGCGAGGCGGGCATCGAATCCGGCATCCGGGCTCTGGAGGCCAAGGTCATGACCATGACCAACAGCCAGTTGGGCCTGCGCCAGTTGAACCGCGAGGCCGATGCCGCCCGCCAGACCTACGAATCCTTTCTGTCGCGCATCGCCGAAACCCGCGCACAAAAGGAACTGCAACAGCCCGACTCGGTTCTGGTCGAACGCGCCATGCTGCCCGAGGCGCCCTCGGCCCCCCGTCCCACCCTGCTGGCCAGCCTTGCGGCCACCGTGACCGCCTCGCTTGTCGCGGCATGGGTCCTGTTCCGCGAGATGGCGCCGACCACCTTCCGCTCTTCGCGTGAACTCGGCGCAGTCATCGGCCTGCCCGTGCTGACAGCCCTGCCCGACGAGGCCTGGCAGGACACCAAAGAGATGCTGGCCGATCTGCGCGACAATCCGCATTCCGTCTATGCCGAGCGCATCCGCCTGCTGCGCACCGCCCTGACCCTGCGGCGGCCCGCCGTCGGGCGCGGCCAAAGCGTGCTGATCCTCGGTGCGGCACCGGGCGATGGCAAGACGACCACGGCGTTGGCGCTGACCCAGATGGCCTCGCTCTCCGGCCGCAGCGCCATTATCGTCGACTGCGACCTGCGGCGTCCGATGGTGCTGAACGCCTTGGGTGGCCGGCTGGGACAGGCGCGCGATTTCGGCGATTACATCGAATACAAATGCGACCTCCCTGAGGCGATCTGCCGCCCGCCCGGCTGCAACTTCGACGTTCTGGCCGCCAAGGAGCCCTTGCGGCTGGGCGCCGATGCGTTGTCGGTCACATGGCTCGGACAAGTCCTGCGCGAACTGGAACGCTCTTATGATTTCGTGATCGTCGACGCCCCGGCCCTGTTGGCGGTGCCCGACGCGCTGATCGTGGCGCAAGAGGTCGAGACGAATTTCTTTCTGGTCAGCTGTGACCAGACGCCACGCGATGCGGTTCAGCGTGGCCTGACGACATTGAGTGAGATGGGCATCGAAGTCCGGGGGCTGATCCTGAACCGGGTCGATCCCGGCAAATCCTCTGACCCGTCCAAAGGAGGGTATGGCATTGACGACAGGCTTGCAAAAACATGGCGCGCGCTTCCTGCCAAGCGCAACTGGATCGGGCCTCCGTCCGGACCTGCGCGTCGCCATCATCCACTACTGGCTGGTTGGCATGCGTGGTGGAGAAAAGGTGCTTGAACAGCTGTGCCTGCTGTTTCCCCAAGCCGATATCTTCACCCACGCCTACAGCCCCGACAAGATCAGCGCCCAGTTGCGCAGCCACCGGATCATAACCACCGCCGTGGGCCGTCTGCCCATGGCCGACCGGCTATACCAGAAATACCTGCCCTTCATGCCCGCAGCCCTCGATGAACTGGACCTGTCCGGCTACGATCTTGTCCTCTCGTCCGAGGCGGGTCCGGCCAAAGGTGTCATCACCCCCGTCGACGTGCCGCATCTGTGCTACTGCCACTCGCCGATGCGCTATATCTGGGACCAATATGCGATCTACCGCGAGAATGCCGGGTTGCTCACCCGTAGGCTGATGCCCGCCATGGCCCGCCGCCTGCGCACCTGGGATGTCGAGACCGCCCAACGCCCCGACCGCATCATCGCCAATTCCCGCCACGTCGCCAACCGCATCCAGAAATACTGGCGCCGCGACGCCGATGTCATCAACCCCCCGGTTTCGGTGCAAAAGTTCCATGCCGTGGCCCCCGAGGCGCGCGGCGGCTATTACCTCTGGCTCGGTGAACTGGCCCCCTACAAACGCCCCGACCTTGCCATCGAGGCCTTCAACCGTCTGGGCCGCCCACTGTTCGTGATCGGCGGCCCCGACAAGGCCGAGGCCGAGCTGCAGCGCAAAGCCAAGGCCAACATCCGCTTTCTGGGCCGCGTCGATGACGACCGTCTGCACCGCTACCTCGCCTGCTGCCGCGCCCTGATCTTTCCGGGCGAAGAGGATTTCGGCATCGTCCCGGTCGAGGCCATGGCGTCGGGCCGCCCGGTCATCGCCTATGGCCGGGGCGGTATCCTCGATTCCGTGGTCAACGGCGAAACCGGGCTTCTGTTCCAGGACCCCAGCGTCGAGGCCCTTGTCGATGCCATCGAACGCTTCGAGGCTTCGGGCCTGGAACATGTCGACCCGCAGCGTTTCGTCCGCCATGCCGCAACTTTCGCCGAGCCGGTGTTCCGCCGCAAGATGACGCAAGTCCTGCACGACATGGGCATCGTGGACGATCCCGCAGAGACCAGTTTCGCCGCAGAATGACCGCAGCCGAATGACCGGAGCAGCACAATCGGGGTCACCCGACCGAAGCCCGCTCTAACGCACGTCGATGACGAACCAGCCGTCAAGGGCGTCGAAATGATGCGTGCCGGACAGACCGGGCGCGAAGTCAGGCGTGATGTGGCGCAGGCGGCGTTCCTCGTAATGCTCAAGGTCCAGCCGTAAGATCTCCATCACGTTCAGCGCCCCGCCATAGGACCCGGCGGAATTGTCCTGCGAAAACCGCAACAGCCGCCCCTCCGCCGCATGAATCCGCCCGCCGCCCCGCGCGGTCGAGGCATCGGTGACGACCGGGTTCAGCCGGTGCGGCACCAGCCCGGTCAGCTGCGGGCCATCGACGCGGAAGACATGCAGATCGCTGCAAAAATCGCCGAACCTGTCGCGCGAGATATGGGTGAACAGCCACCAGACACCGTCGCGTTCCAACAGCGTGCTGTCGGCCACGGGCGTGCCCTCGAAGGCGGTCGAGTACAGCTCCCATTTGGTCGGAAACCCCGTGCAACGCCAGATTTCCAGCCGTCCGGCGGCATGAACCTCGGGCATCATCAGCAGCGCGCCGTCATGGTGAAAGACGAAAGGATAAGACATGTGGTGCGGCATCTTCAGCGCCACCTGCACCTCGGCCAGTCCGGCCTCGGTGACCCGGCCCACGCTGATATGCCCGCGTCCCGCCACCGGGTCGACATCCTCGAAAAAGCAGTACACCGCCCGGTCCTGCGCAATCAGGAACGGGTCGGCCCACAGCCCCCCTTCCGGCATCTTGACCGGACGCGCCACCGCCGGATCGAAGTTCAGCGGCGCACCATGCCCAATCCGCAGCGTGAAGCCCTGCCGGACAATGCCACGCCGCCGTTCGACCCATTTGCCCAACCGTTCCACCGTCTTGCCTGCCGTTTGCCGCAGATAGGCGCGCGCCCCGGACGGCGTGACCGGGGCGGGCAGAACCTCGGGGCCCAGATCGGCCACGACGCCCTGCAGCGCCAGCCGCTTGACCTCGCGCAGGATCACCTGTGCCGATTTTTCAAAGACATAAGCGGCATTGTGCGTGGCCAGCGGCTTGGTGTCATAGACCGCACGGGCAATGATCCGCGCCGGACCGACCCCGCCGCCATGGCGCAGCAAGGTCGCCTCGGTGCAGGTGGCGCCCGCGATGACATCCCGCAGCGGCGCGGCCGCCACCCGCCACAGCCCATGCGCCGCAGCCTTGGCAAGGCCGTCGTCCACCGCGCCGCCGCCAAGGTCAAGAATGACATCCAGCGCCGCATCCCGCACCGCGGCGGCGGGTTCAAGCCGGAACACGGGCAGGTCCGGCAAGGCGGTCCGCCGGGGCGCTGGCACCAAAAGACGCTCCGCCGCCAGAACCGCACCAAGCGCCGCCGACAGCGGCTCGCTCTCAGGAGCAGGGACCGAAAAGACCCGTACGGCAAGGACCGGATCGGCCAAAAGCCCCGCCAACAGCCGGACCGCTTGCGGCGTCAAGCCGCCCAGTGTCAGCGCCCCGACACGTACGCCAACCCGCAGAACGGGCCGCAGCACCGGATCATGGCCTTGCCGAAGGGGCGAAGAATCGGGCATCCGGCGCTTACCTCGCTTGGCAGACCCCGGTCCGCGTGCGGATTTCGGGGCCGGTCCTGCGGCACCCGCCATAATTTCGCGGCGCCGATCAAAACATGCCCCGGAACCCAACGGCCTGCCAACTTGAATCCGCAGGACCCGTCCCGCCCCGCCTGCAAAGCCCGCCGACCGCGGCCCCGATGACACAGTCGGGGGCAAGGGCCGCGCCGTGCGGAACGATGGAACCAATCTGGCCCCGGCGCGTTGGTTGATTGCACCCAAAGGAGGTCACCATGAAAGGCATCCTCGCCTATCTGCTCGGCGTACCGCTCATCGTCATCATCGCGCTCTATGTGTTCCACGTCTTCTGACGCAATCACCGGGCGTTGCGTTAACCCGTGCCCCAGCGCGCGGCGTGTCGGTACAGATGCCATACGCTAAACCGACGGACAACCGACGAAGATCAGACGGGGCCAAACCGGTGGATTTTCCTTGTTAACCAAGGAAAATCCACCGGTTTGGCCCCGCGCTTTGCGGCAGCCTCGGTTTACGCCGTCTTCATTCCTTGATCACATGCCAGACGCCGCCCTTGCCGTCGCCGGTCATGTCGCCCGGCTTGGCGTCGCCGAGAAAGTAATACATCGGCTTTCCGTCATAGGCCCATTGCTTGGTGCCATCGGTGCGGTCGACCAGAGTCCAGCCCTCGGTCAGCGGATCGCCGGCCTTGCCCAGATAGGGCGGCCAGTTTTTGGCGCAGTCGCCGTAGCAGGCCGAGACACCGCCCGCATCTTTGTCGAAGATATACAACGTGTTACCCTTGGCATCCGCGATCATCCCGGCCATGGCCGCGACGGTTGAGCCAATCAGCGCGGCGGCGAAAATCGTGGTCAGCAGCGTCATGCGTGTCATCAAAGATCTCCCCAGCGGCAGAACGCGCCGCGTTTGCGTGGCGGGATCAACCGGGGTGACCCGGTCTCGCCAAAGACAGGGGCTTCCCGCGCCTGTCGCCGAGGATTCTAGCCCTGCGGCCCCGGATTTGATCCCGACCTTGGTCTGACGATCTGGTCACAACATCGCGAGCCTAAAACCCGCCCACCCCGGAAGATGAGAAAATGACTAATTATACCAGAAGCTTAGCGTGCGATGGTCACCGTGCAATGCGCCCGTCCCGCCACATCCGCCGCCACCGACCCCAGCACCAGTCGCGACAAGCCGCGCTTGTCGCCGGTGCCCATGACGATGTGATCCACCTTGTTCATCTCGGCATAGATCACGATTCCCGAGGCCGCCTCGCGGTCGATGATGATAGCCGAACCGATGGGGGTGACCCCCTTGGCCACCGCGATGGCCGTTCCGTTGTCGAGGATCTTCTGGGCATCGGCATCGCTCCAGTGGTGGATCAGCGGCCCCCGCCCGCCGCCATGGGCGACATTGACCACGCACAGGAGCAATTCGGCACCGTATTTTGTGGCCAGCTCCGCTGCGGCCGCTACTGCATGGGCGGCATGGTCCGTCCCGTCGATGGGGCATAGAATGCGGTGTGTCATGGTGCTTTTCCTTCACATGAACGGCCTTTTCGGCCCTGTCACCAGCATCGGTCAAATCTGGACGCGCCGCCTTGACCTGCGTCAAAGCTCTGGCCTGAGGAGGCCTTCAGGATTTGTCTTGATTTGCGGCACGCTTGCCCTCATATGGAGTCCCGCGACGTTATCTCTATCGACCTGTCTGCCACCAAATTCGGCCACAGCATTCGATCCAAGCTGACTGAGCCGGGCCGCCGCAATCTCGCGGGCGGCAAACAGACAGGAGTGTTCACGATGGCCAAGGGCACCGTGAAATGGTTCAATGAAACCAAAGGCTACGGCTTCATCGCGCCGGAAGGCGGCAAGAAGGACGTGTTCGTGCATATCACCGCGCTGGAGCGGGCCGGTCTGCGCGGGCTGAAAGACGGTCAACCGGTCAGCTTCGACATCGAAGCCGGCCGCGATGGCCGGGAATCGGCGACGAATATCTCGCTGGCTTGATTTCGGCTGAAAGATCAAGGGCGCACGCCAGTCCGGCGCGCGCCCTTTTTCATGCGTCGCGGTCAGGCCGGCAGTGGGCGCTGTCGTGGTTGTCACCCGTCCGGGTTTGCGGCAGAGTTGCGCAAGTTCCGGGAGGTGCCATGGATTACACAACCCTCATCGATGCGCCGACCTGGGCCTTCATCAAGGCCTCGGAGGATGCCTATCCCCCTGATGCCGCTAAGCTTTCCATCGCGCAGCAGCGGGCCGTCTATGATGCCATGTGCCGCAGCTTTCATCGCGGCTATCCCGAGGGCGTGACCGCTGAGGACCGCAAGATCGGCGGGGTGCCCTGCCGCGTCTTCGCCGGGGCAACGCCGCCCGTCCTTTATCTGCATGGCGGGGGCTATGTGGTGGGCGGCCTTGAAAGCCACGACGATGTCTGCGCCGAATTGCGTGCCGCCACCGGCCTGACCGTGGTCTGCGCCGATTACCGCCTGTCGCCCGAACACTTGCACCCGGCCGCCTTGGACGATGCGCTTGCCGTCGCCCGTGCCTTGGGAACCCACGGCCCGATCCTGCTGGCGGGCGACAGTGCGGGTGGCAATCTGGCTGCCGCCGTCTCCCATGTGTTGCGGGGCGAGACTGCCGCACGGATTCTCGGGCAGGTTCTGATCTATCCCGGCCTTGGCAGCGATCTTGACCAAGGCAGCTGTCTGACCCATGCCCACGCCCCCATGCTGAGCCGCGCGGACGTGATCTTCTACGCCGGCATCCGCCACGCCGGCGCAGCGCCGCAGGCCGATCCGACCGTGTCGCCCCTGCAAGACATCTCCTTCGCCAATCTACCGCCGACCGTGACCTTCGGTGCAGAATGCGACCCCCTCTGTGATGACGCCGGGGCCTATGCTTATGCCATCCGCACTGCCGGAGGTCGGGCGATCAGCTATACCGAACAAGGACTTGTCCACGGCTATCTGCGGGCCCGTCACACCGTGCCCCGAGCGGCAGCCAGCTTTGCCCGGATCACAACCGCCCTGTCCGCCCTCGCCACTGGCGACTGGCCCTTTGGAGACTCCCCATGAACCAACACGCCAATCTCGCCCATTGGGCCGAACGCATCGACATGGCCGCCGCCTTTCGCTGGACCGTGAAGCTGAACCTGCACGAGGCGGTGGCCAACCACTTCTCTCTGGCGGTGAACCCGGACGGCACGCGGTTCCTGATGAACCCGAACGGCCGCCATTTCGGCCGGATCACCGCCTCAAGCCTTGTGGAGATCGACGCCAACGACCCCAAGACGATGGAGCGTCCCGATGCGCCCGATCCTACCGCCTGGGGCCTGCACGGCTCGATCCACCGCGCCTTGCCCCATGCGCGCTGCGTCATGCATGTGCATTCGATGCACGCGACGGTTCTCGCCTCACTTGCCGACAGCACCCTGCCGCCGATCGACCAGAACTCGGCCATGTTCTTTGGCCGCCATGTGGTGGATGGCAACTATGGCGGCATGGCCTTCGCCGAAGAGGGCGCGCGCTGCGCCCATATGCTGGCCGACCCAAAGATCACCACGATGATCATGGGCAACCACGGCGTGCTGATCATCGGGCAGACCGTGGCGGAAACCTTCAACCGCCTGACCTACTTTGAACGCGCCGCCGAGACCTATATCCGCGCCCTGCAAACCGGCCGCCCGCTGCGTGTGCTGTCCGATGAAATCGCCGAGAAAACCGCCCGCGAATGGGAGGCGTATCCCGGCGGCGCCGATTTCCACCTGGCCGAGATCAAGGCGCTTCTGGATGAAGAAGGCTCAACCTACGCCCAGTGACACCCCAAGGATCATCGCTGAAAAGCCTTGGGTTTACGCTGTCAGGAACGCCGGAGCCTTCATGGTCTCCGGCACCTTGACGCCAAGCCGCGTCAGGATCGTTGGCGCCAGCGCAAGCTGATCCAGCACAATATCCTTGGCCGGACCCTCGGCAGCGCCGAAGTAATACAGTGCAAACTCCCGCTGCAAATCCCCTGTTCCACCGTGATGCCCGCGCGCATCCTGCCCGTGGTCTGCGGTGACGATCACCTCATATCCCTTTGCTCTCCAGCGGGCGAGGAAGCCCGCCAAAGCCTCGTCCATCCGGTAGCACGCGTCGTCCATCTCTTCACAATCGTGAAAGAACCGGTGCCCCATGCTGTCGAGCGTGCAGGTGTGCAGGATGCCGTAATCGATGCCCTTCCTTTCACACAGCATGGTCAGGGTGGCGAACAGGTCGACATCGGCGGGGGTCATCTGGTTGTAGCTGCTGTCCCCGGTCATCGTATGAAAGCGGCCATGAGTGATGGGGCCGCCGGGCTCGTCGTATTCGATGTCGGCCACCAGATCGAAGGGATAGCGGTTGAAGAACTCTGACCAGAAGCTGTGCGTCACCGCTCCAGTCTTCAAGCCCGCCTTGGAAGCCTCTGAGAACACATCTGGAAACTCCAACCGGCGCCGTGTGGCGTTGCCCCATATAGCATGCACCTGCGGCGGCAATCCCGTATGGATCGAGGCATAGCAGGTGCCCGAGGTCGAGGGCAGAACCGAGCGCATCTTCCACACACGCGCCTCACCGGAAGCCACCCAGCCCTCCAGATTGCCGAACAACCGGCGCCAGTTGGCGTAAGGCACGCCGTCGAGCAGGATCAGCAGCAGTTTTGCCATCGGTGTCTCCTTGCCCGGCGAAGGAGCCTCCGGCGGGGATATTTGGGCAAGTATGAAAGGGTCAGTTGCCCGCGCTTTCCATTCTGCGGGTTTTCAGGACGCCTTCCAGCCAGCCAAGTTTCATCTCGGGCGCCGAGGACAGCAGGAGGTCGGTGTAATCGTCGAAGGGTGGCGCCAGAACGTCGGATTTCTGACCATAGCGGACGACTTCGCCGCGGTACATGACGGCAATCTTGTCTGCGATGGCCTTCACCGTAGCGAGGTCGTGGGTGATGAACAGGTAGGCCACACCCTCCAGTGCCTGCAGGTTCAACAGCAGTTTCAGGATGCCATCGGCGACCAGTGGGTCGAGGGCGCTTGTCACCTCGTCGCAGATGATCAGCCTGGGTTTGGCGGCCAAGGCGCGGGCGATGCAGACGCGCTGCTTCTGGCCGCCGGAAAGCTCGGCCGGGTAGCGGTTTTCAAACCCCTTGCCCATCTCGATCTCTTCCAGCAGCGCTTGGACGCGGGCGCGCTTGGCCTCGCCTTTCAGGCCGAAGTAGAACTCCAAGGGGCGGCCGATGATGGTGCCGACGGTCTGACGCGGGTTCATCGCCGTGTCGGCCATCTGGTAGATCATCTGCACCTCGCGCAGGTCGTCCTTGGTGCGCGCCGCGAGGTCAGGCGACAGCTGGCGCCCGGCAAAGCTGATCTTGCCTGCGCTGGCCGGCAAAAGCCCGGTGATCACCCGCGCCAGCGTCGACTTGCCCGAGCCGCTTTCCCCAACGATCGCAAGGGTCTGCCCGGCAGCCACATCAACGTTCACAGCCTTCAGGACGTCAAAATTGGTGCCCTTGTAGCGTGCCGTCACCCCTTCGACCCGCAGAACCGGCGGGGCAGGCGCCTTTTCGGTATGGTCGATGCTGCGGACCGAGACGAGCGCCTGCGTATAGGCCTGCGCCGGCCGGTTGATGATATGGTCGGTCGAGCCATACTCCACCGTCTTGCCCTGCCGCAGCACCATGATGTCATCGGCGACCTGCGCCACCACGGCGAGGTCATGGGTGATGTAGATGGCTGCAACCCCGGTGTCGTGGATCGCCTCCTTGATCGCGGCGAGCACGTCGATCTGCGTGGTCACATCCAGCGCGGTGGTGGGTTCGTCAAAGATCACAAGGTCGGGTTTGGGGCAAAGCGCCATCGCTGTCATGGCGCGTTGAAGTTGCCCGCCCGAGACCTGGTGCGGGTAGCGCTGCCCAAAGCCCTCGGGGTTTGGCAGGCCCAGCTTGCGGAACAGGTCCACCGCCCGCGCCTCGGCCTCGGGGCGGGGCATGACCTTGTGGAGGAGGGTGGTTTCGATCACCTGCTCCATCAGCCGTTTCGCCGGGTTGAAGGCGGCAGCGGCGGATTGGGCGACATAAGTCACCTCCTTTCCTCGCAAAGCCCGTAGGCCGGAGGCGTCCGCCGAGCGGATATCGCGCCCGTTCAGCAGCACCTGGCCCCCGGTCAGCCGCACGCCGCCCCGGCCAAACGACATGGCCGCCAGTCCGATGGTGGACTTGCCGGCGCCCGACTCCCCGATCAGCCCCAGCACGCGGCCCTTCTGCAGCGAGACCGACACATCATCAACCAGCACCAGATGCCTTGGCTTTTCGCCCGGCGGATAGGCCGTCGCCTCGATCCGCAAGTTCTTGATCTCCAGCAAATCAGCCACCGCGACCCCCTTTCAGGCTCGATGTCCTCGACAGCACCCAATCCGCCACCAGATTGACCGAGATCGCCAGCACCGCAATCGCCAAGGCCGGCATCAGGGCCGCCGCCTTGCCGTAAACCAGACCATCCTTGTTTTCCCGCACCATGCCGCCCCAATCCGACAAGGGCGGCTGGATGCCGAGGCCAAG
>CANGHD010000012.1 GCA_947453525.1 Paracoccaceae bacterium | reverse complement strand
CTGCAACCGCGCCCGGGCAAGACCGACGAACGACCAGGCCTCATGCCAGGCCATCACATCCTCGACCTTGCCGTCCTTGATGCTGCCCTGATACTCCTCGGCCGAAGCCTTCAGCAGCAGAACCACCGCGTCGAACCGCGCGCGCACCTGACCCGCCTGAACGACCGCCGCCGCCGCAAACCCTGCCGAAACCGCCGTCAACGCCGCATCGACCTCGGCCTGCGGTGCACCCTTTTCCATCGATCCGGTAAAGGCTGCGATCACCTCTGCCACATCACCGGACTTATGTGCTGCAATTTTTTTACCAAGGGCGTCCAGAGTCCCCTCTTCCTGCGGATGCTTGGAGAGTTCGATTGCCGTATCCTTCTGCCCCATCGCATAAAGATCGCGCGCGGCCAGCATGTGGCCCTCCACGATCATCAGTTCGGCCAGATAGGCCGCATCGGGCGAGGCTTCCGAGGTCACACCGGCTTCACCCCCCTCACCACCCTGCGCCTGCGCCAGCCACAGCCGCGCTTCGGGTGTGGCCAGCGTGATCGGCGCCACGCGGTGCATGTCCGCCAAAGCTGGCGCTGCCGCCAGCGTAACCGAGGCGAAGGCCAGGCTTTTCCAGCGGAGGGGCTTGGTCAGGCGGGGGGAGTTGGTCATCGCGCGTCCTATTACCTAGTGTTCTTGTCAGCTTTAGCGGCCGATCCCAACGAGGTCAAGATTGCCTGAGTATTTCACTTGGGAAATCTCCCGCCGCTCTCAGGCCCGCTCCACCGTCAACCACACGCCGCCCTCCGGTCGCAGGGTCAGGATCATCACCGGCTTGGGCGCCTTGCCCGGCACCAGCCCGAACCGGAACCGCGCCAGCAAGGTGGCTAGGATGATCACCGCCTCCTGCAGCGCGAAAGAGGCGCCGATGCAGATGCGCGGGCCATCGCCGAATGGCAGGTACGAAAACCTCTTGACAGATTTGGGGTCGGAAAAGCGTGACGGATCAAAGGCATCCGGGTCTTTCCAATGGGCATGATGCCGGTGCATCGCATAGATCGGCAGGATCACGGTGTCCTGCGGACGGATCTCGCGCCCGCAGAGCGTATCGGCTTTCAGCGCGGTGCGCGACAGGAAGGCGGCAGGCGGATACATCCGCAAAGCCTCGTCCACGATGCGGCGGATCAGGGGCAGGGCGGGCAGATCGGTCACCGTCGCCGCGCGATCCCCAAGCGCGCCCTGCGCCTCGGCCCGGGCCTCGTCCTGAACCTTGGGGTCAAAGGCGCAAAGATACAGCGACCACGCGAGGGTCAGCGCTGTCGTCTCATGCCCTGCCACGATGAAGGTCAGGAGGTTGTCGCGCAATTCGTCCACGTTCATCTTGCGGCCGGATTTCGGGTCTTCGCCCTCCAGCAGCAGGTCCAAAAGGTCAGGCACCCCGGTGGCGGGCCGCTGGCGGCGCTGGTCGATCGACCCGTCGGCCATCTTCTTCATCTGCCGCAAGGCGGGCGCGGAAAACATCCGCCCCGGACGCGGCACCCAGGCCGGCGCGCCAAGAATATCGAGCAACGAAAGTTTGGCGGCCTGGCCGATATAGGCCTCGATCGCCTTGTGCACCCCCGCCCGTTCAAAGCCCTGACCCGAGAAGGTGACGTCGGAAATCACTTCGAATGTCGCGGTCACCATCTCGTCGAACGCATCGATCGCGCGGCCCGCAGCGGCATCGAATCGGGCGGCGGCGCGGGTGGCAGCGGTGGTCATCACCGGGGCGAGAGCGGCGATATTGCGGTGCGTGAAGACCGGTGCTGCCGTGCGCCGCTGCCACATCCATTCCGCCCCCTCCGCCACGAACAAGGAGTTGCCGATGGCCGGTTCCAGAATAAGCTTTGTGACCAAGGACTTGGGGTAATCCTCGACCTTCTCGCGCAGGATGCGGTGCAGCGCATCGGGGTCCATCACCATGTGCCAGCGTTTGCCGGTGGTGCCCGACAAGATCGGTGCATGGGTGGCGATTTCCGGGATCAGTTCCAGCACATTGCGCCGTCCGGCCTGCAATGACCCCCAGATGCCCAAGGGTGTGGTGGCCAAGGGCACCCGCACCGGGGCATGCGCTTCCACCTTGCTCAACTTGCCCATACGACCTCCACGAAAGATTTGATGACGATATAGTGCCGATCCGGGCTTTGACCAACCGCGCCGCCGTTGCCAAGCCAAGGTGCGAAGGCTATCCCGAAGGCAACGAATGCCAAGGAGACCGCCCTGACCATGACGCTGAACCGCTTTTTCTGCACACTGTCCGCCATGTTGGGTCTGCTGGTTCTGGTCGCCTGTGACGCCCACGATGCCGGAGAACCGCCCAAGCCGATGGGCAACTTTGCCATGGGTCTGAACATCGTGGTCCCCGACACCGCCCAGACCATTCCCCTGTCCCGCAAAGCCACGCCGGAAGAGTGGAAAGCCGTGATGACACAGGCGATGCAGGATCGCTTCGGCAGCTACAGCGGCGACAAGCTGTTCGACTTCGGCATCTCGATTGACGGCTATATGCTGGCCCCACCCGGCGTGCCCGTCGTGGCCAGCCCGCGCTCGGCCCTGATCATCACCGTCAACGTCTGGGATGACGCCAAGAAAGAGTTGCTGGTCAAGGGCGGCAAACGCCTGACCCTTGTCGAGGGCGTGTCGGCGGACAGCGTGGTTGGTTCGGGCTGGACGCAATCCAAGCAGGCCCAGATGAAGAAGATGGCCTTCAACGCCGCCAAAGCGGTGCAGGATTACATGCTGGAACATCCCGAATGGCTGGGCCTGCCGCCGATCGAGGTGCCAAGCCCGGCCCACACCAATGCAACCGTGACACTGCCGGTTCCGCAGCCCAATCCCGTTCCAGCGCCGGTTCCGTCGCCGCTGCTCAAGCCGGTCAAGAAGCCACAACCGATCGAACCCGTGCTGAGTCCAACTCTGACGCCGTAACTCCTGCAACCTATCTTGATTTCCGCCCGCTTCCGGCCTAAATCGCCGCCCGTGGAATCGGGGTCCCTCGCGGCCCCCCAGAACCGAGGGTGACCCAGATGGGTAAGGCAAAGTTTGAACGGAACAAACCGCACGTCAACATCGGCACGATCGGCCACGTTGACCACGGCAAGACGACGCTGACGGCGGCGATCACGAAGTATTTCGGCGAATTCCGCGCCTATGACCAGATCGACGGCGCACCGGAAGAGCGGGCGCGTGGCATCACGATCTCGACCGCCCACGTGGAATACGAGACCGAGGCGCGCCACTATGCCCACGTCGACTGCCCCGGCCACGCCGACTATGTGAAGAACATGATCACCGGTGCCGCCCAGATGGACGGCGCGATCCTGGTCTGCGCCGCCTCCGACGGCCCGATGCCCCAGACGCGCGAGCACATCCTGCTCGGCCGTCAGGTCGGCATTCCGTACATGGTCTGCTACATGAACAAGATCGACCTGGTGGATGACGAAGAGCTCATCGAACTGGTCGAGATGGAAATCCGCGAACTGTTCTCGTCCTACGAATATCCGGGCGACGACATTCCGATCGTCAAGGGCTCGGCCCACCAGGCCATGATCGGCCTGCGTCCCGACATCGGTGAAATGTCGATCCGCGCGCTGATGAAGGCCGTTGACGACTACATCCCGACCCCGGCGCGCGCCGTCGACCAGCCCTTCCTGCTGCCGATCGAAGACGTGTTCTCGATCTCGGGCCGTGGCACGGTTGTGACCGGTCGTATCGAGCGCGGCGTTGTCAACGTCGGCGACGAAGTGGAAATCGTCGGCATCCGCGACACCAAGAAGTCGATCTGCACCGGTGTCGAAATGTTCCGCAAGCTCTTGGATCGTGGCGAGGCTGGCGACAACGTCGGCGTCCTCTTGCGCGGCATCGACCGTGAAGGTGTCGAACGTGGCCAGGTGCTGTGCAAGCCGAAGTCGGTGGCACCCCACACGAAGTTCGAAGCTGAAGCCTATATTCTGACCAAGGAAGAAGGCGGCCGTCACACGCCGTTCTTCGCGAACTACCGCCCGCAGTTCTACTTCCGCACCACGGACGTGACCGGCACGGTTGAGCTGCCCGCCGGCACCGAGATGGTGATGCCGGGCGACAACCTGAAGTTCAACGTCACGCTGATCGCGCCGATCGCGATGGAAGAAAAACTGCGCTTCGCCATCCGCGAAGGCGGCCGCACCGTCGGCGCCGGCGTGGTGTCGAAGATCATACAGTAAGATCAAGGTGGGATGGGCATTTTCATGCTCATCCCACGTTACGACGGCACTTGGGCCCGAACAGGTCGGGACCAACTCTATGGCGGTCGACACGTGTTTCGTCCGGCACAGACCAAGGTCTGATGCGCAGGGGACCTAAGTGGAAAAGATCGCGGGTCCTAGGTCGGTTTTCAAAACATGGCACTGCGACGATCATGACGTCACTCAACCAAGGAGGACGACATGAAAATCACCATACTTTCCGCACTGTTGCTGGCTCTGAGCGGGGGCGCCTATTTTACGCTTCACGCAAGCCCGGTCGCCGGGACCTTTGCTGCTGACGCACATTCCGCGTTCGGGCAAGCGGTTCCGGTGGCCTACTACGGCAGCGGCGGCCACAAGGGCGGCAACGGCAAGCATCGGTCCAGCGGCGTTTGAACTGAACCGTCGCTTCTGCGCAAGATTGATGGTCTGGTCAGCGATCAGACCATCGCATTTTCACGCAACCATGACCGCTTCCAAAGCCGCTCAGATATTGGCCACCAACCGCGCCACGATGCGGCGGGTTATCGGTGCCACGACCAGTACGATCGGGAAGGCGGTGGCCCAACTCACCGCCCAATTGCCCATCCAAACCGTCGCAAAGGCGTCGCCAAACCCGATCGCCCGGAAGGTCGAGAGACCCGAGACGATGAAGGACATCATCCCGGACAAAAGGAATCCAAACAGGACCGGGGCAAAGCGGGCAGGGAACATGGGCATCTCCAGTGAACTGCGGATGATGTTGCCCAGCCTTGGACAGACCACAAGCAGATTCCTGCAACATCCTCTTGATTTCCCCCTTCACCTGCCGTAACCCCTCCGCAGGCCTAGGAGTTTAGCTCAGTTGGTAGAGCATCGGTCTCCAAAACCGAGGGTCGTGGGTTCGAGTCCCCCAACTCCTGCCAGCCTTTGCGAAGGCTTGTGCTTTTTTGGAATGACATCCTTTGGCCCTCGGTCGTTCCACTCCGACGTCGATGTGACGGGAATTGAGTGTTGCTTCGGCTTTGTGACCGTTGCATTTGCTCAGGCGAGATCTGGCAACACGATCAAAGATTGACAGCGGGATTGCGGTCATCAGGGCCAAAGGCATCACTTTCGCCTTGCGTGAATTCCAAGGGCCAGGTCTGGCGCACTGCTCCCGCCGGATAGGCTTGCTGATAGGCTGGCATTGACGCCAAAAGCGCCTCGCCAAGCGCCACTCCGAGATGACGCAGCGACTGGCCATATCGTGTCAGCGCTGGCTGCAAAGCGCGCACCGGCAAACTGTCGCGCCCGATGATGGCGATGTCACGGCCCGGCATGATGCCCGCTTCGACAAGTCCGCGATAAAGGCCGATGGCTTGGGACTCGTCGCTGAGCAGGATTGCCGTCGGACGCGGTGTCAATTGCAGAAGCTGCCCGGCGACATCGTGTCCACCCAACTCTCCCGGATGCGCGCGCAGCAAGTTTTTCGGGTCAAGGTCAAGGCCATGATCGGCCATCGTCTTCGTGACGGCAGCATGCAACACGTGCCCGAAGTTGATGTCATCCAGCGGCAGGGCAACGGCAATAGTGCGGTGACCCTTGCTGATGAACCGTTCCACTGCCAGATGGCCGATCGCTTCGAAATCTATGTCGATCCAGGATTGACCCGCGTCGGTTTCGGACCGCCCCAATGTGACAAAGGGCAAGCGGCGGCTGGCCAGGAAGGCGATGCGCGGGTCGTGCCGCAAAGTGTGCGAGATGATCATGGCGTCGACGAAGCCGCGTAGGACCATGCGGCGCAGGTATTCATCGGGGTCTTCGCTGGCCGAACACAGCAGAACGACCAGATCAAGATGGTGGCGGTTCAAGACGGTCTGGACGCCGTCGAACACGCTGATGAAGAAGTTCTCGCCCTGCACGTTGAACTGCGGCCCGGTCTGCACCATGAAACCGATGGCACCCGTCATGCCGCTGCGCAGGCTGCGGCCGGATTGGTTGGGGACATAGCCAAGCGCATCTGCGGCGTCTCGCACGCGTTTGCGGGTGTCCTCAGCGACATCGGGACGGTCATTCAAGGCGCGCGATACCGTCCCTATCGAAAGGTTCAGGTGACCTGCCAGACGTTTGATGCCAACCATTGGCTCCATGGCCTCCTCCTGCCACGTCTTCCCAGTTCACCGTCACGGCCAACGCCAGTTGACACGAATCCGCTTTGGGTTCAGCATCGTAAACGTTTACGGGTTATATAAGTCCGAATGGACCGCTCTGCAATAGGGAGGAATGTGGTGGCATTTCGTGCCGTTTTGGCAGGATGCGGTTCCATGGCGCGCGGTTGGGTCAAGGCCCTGCGCGAGCCGTCTGATCTTGGCGAAAGGGTGGAACTCGTTGGTCTTGTCGATGTGCACATTGCGGCGGCAGAAGCACTGCGCGATGATTTTGATCTGGGGGCCATAACGCTTGGCACCGATCTTGCGGCGGTGATTTCCGCGACCAAACCTGATCTTTTGTTTGATGTCGTCGTTCCGGGCGCGCGGCAGGAGGTCGTGTCCACCGGCCTGCGCCATGGCTGCCATGTGCTGTCCGAAAAGCCGATGGCCCTGTCGTTGCAAGATGCGCAAGCGCTGATCCGGCTATCTGCTGAGACCGGTAAAATCCATGCCATCACACAGAACCGCCGCTATAACCCGGGGGTACGGCGCATACGCCGGATGATCGAAAGCGGCGCGCTTGGCACATTGACCGGGATAAACGCCGATTTCTTCATCGGGGCGCATTTCGGCGGCTTTCGCGAAGCGATGCAGAATGTCCTCTTGGTCGATATGGCGATCCACACCTTCGATGCCGCCCGCTTCATGTCGGGCAAGGTGCCCTTGGCCGTCTATTGCCACGAAACCAACCCCGAGGGCTCGTGGAACGCCCATGGTGCTGCTGCCAACGCCATTTTTGAATTCAGCGACGGGGTGACCTTTGACTATCGCGGTTCTTGGGTCGCAGAGGGCGCTCCGACCAATTGGGACGCCGCCTGGCGCATCATCGGCACCAAGGGGACCTTGCTGTGGGATGGCGCCGACCAGTTCGAGGCGCGGGTTCTGGCCGGATCGGAGGGCTTCTTCCGTCCGCTTGAATCCATCAATGTGCCAGAGCCTTCGGACATCAGCCAGACCCTCGGACATGCCAGCGTCATAGCCGCATTTCTGTCTGCCTTGGAAACCGGCCGGGCGCCCGAAACCGCAGGCAGCGACAACATCAAAAGCCTCGCCATGGTGTTTGGCGCGGTTGAAAGTGCACGCACCCGGACGAGGGTGGAGATCATGACATGAGGGAAGCGCCATGAACCCCGCAAAATCCATCCGCATTGGCACTATGATCCGGGCCAGTGAGGGCCAAGCGGCGGAGACGATCGCGGCCATCGCCGGCCACGGATTTGAAAGCTTCGAGCCGTTCTTCTGGCAGACCACCAATGGTCAGGACCTTGCCGAATTGGGCAAACGCTGCCGCGACGCGATCGGCGACCGTGATATCACGATCTCGACCCTCGGCATGTTCGGCAACCCTTTGGAAGAGCAACCAATGGACTTGCAGACCCTGCAAGGCTGGAAGGACTGCATCGACAACGCCGATCATTTCGGCGCGACTTGTGTGGCGGGCTTTACCGGCCGCGTTCGGGGCAAGAAGCTGACCGACAGTCTGGGTCGCTATAAGCAGGTCTGGTCAGACCTCGCCAAGCGGGCGGCCGACAAGGGCATCAAGATCGCCTTTGAAAACTGCGCGATGGATGGCAACTGGGCCAGCGGCGACTGGAACATCGCCCACAACCCCGACGCTTGGGAG
The DNA here is from genome assembly GCA_947453525.1 of Paracoccaceae bacterium. Taxonomy (GTDB): domain Bacteria; phylum Pseudomonadota; class Alphaproteobacteria; order Rhodobacterales; family Rhodobacteraceae; genus Stagnihabitans. The sequence continues at coordinate 31,709 of CANGHD010000012.1, read as the reverse complement.
TTGATCTTCAACGAGACTCCCGATGACAACATTGGCCTGGAATGGGAGCCCTGCCACCAGTTGGTCTATCTGATTGACCCCCTGCCGCAGATCCGCAAATGGGCGCACAAGTTCTTCCATGTCCATGGCAAGGACGCCACCATCCGCTGGGACGTGATCCGCGAGCATGGGATTTTCGGCAAGGAAAGGTTTGTTTTCATGCGCACGCCCGGCTTTGGCGACAGCAACTGGACGGACATTATCTCCGAACTGCGTCTGGCCGGCTGGTCAGGCTCCATCGACATCGAGGGCTGGCATGATCCGGTCTATCGCGACGCGCTTGAAATGACTGGGCAGGTCCATGCACTCGCCCATCTGAAGGCAGCCCGGGGAGGAGATTTCGTAGCAAATCCGGGCTGAGGACCGCGGCAAGATCCAGCAAATGGACGGCCGAGACAACGCGACATCAACCGCCGGGCAAACCGGCTCATTGGGAGGAATGAGATGCTGCAATTCTCGAAACGACTGCTGATGACAAGTGTGGCCCTGTTTGCCGCCTATGGCGCAACGGGGGCTTCTGCCGAAGTGCTGCGCGACAAGTGGTGCAAGGACGTTCATATCCGCTTCTTCGTCGGTGGGGCCGAGGGAGACGGCTTTGCCTCCATCGTCTACAACGGCGCCAAACAGGCGCAGAAAGACACCGGCGCTCAGGTGGACTTCATCTTCTCGGGTTGGTCGTCGGAAAAGATGGTCCAACAACTGCGCGAAGCCGTGGCCTCGGGGCCGGATGGCATTGCGATGATGGGGCATCCGGGGCCCGACTCGATCATGCCTCTGGCCGAAGAAGCCTCCAAGGCTGGCATCTTGATGATGTATCAAAACGTCGATGTGCCCACCGTCCGCGCCAAGTTTGGCGGCGGCTACGTCGGCTCCAACCTGGAAGGCCAAGGCTATGCACTTGGGGCCGAGGCGGTGCGGATGTCTGGGCTTGGTGCGGGCACCAAGGCCATCGTCGTGGCCGACTGGAGCCAGGAAAACCGTGTGATCCGCGAACTTGCCACCGTGAAAGCGCTGGAAGATGCGGGACTGACCGTGATCAAGCTGACCACCACGCCCGAAATGGCCGGTGATCCGAACCTTGCTATTCCGGTCATCACAGCCGGCCTTCTGGCCAACCCCGATGTCAAGCTGATCGCCTATCCCGGTGGCCAGATGCTGGGCAACGCGCCGACCTATATGGAGGCCGCAGGCAAGAAGCCGGGCGACATCTTCAACATCGGTTTCGATACCAGCCCGCAGATCGTGCAGGCATTCAAGGACGGCTGGGTCCAGTTGACCGCTGACCAGCAGCCCTTCATGCAAGGATATTACCCGATCCTCAGCCTCTGCCAATCGAAGGTCTACGGCCTTGGCGCCATCAGCGTCGACACCGGCGCGGGCTTTGTGAATGCGCAGAACGTCGGCTCTGTCGCCGACCTCGCCACCGAGGGGCTGCGCTGATCCTGCGCTGACCGACCGGACAAGGCGGCAACCGCCTTGTCCAACCCTGCGGCAGAAAGGGCATCCCTTGGGTGAACGGCTGATTGAACTGAAAGAGGTCAAGAAATCCTACGGCAGCGTCTTTGCCGTCGGCGGCGTCAACATGCATGTCGACCGGGGCGAGGTTGTGGGCCTGATCGGCGACAATGGCGCAGGCAAATCGACGCTGATCAAGATATTGTCTGGCGTCGTGCGCCCGACCACGGGCGAGATTCTGGTCCGAGGCGCGGTGGCGCAGGGCTGGAGTGCGGGGAAATCTCGTGCTGCCGGAATCGAGACCGTGTTTCAGGACCGTGCTCTGGCCGTCCAACAGACCATCGTGCGCAACATCTTCATGGGTCGTGAGATCACCACCGTCTTCGGCATGCTTGATGTGGAAAAGCAACGCTCAGAAGCCGAACGTCTGATGCGCGAGATCGGCTTCACCTCCAAGGTCTTCTCGCCGGATTCCATCGTGGGCCAGTTGTCGGGGGGCGAGCGGCAGGGCGTGGCCATTGCGCGCGCCATCTACAACAAGGCCGACCTGATCATTCTGGACGAACCCACCACCGCCCTGTCGCTGACCGAGACCGAAAAGGTCTTCCGCTTCGTGCGCAATGTGCGCGAAAGCGGGCGGTCGATCCTGTTCATCGGCCACAACATCCACCACGTCTTTGACATCGCCGAACGCTTCATCGTGCTGGACCGGGGCCGGGTGGCGCTGGAGATCACCAAGGACGCAGTCAAAAGCGCTGACCGCCTGATCGCCTTCATGGAACATGTCGCACATCCCAATGGGCCGAACCCGCTGGCCGATGTCCTGGCCCAGAACGGAGCCGCCTGATGACCGATACCCCCGACAACCGCTCCATCGAGCAAAGCTGGGCCCGCCGCTTCGTGCTGGCCAACCGCGCCTCCATCGGCACCATGGCCGTCTTTGTCGTCATGATGATCCTGTTTTTCATCGGCAATCCGGCGGTATTCTCGGACTACCGCATCTATTATTCGGTTCTGACCACCTTGCCTGTCGCCATCTTTGTCGTCGTGCCGATGGTATTTCTGGTCACCGTGGGCGAAATCGACCTGTCCTTTCCTGCGGTTATGGCCCTTGGCGCCTGGGTCTTTGCCCTTTCGGCCCAAGCCGGGATTGACCCCTTTGTCAGCCTGGTCCTGGGGCTCGGCGTGGGTGTACTGATGGGTGCTGCCATCGGGATGATCGTGGTCTATGGCGGGCTCTCCTCGCTGGTAGCCACCCTCGGCCTCAGTTTCCTGATCCGGGGTGCCATCCTGATCGCCACCGGCGGTAAATCCATCGCCATGCTGTCCCTGAAGGACACGGTGGCCTACAAGATCCTGTCCGGCACTCTCTTCGGCTTTCCCGTCCAGATGCTGTGGGCCACGCTGTTCGTTGTGATCTCGGTTTTCCTCTACAATCGGCACAGGTTCGGGGCGCGGGTGCACTGCGTTGGCGACAATCCCGACAGTGCGGCGCAGATGGGCATCGATACAAGGGCGGTGCGGGTTTATACCTTTGTCTTCATGGGGTTGGGGGCTGGGCTGGCGGGCATTTTCTCGACCATGATCAACTTTACATGGTGGCCTACGGCGGGGGATTCCTATCTTCTGCCAACCCTGGCCGCCGTCTTCGTGGGGGGCACGCCGACATGGGGCGGCATCGGCACGGTCGTTGGCGGGACCATCGGGGCCGTCATCGTCTCGTTCATTCAGGTTGGCATCGTCTCGGCGGGTCTTGACGGGTTTTACGTGCAGTTCTTCAATGGGCTGATCATCATCCTTGCCCTGCTGGGCCACCGGTGGAATCAGATCAGATACCGCTGAATGTAGGTCAATCGGGCGCTGTCTAAGGAGCATCATGCGACATGACGGGAATCCCTGTTGAACGCCGTGACTACAGTCTGACCGGAGCGGACGGTCGCCGTGCCGTGCAGATCGGGCTTGCTTCAGCGGAGTGGTATCATTCCGAGGTGCCGCGCGCCGTGATGAAGGACCTGATGAAACGCAGCGATGGCCCGGCCTTGCGCGACACTGCGTTGTGGTTTGCCTTGCTGTTCGGTTCGGCGGCCGGGGCGATCTATTTCTGGGGCACCTGGGTCTGCGTGCCGTTCTTCTTTGTTTATGGCGTCATCTATGGCTCGTCCTGCGACAGCCGCTGGCATGAATGTGGTCATGGCACCGCGTTCCGCACCGGCTGGATGAACGACGTCATCTACAACATGGCCAGCTTCATGGTGATCCGCAACCCGGTGACGTGGCGGTGGAGCCATGCCCGCCACCACACCGACACCTATATCGTGGGCCGCGACGCTGAAATCTCGTGGATGCGGCCGCCCAAGCTGCTGCGGCCGGCGCTGGCCTTCTTCGACGTGCTGGGCACGGTCCAGTCTTTGCAGATTCTGGCGCGCAATGCGGCCGGGAGACTGTCACCGAATGAACGGGATTACATCCCGCAGAGCGAATGGCCCAAAGTGGTGCTCGTCGCCCGGATTCACATGGCGATCTATGCCGCGACGATCCTTGCGGCATTGGCCATGAGGTCGTTCCTTCCCTTGATGTTGATCGGACTGCCGCGGATTTATGGCAGCTGGCACATGGTGCTGTGTGGCATCCTGCAGCACGCGGGGCTGGCGGACAATGTGCTGGACCATCGGCTGAACAGCCGGACCGTCTACATGAACCCGGTCAGCCGGTATCTTTACTGGAACATGAATTACCATGTCGAACACCACATGTTTCCGATGGTGCCCTATCACGCCCTGCCGCGCCTGCACGCGCTGATCAAGGACGACCTGCCGCCGCCCAACCCTTCAATCCTCGATGCTTACCGAGAGGTCTTGGCCTCGCTGCGGCGGCAAAAAACCGACCCTGAATATGCGTATCGCAAGGAGTTGCCGCCCTCGGCACGGCCGTATCGTGCCGAGTTCCATGATCTGAACGTGGCCCGGCCCGGCGTCTGAACGTCAAGACCGAAAGTCCCGGTTCAGGTCAGTTTGCCGCGTGAGGTGATTTCGCCCATATCCTCGACTTGGGTGCCGCGGATCAGGTAGACCCGGTCAAACAGGTTTGTGACGACGCAGGCGTGATTGGGGATCACCCGCACCCGTTCCCCGATTATGGGCCTTTCGGCGCAGGCGCTGAGGTCGACGATTCCGTGCTCCTCGTTCAGGCCGGTGATGATGGCGTCTGGATAGGCTGTGATCCTGCCATGACCGCCCTGCGGGGCGAGGTCAGCGGCGAGGGCTTTGGACCCGGCATCGAGAATGGCGCGGATGGGGGTCGGGCGGCTGACCACGGTGGTCAGGACGGTCAGCGCGCAGTCCTCCCACGTGCCATGGCCCCAAGCCACCTGCATGCGGTCGTTGTAGATATAGGTGCCGGGGCGATGCTCCGTTGCAAGGGTGACCTCGGCGGCGCGCAGCATGTCCGGCGTGCCGCCGGTTGAGATAACGGGTGGTGGCAGGTTGGCCGTGGTCAAGGCCGCGACGGTAGAGGAGAGCCAGATTTGCGTGTCCGCAGTGCCGCCGCGCTTGGGATAGACCATCAGGCCGCCAAACCGAAGGCCGGGACTGGCCGCGGTCGCTCGCGCCAGTTCCACCGCCTGCTCTGCCGTCTGGACGCCGCAGCGCGCAGCCCCGGTGTCGCATTCGACCAGAACGGCCAGAGGATTGGATGGGTCGGTGAAAGTGGCCGCATAGCCCGCCAGCGTCACAAGGCTGTCGGCCGTCACGCTCAACGTCACCCTGTCATGCAGAGCCTTGAGGCGGGCCAGCTTTCCCGCACCCAGAATGTTGTAGGGCAGGAAGATGTCGGCCAGGCCGCCGTCGGCCATCGCCTCGGCCTCCCCCAGCTTTTGCGCGGTGATGCCTATGGCACCCAGTGCCATCTGGGCGCGGGCAAAACGCGGCAGTTTATGGGTCTTCACATGCGGGCGCAGCTTGAGGCCGTGCTGATCGGCGTAATCCTGTGCCGCTTTCAGGTTCCGCTCCACGATGTCGAGGTCGATCAGAACGGCGGGGGTTTCGATGTCGTCGATGTGCATGGCGTGCTCCTTTGGCGCAGAGTGGCATTGAAGGGGCGTCAGGGAAAGACTTCACGCGGTGGCTATGCCTTGCGTCAACGCGGCCGGATCGCATCCAGAAAGGGCAGATTGCCCGCCATCAGGCCCGCGTCGACCGTCAGGCTGGTGCCGGTGATGCCGCTGGCCGCCGGAGAGGCGAGGAACAGCACGGCATTTGCCACCTCGTCGGGTGTGACGATGCGTCCCAGGGGGTAAAGCGCTGCCACACGGTCCATCACGGTGGGGTCGGCGGCGAGGCGGTAAACCCAGGCGTTGGTGCGGACCGAGGCCGGGATGACGGCATTGGCACGGATGCCGTGCTTGCCCTCCTCGACCGCAAGGCCGCGCATCCAGGCCAGAAGGGCGGCCTTTGCGGCGGAGTAGGCGGGATTGCCATGGTGGGTCAGGGCATTGACCGAGGCCAAGAAAACAAAGGCGCGGTTGCCGCTTTCTGCCCGCATGGCCGGCAAAAGCGCATGGGTCAGATGGGCGGCCCCGGTGAAATTGACCTGCAGTTCGTCGTCGATGCCTGTGGGCGTCGTCTGCTCCAGCGTGTCCTGCCGTGTCCAGCCCGCGTTCGAGATCACGATGGCAGGGGGGCCGTCCGCAAGGATCTCCCGCGCCGCAGCAGCGATGGACTCTGCGTCGCGCAGGTCGAAGACATGGCGCTCGGTGATGTGGGGTGCCGACAGGTCGGCCCCCTCCACATCGCAGGCAACAACTGTGGCACCCAGTGCTGCAAGCCGCGCCGTCAGCACTGCGCCGATGCCGCCGCCTGCGCCTGTCACCACCACGCGGGTCCTTTCAAAGCTGATCATGTGACTGTCCGTGATGCCGGGGCGGTGCATGGACGGGGGTGGCGATCCCCTCCATCCGGGCCTTGAGTTGCAGGGCGACAAAGCGCGAGTAGAAGCGTGACAGGGAAAGATTGCCGCCGTGATACCACAGGTTCGGCACGGCGGTGGGCTTCCACATGTTGCGCGGCTCGCCCTGCCACGGCCCCGGATCGCCCCGGATGCCCGAGCCAAGGCCCCAGCAGGGGCCGGTGGCATCGGCGGCCTCGCGAGAGACAATGGCCGCCACGGATTCGTTCATCGACTGGTAGCCGGTGCAGGCAATCACCACATCCGCCGCGACCCTGCGGCCATCGGTGAGGGTCAGACCCTCCGCCGTCATTTCTGACACGCCCGCCCCGGACAGCACCCCGATCTCGCCCCGCGCGATCAGGTCAGAGGCGCCCACGTCGATGTAATACCCCGACGCCGTGCGCATCGCCTGCATCATCAGCCCGCTGTCATCCGGGCCAAAGGTCAGGGCAAAGCCCGAGGCGGAAAGACGCTCGTAAAAGGCGGTGTCGCGGTGGCGGATCGTCTTGTAGAGCGCCTTCTGCTGTTCGGCAAAGAGGGCAAGCGGGGTGGCCGCTCCGATCAGATCGGCCTTTTCCGTAGTGATGCCGCGTGCGAGGGCGGCTTCGGAATAGAGGTCAAAGCCCAGATCCATCAGGGTTTCGGACCGTACCACGATCGTAGGGCTGCGCTGGATCATGGTAACCTCTGCCCCCGCCTCCCACAGGTCCACCGCCACGTCATGAGCCGAACTGGCGGCCCCGACCACCACCGCGCGCTTGCCTTTGAAGGAGGCGGCCCCGCGATAGGCGCTGGAGTGCAGGAGTTTGCCCTTGAAGCTGGCGATACCAGGCCAGTCGGGCTGTTTTGGCGGGCCATAGGCGCCGGTGGCAAAGACAAGCTGCCTGGGGCGCAGGGTGATGGGCTGGCCGTCTCGGGTAACGGTTACGGTCCAATCCTGCGTATCCTCGTTCCAGGCGGCCCTGTCGCAGGTGGTCGACGTCCAGAGGTCCAGTTCGAAAATCTGCGCGTAGGCTTCCAGCCAGTCACCCATCTTGTCCTTCGGCGTGAAGACCGGCCAGTTTTCCGGGAAGGGCAGGTAGGGCAGATGGTCGTACCAGACCGGATCATGCAGGACGAGCGAGCGGTAGCGGTTGCGCCAGGAATCCCCGGCGCGCGGGTTTTTCTCGACGATCAGGGTGGGAACGCCAAGCTGCTTCAGTCGCGCACCTAGCGCCAGGCCGCCCTGGCCGCCGCCGATGATCAGCGCATAGGGCTGATCCTGCAGGCCCAGACGCGAGGCTTGGGAGGCGCGAGTTTCCGACCAAGTCTGGCGGTTGCGGTCTGCCTTGTGGATGATGCCTTGCGGGCGGGTCGCACCCCGAGGTTCCTCGTGACCCTTCAGGTCGGACATTGCGGTCAGAAGGATGAAGGCCCGCCCCTCGCGCAGGGTGACGCGGCCAATGCCATGCGCCGTGGCAGTGTCGAAGGCCAGCCAGACATGGGTCAGGGCTCCGTCGGTTTCCGGGGGTTCGGTGATGCGCCAATTCCCGGGTGCGGTGGCCTTCAGGGTTTCGGCCAGCATCGCGGTGATGGCGGGGTGGCCTTCCATGGTCTTGATGTTCCAGGTGAAGGTCAGAAGGTCGCGCCAGTAGCTTTTTTCTTCAAACAGGGCGGTGACCGAGGCGATGTCACGAGCGGCCAAGGCTGCGGCGAAAGACGAGAGCCAGTCTTGCGGGGTTACGGGCATCTCAATCTCCCAAGGGCTCGATTGACTGGGTCGCACCATTCTCCACCAGATTGAACTTGATCCGGCGCAGATTTTCCCGGGCCAGCGGGCCCATCCGGTAGCCTGTCGCTGCGGCGACAAGGTCGATGATCAACAGAAACGCGAAGCGCGAGGCGGAGGGTGTCAGGGCATCGGGATATTCGGAAATTCCGGTGGTCAGCGCGATTTCGGCGGCATGGGCGAGGGAAGAGCCGGGGGTCGTGATGGCAAGGGTCCGGGCGCGGTAGGTCCGGGCGATCTCGATGCAGTCAATCACCTCGCGCGTGTGGCCGGTGGCAGAGATGGCGATGATCACGTCGTCGGGCCGGAAGGTCGAAACCGTCATGCGGGCGAGGTAGGGGTCCTTGCAGGCCGTGACGGGCACGCCGTAGCGGAAAAGCCGGTTCTGGGTTTCCTCAGCCAGTGCCGAGGAGGAGCCGCCAAGGCCCAGCACCAGCACCCGGCGCGCCGGGGCGAGGATGCTGGCTGCGGCAAGGACGAGGGCCGGGTCAAGCTGCCGTTCCACCTCGCGCAGGGCAAGCCGCGCCTCGCCCATGACCGAGGCCCAGAACGGCGGCATGGCACCCGGGCCTGCGGCGGGCAACGGGTTGTCGGCGGCGAGGAAGATCTCGCCCACCACAAGGCTGCGGGCCAGTTGCAGTTTGAAGTCGCGCACCCCTTCGCAGCCGATCGAGCGGCAGAAGCGCGTCACCGACGGCTGGCTGACCCCGGCCCGCAAGGCCAGTTCCGCGTTGGAGGCATCGACCGCCGCCTGCACGTCAGACAGCACCGCGTCGGCCACGGATTGCTCGGCGCGGCTGAGGCTGGGGTAGCAATCCTTGATGCGGGCGATGATGTCATGCAGGCGCAAGGCCCCGGTGTCGGGCAGGGAAACCGCCTGTTCCGCGCGTCGCATCTGGCACACTCCCTTGCCCGGGCTTGGCGCCAAGTATGACGGGGAGGAAAGCCGGGCGTCAAGCAAATGTAGGAAACTTACACGATGGCCTGCAGAAAATCTCAATGAACGTGGGAACGCTCCGTAGCATTTTCGAATCGTTGACAGATTTGTAAGTTAGAAACACAGTTTTCAGCTATGGCAGGGGGCTGCCTTTCTGGACATTCAGCGCGTGGGGGCGGACCTGATGGTCGCAAAGCTGGCGATCCGTGATGCGGGCAAACGCTATGGCGACCTTGACGCGCTGAAGGGGTGCAGCTTTGACGTGGCCGACAAGACCATCGTCTCGATTGTAGGGCCCTCGGGCTGCGGGAAGACCACGCTTTTGTGGTCGATGTCGGGGCTGCACGGGCTGACCTCGGGCCAAGTTGATCTGGACGGGCAGAAGATCACCGGGCCCCGGCCGGAAATCGGGCTGGTGTTTCAGGAAGCAAACCTGCTGCCGTGGCGCAACCTCATGGGCAATATCCTGTTCCCGTTCGAGGTGAAGGGGCAGAAGCCCGACATGCCGTGGATCGACCATCTGATGGACCGCGTCGGCTTGACCGGGTTTGAAAAGCGGATGCCGCGGGAGCTGTCGGGGGGGATGCAGCAGCGCGGCTCCATTGTGCGGGCCCTGTCGCTGCGGCCGCAGGTTCTGTTGATGGACGAACCCTTCGGCGCGCTCGATGCCTTCACGCGGGAAGAGATGAACCGGCTGGTCGAGGAAATCTGGCTGGAAACCCGCACCACCATCGTCTTCATCACCCATTCGATCGAGGAGGCGATCTTCCTGTCGGACCGGGTGATCGTGCTGTCCAAACGGCCGGGGCGGGTGATGGCGGATTATACCGTGGGTCTGCCGCGTCCGCGCAGTCTTGAGGTCATGGCCAGCCGCGAGGTGTTTGATCTGATGAACCAGATCAAGGCCGACATCTACGGCATGTCCTCGATGCGCTCCAAGGCGGCGGAGTGAAGCGATGACCGACGCCATACCCGAGTTCAAGAAGGCCGAAGTGACGCAGGTCGGGCTGACCGGATCGGCGCTGGCCTCAGGTCTGGGGGCCACGACGCGCCGGGAAATCGCCATCATTCTGGCGGTGGCGGTGATCGTGATTGGCGGGCTGGAGGCGGTTTTGTGGTGGTATGCGGTGCCGCAATACATCCTGCCGCGCCCCAGCCTGATCGCGGCGGCGCTGGTCAAGGAGTTTCCGCTGATCCTGCCGCATCTGGGCTATACGATGGTGTCCCTGCTGTCGGGCTTTGCCATTGGTGCCGGGACGGGGATGATCCTTGCGGCTGTGGTGACGCAATATCCCTTCGTCGAGAAGGTGATCACGCCCTATATCCTTGTTCTGGTGACCACGCCGATGCTGGCGCTGGTCCCTCTGCTGATCCTGCGCTTCGGCTTTGGCTACACGCCGCGCATCATTGCCGTGGCGCTGGCGGTTGGCCCCATGGTGATGATCAACGCCGCCACCGGCTTTCGCCGCACCGACAGTGCGAAGATCGCTCTGGCGCGATCCTACGGCGCCTCGACCCTGCAGATCTTCTGGAAAATCCGCGCGCCGATGGCTTTGCCGATGATCTTGGTGGGTTTGATGATCGGGGCGATCTTCGGCCTTCTGACCACCGTCGGGGCCGAGATGGTGGGCGGCGGTTTCGGTCTGGGGAACCGGCTGACCACCTATTCCAGCATGATCGACATGCCGGAGTTCTTCGCCGTGATCCTGCTTTTGTCGGTCATCGGCATCCTGATCTACGTGATTTTTTTCCTTATCGGCAAGAAATGGGCAAGCTGGGAGACCTGAGAGGCAGGGTGAACCGGTATCAACGGAACGCAACGATAACAGGGAGATTTGAGATGAAGTTGATCAAGGAAGCGCCCATGCTGACTCGGCGCAGGTTGTTGCAGGTGACAGGGGCCGGCGTGGCGATGACCAGCCTCGGGCTGCGGCCCGCATTGGCGGCCGGATATGACCGCCCTTTCACATGGATTTCGCCGCGCGGCACGTTGGAGGTGCTGGATGACTACGGCTATTGGGTGGCCAAGAAGTATGGCTACTTCGGTGACCTGTCGATCGACATCCAGCCTGGTCCCTCGGACGGCACGGCGACGGTGAAGTTCGTCGACGTCGGGCAGGCCGACATGGGCTTTCCGTCGCCCGGCGTGTTCTCTTTCGCGCTGAAACAGGGGATGAAGCTGAAGTCGGTGTTCCACGAAGGCGCGCTTGACACCTTCAGCCTGGCCTTCCGCAAGGGCGAGGGTCCCAAGGATATCAAGGGGATCGAGGGCAAGACGATTCTTCTGGGCTCTGCCGCGTGGCAGCCCATCGTCGACCCGATGCTGGCGGCACAGGGCGTGGATATCTCGACCATCAAGTATGTCGAGGCCGGTTGGCCGACATGGGGTACGGCGCTGGCCGGGGGGCAGGGTGACGCGGCGCTGGCCTGGGAGGGGCTGCGGGCGGAATGGATCGCCAAGGATCTGAAGTTCGAATACTGGCTTGGGGTGAAGAACTCTCCGCTGCCCGCGAACACCTTCGTCGTCCGCGCCGCCGATCTGGAGGATGCCGACAAGAAGGCCTTCATCGGCCAGTACCTCAAGGGCTGGGCGGCGGGGTTGGAATTTGCCGAGCATAACCCGCGCGCGGCGGTGCAGGCGGTGTTCGAACAGTTCCCGACTCTGGCCTCCAACGTCGGGCCCGATCTGGGCACCACGTCGATCCTGCAGCAGATGAACGTGTTCCGCGGCGATTGGTCCAAGCGCAAGGGCTGGGGCTGGCATGACATGGCCTCGTGGCAGACCTTCTTTGACCTGACGGCGAAGATCGGCCAGACCGATGTGATTAAGGCGGGCGACGTGATCACCAACGACCTGATCCCCGATGCGAACAGCTTTGACGCGGCCAAGATCAAGGCCGACGCCGAAGGCGTTACCCTGACGCCGGAATTCGCGGCGGTCGATGTGGACAAGATCAAGGCTGGCCTGTTCAATCAGGCGATTGGCGCAGGCGGCTGACGCAGCTTCGTTCAACCGGGCGGGTTTGCCGACCCGCCCGGCTTGGCAGCCATCTGCCATGCTAAACACATGCGGCGCGAAATGCGCCCGAAGTCAGGGAGGATGTGATGGCCGCACCGGTCAGGATACTTGTCGTGGGTCTGGGCAACATGGGCGTGTCCCATGCCAGCGCCTATCACCGCAATCCGGGGTTTGAGATCGTGGGTCTGTGTTCGCGGACATTGAAATCCAAAACGATCCCCGAGGAATTGCGCGGCTACCCCTTGTTTGAAGACTATGAGGCGGCGCTGGCCGAGTTGAAACCCGATGCCGTATCGATCAATACATGGCCCAACACCCATGCCGACTATGCCATCAAGTCGATGGAGGCGGGGGCGCATGTGTTTCTGGAAAAGCCGATCGCCACCAACAATGCCGACGCCGAACGCGTCGTGGCCACGGCGCGGCGGCTGAACAAGAAGCTGGTGCTGGGCTATATCCTGCGGGTCCATCCCAGCTGGGTGAAGTTCATCGAGATCGGCCAGACCCTGGGCAAGCCTCTTGTCATGCGGCTCAACCTCAACCAGCAGTCGTCGGGGACGGCGTGGTGGTGGCACAAGAACCTGATCGACAGCCTGATCCCGATTGTCGACTGCGGCGTGCATTATGTCGACGTGATGTGCCAGTTGACCGGGGCAAAGCCGGTGCGGGTGCATGGCATAGGTGCCGCACTCTGGGCCGAGGCGGACAAGCAGAACTACGGCCATCTGCATGTGACCTTTGACGACGGCTCGGTCGGCTGGTACGAGGCCGGCTGGGGCCCGATGATGAGCGAGACGGCGTTTTTCGTGAAAGACGTGGTTGGCCCGAAAGGCTCGGTCTCGCTGGTGCCCAATGACGAGGCGCGCACGGGGACGGATGACCTGTCAGACAGCGCCGACATCGACAAGCACACCAAGACCGATGCGATCCGCGTGCATTACGCCGAGGTGGGGGCGGACAAGACCTTCACCCGCAAGGACGATATCCTGTCGATGACGGACGAGCCGGGGCATCAGGAGTTGTGTGACCGCGAACAGGCGTTCTTCCTGAAAGCCATCACCGAGGACCTTGATCTGTCCGAGTCGATGGATGCGGCGGTGAACTCGCTGCGTATCGTGCTGGCGGCCGAGCAGAGCATCGCGGAGGAACGGGTGATAAGGCTCGACTGACCAGCGGATCGGGCATCGGTCTGCGAAGGGACGCAAATGGGCGATATCGACAAGCTGTACCGCCGGGCAGATGCGGTTGAACTGGCCACTCTGGTCCGGGCTGGCGAGGTGCATCCGGTCGAACTGGCCGAGGCCGCCATACGGGTGATCGAGGCGCTGAACCCGCGCCTGAATGTGGTGGTGGACCAACGCTTTGACATCGGGCGCGCCTCGGCCGCCTTGGTCAGAAAGGATGCCGCGCTGGCCGGGGTGCCCTTCCTGCTCAAGGACCTCGCGTTGTCCTGGGCCGGGGTCAAGGCGCCGAACGCGTCGCGGTTCCTGAAGGATCATGTGGCGGCGGCTGACAGCCATGTGGTCGGGCGCATGAAGGCTGCGGGTCTGACGCTGCTGGGGGTGACCAATGCGCCGGAAAACGGCTGGTCGATTGCAACCGAGCCTGTGCTTTACGGGCCAGCGCTGAACCCGTGGGACGCTAATGTGACGCCGGGCGGGTCCAGCGGCGGGGCGGCGGCGGCGGTTGCCTCTGGGATGGTGCCGCTGGCCGAGGCCACCGATGGGGCGGGGTCGATCCGGGCTCCGGCGGCCTGCTGCGGCGTGGTCGGGTTGAAGCCGACGCGCGGCAGGGTCAGTGCGGCACCCTTCGGCGATTGGTGGGTGGGCGGCGCTTACGGCCTGTGCAATTCCCGCACGGTGCGCGATACGGCGGCCTATCTGGATGCCGTATCAGGTTCGGTCGCGGGCGATCCCTACCCCTTGCCCACCCCGCCGGAGCGCTTTGTGGAGGCCATGCGGCGCGAGCCGGGCCGGTTGCGGATCGGTTATACCGTGGCGGCCCCGGGCCCGGTCGATGCCGAGGTCAAGCTTGCGGTGGAACAGGTGGCGCTGCTTCTGGAAGGGGCGGGGCATGTGGTCGAGGAACACGACCTTGGCGTCGATCTGACGGCCTTGTGGCAGACCTATACCGCGATGTCGGTGGTCGAGCCTGCGAATTTCTGGGCCTATGCGGAAAGCGTCATGGGCCGCCCGGTAACGGCGCTGGACGTCGAGCCCATCACCTGGGCGGTGATCGAACGGGGACGCCGTGTCAGGGCGGTTGACCATGTGGCCCGGGTCGAAGCACTGCGTCAGTCCGCCCGGCATATCGTACAGGATCTGCTGCCTTATGACGTCATCATCACGCCGACCCTGACGCAACCACCTCGGCTCAAGGGCTATTTTGACATGAGCATGACCGATCTGGACGCCTACAACGCGCTCTGGGCCGATGCGATGTTCCTGTTTCCCTTCAATATCTCGGGCCAGCCGGCGATGTCATTGCCTTTGGGCCAGTTTGCCAATGGCTTGCCTTTGGGCATTCAGATCGTCGGGCGACAAGGCGGAGAAACGCTGTTGCTGGCTGTGGCGCGGATTCTGGAGCAAGCCTTGCCCTGGCAGAACCGGCATCCGCCCGTTTCCGCGAGGGCCAGTGAACAAGGAGAGCGACATGGCATATGATCTGGTCCTGAAGGGTGGCCGGGTGATCGACCCATCGCAGGGGATCGACCGGGTTGCCGATGTGGCCTTTGCGGGCGGTCGGGTTGCGGCGCTGGGCTTGGGGCTTGGCGGTACGCAGGAGCGGGATTGCGCCGGTTTCATCGTCACACCGGGCCTGATCGACCTGCACACCCATGTCTATTGGGGTGGCACCTCGCTCGGGGTGGAGGTCGACGCCTATGCCCGCCAGTCGGCGGTGACAACCAGCGTGGACACCGGCAGCGCGGGGCCGGGGAACTTTCCGGGCTTCCGGGCACATGTGATCGAACGGGCGCGGGCGCGGGTTCTCGTCTATCTTCATGTCTCCTTCGCGGGAATCTATGCCTTTTCCCCGACCATCATGGTCGGAGAAAGCCACGACATGCGCCTGATGGCCGCGCGGGAGGCCGTGGCGGTGGCAAAGGCCAACCCAGACTGTATCATCGGCATAAAGGTCCGGGTGGGGCGGCATGCCAGCGGGCCTTCCGGCATCCAGCCGCTGGACGTGGCGCTGGACGTGGCGGACGCGACCGGCCTGCCGCTGATGGTCCATATTGACGAGCCACCGCCGACCTATGCCGATGTGGTGGACCGCCTGCGCAAGGGCGATGTGCTGACGCATTGCTTCCGGCCCTTTCCCAATGCACCGTGCCATGCCGATGGCACAATTCGCGCGTCGGTCTTGGCTGCACGCGCCCGTGGTGTGCTGTTTGACATCGGCCATGGCATGGGGTCGTTTTCGTGGGACACCGCGCACAAGATGGTGGGCGCGGGCTTCTGGCCGGACACGATCTCGTCCGACGTGCATGCGATGTGCATTCAGGGTCCGGCTTGGGACCTGTTGCGGACGATGACCAAGTTTCTGGCGCTTGGCCTGACCCTGGACGAGGTCGTGGCGCGCGCCACAGTCAATGCCGCATCTGCGCTGCGGCGTCCTGAGTTGGGCACTCTGGCGGTGGGTGCCGTGGGGGATGCCAGCGTGATCGCGCTGGAAGACCGGGCCATTGATCTGGAAGATGTACTGGGCGAGGTGGTTTCCCATCCGCTGCAGCTGACGGCCAAAGGCATGGTCATGGGTGGCGCATGGGAGGCTGCGGGAGAATGAGCGAGGTTTCGGTCTGGGCCTATCCTTGGGACCTGCACGATCTGGGGCTGGAGGCGGCCATGACAACACTGGCCGGGGTGGGGGCGGGAATGGTCAGTCTGGCCACCTCGTACCACGCCGGGCGCTTCCTGCAGCCCGGCAACCCCACAAGGCGCGTATACTACCCGCAGGATGGCACGGTCTATTACAAGGTGGACCCCTTCCGCTGGGCTGGGGCCGAGATCGTGCCTGTGCAGGCCGATATCGTGCGGACCGAAGGTGACAAACTGGCCGAACTGGTCAGGAGGCGTGACAAGGGCGGGCCAGGGATCAGTTGCTGGACCGTCTGTCTGCACAACTCCCGTCTGGGATTTCTGCATCCGGATCATGTGGTCCGCACAGCCCATGGCGACGCGCAGCATTACGGGCTGTGCCCCTCCAGTCCGGCGGCGCGAGCCTATGTGGTTGGGTTGGTCAGGGAGATTGCCGAACGCTACCGCCCCGACCGGATCGAGTTGGAAAGCCCGGATTTCTTGGGGTTTTCGCACGGTTTTCACCATGAAAAAGACGGATTGCCCGTCTTGCCCGAGGATGATTTCCTGCTTGGCCTCTGCTTTTGCGCCCATTGCCTGACACGCAGCAAGGCGGCGGGGATTGATGGCGATGCGGCGCGTGCGGCGGTGGTCGCTTTGCTGGATGCGGCCTTTGTTCGTGAACTGCCCGAGACACAGTTTCCCGATTTTCAGGCACTGGGGCTGGAGGCCTTTGCCAGACTGCCAGCGCTGCACGACTATCTTTTGTGGCGATCCGAGCCCGTCTGCTCGCTCGTGGCCGAGATCAAGGCTGTGGTGCCACCCGGGGTGCGCCTGCTGCTGATTGACTTTGAAGGATCGTGGTGGGGCGGCGTCGATATTGCAGCCATTGTCCGCCATGTCGACGGCGTGCTCCACTGCGCCTATTTTACGCCGGTTGACCGGATACCCACCCTAATGGCTGGCGCGCGATCCGTTTTGGGGCCGGAAAAGACGCTGATCGCAGGGTTCCAGCTGTTTCATCCGAACGTGAAGGATCGCGCCGATCTGGAGGCAAGGGTGGCCGCCGCGGGTCCTTGGGTCGACGGGTACAACTTCTACAATCTTTGTCTTGTCCCGCCCAAGCGGCTGGACTGGATCAGGACTGCAGTCGCTGGTGCCAAGGCGCGATAGACCCTGCGCTCGAGACGAGAGGAACGCGGCGCTAGTCGAGGTGGAAGACCTCCTCCATCTGAGCCCACCATTCGCCGGGATTGCGCGTCTCCAAGGGCTGCTGCATCGGGTCGGTCAGCGCCCACCAGCGTTTCATGTCGTCGCTGGCGGCGATCAGCAGATTGTCCTGTTCCATGTTGGTCCCTTCATATTCCAGATAGGCGAACAGAAGGTTCTCCGGCTCTTTCAGAAAGATCGAATAGTTGCGCATGCCTGCCTTGCGCAGCAGTGTCTCGATCTCGGGCCAAAGGGCGGCGTGCAGGCGCTTGTATTCGGGGATGTCTTTGGCGTTCAGGCCGATCACACGTCCGATCCGTTTCATGGCGGCACTCCTTCTAGCGGTTGGCCTTGGGGATGATCCGGAAATCGGCCAAGTCGCGCAGCGCCAGTTCGGGGCCGGCGGGCGAGTAGACGACGAACAACTGCATCGGGCCCGCGCCGGTGTTTAGCGTCGAATGAAACCGGCTTTCAGGTACGAAGACGGTACAGCCGGGGCCTACGTCCTGCGTCATCGGATTGCCGTGAGGGTCCTCGACCATCTGCTGGCCATGGCCGGAGATGACGAAGATGATCTCTTCGGCACCGGGATGGTTGTGGCGGCTGTGGCCCTTGCCCGAGGGCAGGTCCACCACGCCGCCTGAGAACTTGCGCGCCCCGTTCACCTCGGGCGCCACGGTCAGCGCCAGTTGACCCCAGTCAAAGCCGAAGGCATCGACGTCACCGGGGTAGACGAAATTGTTTTCCGCTTTGGTCATGATGGGGTTCCCTGCCGTCCCGTTGTCAGTGATTTGAAGCTTTCCACCTGCGCCTTGATGGCCCGTTCGACCGGCAACCGCTCGATCGAGCTTGCGCCGTAAAAGCCGTGGCAATCCGGACAACGGTCCAGCACATGGGCAGCGTCCTCCGGCATTGAGATCGGGCCACCGTGGCACAGAACCAGCACATCGGGCCGGATTGCCAGAGCAGCCTCGGCAATCGCCGCAATCTCGGTCACGCATTGGTCAAGCGACTTGGCGGCGCGGGCGCCAACCTCGCCACCCGTCGTCACGCCCATATGGGCCACGATCAGATCGGCCCCGGCATGGGTCATCGCCCTCGCCTCGTCGGGGGTGAAGACGTAAGGCGTCGTCAGCAGGTCCATCGCATGGGCGGCGGCGATCATGTCAACCTCCAGCCCGAAGCCCATGCCGGTTTCTTCGAAGCTTTGCCGCATGGTGCCGTCGAACAGGCCCACGGTGGGGAAGTTCTGCACGCCGGAGAAGCCCAGATGCTTCAATTGCTGCAGGAATTGCGGAAGCAGCAGGAACGGGTCGGTGGCATTGACGCCTGCCAGAACCGGGGTGTGGCGCACCACTGGCAGCACCTCACGCGCCATGTCCAAGACGATGTCATTGGCATTGCCAAAGGCCAGCAGACCCGCCGCCGAGCCGCGCCCGGCCATGCGGTAGCGGCCAGAGTTGTAGATGACGATCAGATCAATCCCACCTGCCTCTTCCGACTTGGCCGAAAGGCCGGTACCGGCCCCGCCGCCGATGATGGGGTGACCTGCGCGGCGCATGGAATGGAACTTTTCAAGCAGGGCCTGGCGGGGGATGGCGGGCATGACGTCTCCTCATGCGGTCATTTGACGATAGGCGGCAACGACGGAGTCGGCAAAGGCCGGGTCGTTGATATGCAAAGGCAGGCGGGTGACGCGACGGCTGGCGGTTGGCTGCAAGCCCTTCTGCAGCGCGTCAAACAGGGCAGCATCGGCGGCGGGGTCGAAGAAGGCGCCACCTTCGACATCAAGGGCAGAGACCCCGGCCCCGGGCAGCAGGACATGGACGGGGCCTTCGCAGCGGTTCAGCTTGGCCGCGATCCAGGCACCGATGGCGGCGTTGTCTTCGGCATTGGTCCGCATCAATGTGACATTGGCGTTGTGGCGGTGAAAGAGCCGGTCCTTGTAGCGGTCCGGCACCGTCCCCGGTGCCCAGAAGTTGACCATGTCGCAGGCGCCGACAGAGCCAACATAGGGCATCTTGGTCCGCGCGATGCAGTCCAGCCGGTCTGGTCCTGCGGGCAAGACACCACCGCAAAGAAGATCGGCCACTTCAGTTGTGGTCAGGTCGATGACGCCTTCCAGAAAGCCGCTGTCGACCAGCGCCTCCATGGTGCGGCCGCCGGTTCCCGTGGCGTGAAACACCATCCCTTCAACTGTGCTGCCCAACCGTTCCAGAACCTGCGTCACAGCCGGAGTTGTCACGCCAAACATCGTCATGCCGATGGCAGGCCTGTCACCCGCAGGTGGCGGCGATACCCCGGCCATGGCCGTTATCGCGGCGGCCGCCCGCCCAAGGACGCCTCGGCTGATCCGGTTCAACCCGGCAAGGTCGGTGATCGAGGGCATCATCACGATGTCGCTGACGCCCACATAGGGTGACGTATCGCCTGAGGCGAGGGTCGAGACCATCAACTTGGGCACCCCTATGGCCAGTGTGCGCATCCCGGCGGTGACAATGGCGGTGCCGCCGCTGCCGCCGATGCCGATCAGGCCGGCGATATCGTCGCGGGTGGTGATGAAGCGCATGAAGGCCTCGGCCATGGCACAGACTGCTGCCCCCCGGTCTTGCAGCGCCAGAAGGCCGGGGGCGCCGTGCGCGGCGACCTGCGCTGCCACGACGTCGGGCGCAATCGACGGTGTGCCGATGCCGACGTCGACAATCACCGGCGCGCCACCGCCCGCGGCAATTGCTTGCGCAAGGAAGCGCAATTCCGCCCCTTTGGTATCCGCCGTTCCGATGACGTAAATCCGGCGCATGACTGCAAGCCTTCCTCAATGATCCGGGTCTCGGTCGCGTTTGAAGATGCGGTCCAATATGACCCCAACAAAGCCCGTTGAAAAGCTTTTTGAGATATGCGTATCATTCCGGTATGGGCGTATCATTTGAAAGATCCGAGTCACAAAGTGCCAGTCTGACTGGAGCTGGTGCCCGCACGCATGACCTGATGGTGCGCACAGCAGTCGGCCTGATGCAGCGGGGCCAGACGCCTTCGGTCAGCGCCGCGGCCGAGGCGGCGGGCGTCTCGCGTGCCACGGCCTACCGGTATTTCCCGACCCAATCTGCTCTGGTGGAGGCGGTCGTGGGCCATGCGCTTGGGCCTATCCTGACGTGGGACTGCTCCTCCGAAGATGCGCAAGAGCGGGTCACCGACCTGCTATCCTCCTCCAGCGACCGGATCCTGGAGTTTGAGACGACGTTCAAGGCAGCTCTCGGCCTATCGCTGGACCAGTGGGCGCAGTGGCGTTCCGATCCTGCGCCCAGCGGCCAGCAATTCCGGCGCGGTCATCGGATCGAGTTGCTGGAAAAGGCCCTGTCGCCGGTGCGCGACAGGCTCAGCGATGCGCAGTTCAAGCGGTTGGCGATGGCGCTGTCGCTGACCTTCGGGCTCGAGGTTCTTCTGGTCTTGAAGGACATCTGGAAAGCCGATGTTGATCAAATGCAAAGCGTCGCAACCTGGGCCGCGCGTGCCTTGGTCCGCGCGGCTTTGGCAGAGGCGCAGGGGCCGCAGACGGCCTGAAACCGATTGGGACAGATCCCGGACAGGCGCGGAGGGGCGTCAGAAAGGGCAACAAGGAGAGTACGAAATACAACGACCCAAACCAAGGCTTGGATCAACCAACCGGGGCGGGGCGTTCGAAAACCAGATCAAGATGCGCGACGGACTTTGCGTTTGCCCATGGTCGGTCGTGCTTCACACACCCCAAGAATGGGGGAAACCGGGCTGAAAAAGCCCACCAAAACTGACGGCAAATGATGCGTAGGGAGGAAAAAATGCGCATGTTGACCAAAGGTTTAGTGGCCGGTCTTGGCTTGTTTATGTGGTCCGGCACGTCCGTGCTGGCGCAGGAATTGACGATCTTCTGGGCCGAATGGGATCCGGCGAACTACTTGCAGGAACTCGCCAACGAATACGAGGCCCAGACCGGGGTCAAGGTCACCGTGGAAACGACGCCCTGGGCCGATTTCCAGACCAAAGCCTTCACCGAATTCAACGCTCAGGGCTCGGCATACGATCTGATCGTCGGCGACAGCCAGTGGCTTGGGGCGGCTTCGGAGGCCGGGCACTACGTCGACCTCACGGATTTCGTGAAAGAAAACGATGTCCTGTCCAAGATGGCTCCGGCGACGATGAAGTTCTATGCAGAATATCCGGGCAATTCGGGCAAGTACTGGTCGATCCCGACCGAAGGTGACGCCGTGGGCTGGTCCTACCGAAAGGACTGGTTCACCGATCCGGCCGAGATGGCGAACTTCAAGGCCAAATACGGCTATGACCTGGCGCCGCCGACAACCTGGGCGCAACTGACCGACATTTCGGAATTCTTCTATCGCCCGGATCAAAAGCGCTACGGCGTCGCGATCTATACGGACAATTCTTATGACGCGCTCGCGATGGGCTTTGAGAATGCCCTGTTCTCCTATGGCGGGGAATTGGGTGACATGGCGACCTACAAGGTCGACGGGATGATCAATTCCCCTAAAGCCGTGGCGGCACTGGACGCTTACAAGAAGCTGTACAGCTTTGCACCGCCCGGCTGGGCCAAGACTTTCTTTGTCGAGGACAATCAGGCGATCACCGAAAATCTCGCAGCGATGTCGATGAACTATTTCGCCTTCTTTCCGGCTTTGATCAACCCAGCCAGCAATCCCAATGCCGCCAATACCGGTTTCTTTGCCAACCCCGCCGGGCCGGACGGTGACCAGTATGCCGCCCTTGGCGGACAGGGGATTTCCGTTGTCTCTTATTCACAGAATAAGGAAGAGGCGATGAAATTCCTGAAGTGGTTCATTCAGGACGACACCCAGAAGGAATGGGCCAAGCTTGGCGGTTACACGTGTTCCAAGGCGGTTCTGGAATCGTCAGAGTTCCGCAACGCGACCCCCTACAACGAGGCCTTCTATCAGACCATGTTCAAGGTGAAGGACTTCTGGGCCGTGCCGGAATATGCCGAACTGCTGACCGCGTTGAACCAGCGGGTCTATCCTGCCGTGGTGGGTGGTCAGGGCACTTCTCAGGAAACCCTTGACGCTCTGGCTGCCGACTGGAAGGCGATCTTCGCCAAATACGGGCGCGGCAACTGATCCGTCCCCGTCGCGATACAGCGGAGCCTTCGGGCTCCGCTGGAACAGCTTGACCTTTTGTGACCTAATAATCAGGACTTGAAGGCATGGCCGAAGTGATGAATCGTCTGGACCCGAAATCGCGAGCGGCCGCGCGTGGCTTCAGCGATCTGGCGATCCGCAATCTGTTTGTCGTGCCAACCGTCGCGTTTCTGATTGTCTTCAACATTTTCCCGCTGATTTACTCGCTGGGCTATTCGTTCACTGACTTTCGGGCATCGTCAAAGGAAGCGGCCAATTTCGTTGGCTTGCAGAACTACCGCGACCTCTTGGCGGACCCGTTCATCTGGACCAATTTCACCATCACCGCAAAATATGTGATCGTATCGGTGACAGGGCAGGTGCTGGTCGGCTTTGGTCTTGCGCTGCTCTTGAACCGCAGCTTTCCGTTCAAAGGGCTGGTGACGACTTTGCTTCTGCTGCCGATGATGCTGTCGATGGCGGTGGTCGGGCTCTTCTGGAAACTGCTGTACGACCCTAATTTCGGCATCATCAACTATGCGCTTGGTCTGGGCAACTTCGAATGGTTGTCCGATCCGGGCATAGCCTTATACGCCGTAGCATTGACCGACATCTGGATGTGGTCTCCCTTCGTGATGCTTTTGTCCCTCGCAGGCCTCTCCGCAGTACCCAAGCATCTGTACGAGGCCGCCTCGATTGACCGGGCCGGGCGGTTCTACGTGTTCTTTCGCATCACCCTGCCTCTGGTGGCACCGATTCTGCTGATCGCCATCATCTTTCGGACCATGGAGGCGTTCAAGACCTTCGATCTTGCCTTTGTGATGACCAGTCAACCCACGACCGAGTTGATCTCGATCCGGCTCTACAAAATGGCGTTTCAGGAATGGCAGACCGGGAAGTCCTGCGCCTTGGCCTACATCGTTCTGATCATGGTGCTGACAATAACCAATATCTACGTGAAATACCTCAATAAAGCCAAGCAGCGCTAAGATGGCGACCGTCACGTCCTATGGCCAAAGACTGGGCAACCGCGTTGCGGTGGGCATGATCATTTTGGCGCTGATCGTATTTCTGGCACCGATTGCCTGGATCGGTGCCACGGCGTTCAAGCCACGCAATCTGGCCACGACCGTGCCGCCGACGATCTTCTTTGCGCCCGAGGTCTCGCCTTTCGTCAAGCTGTTCACCAAACGGGTGCAGTTGAAGCCGAACGAGAAGGTCGATTATGAAAGCGCGCCTTGGTGGGAAAGGATCGTGCTGGATGGCGGCGAGCGGATCAGCCGCACCGGGCGGGGTGAGGTACAGCTTTCCGGCTATCCCAGCCGCTTCCTGAACTCGCTGATCGTTGCCATAACCTCGACCTTCCTCGCCGTGGCGATGGGGACGATCACTGCCTACGGCTTCTCGCGGTTCAAGGTGAAGGGCGAAGCGGACTGGTTGTTCTTCATCCTGTCGACCCGGATGTTGCCGCCTGTGGTGGTCGCCATCCCGATGTTCCTGATGTACCGCGCCGTGGGGCTGAATGACACGCACCTTGGCCTGATCATTCTTTACACAGCTTTCAACGTGTCCTTTGCGGTTTGGCTGATGAAGGGCTTCATCGACGAAATCCCCCGTGAATACGAAGAGGCCGCGCTGGTGGACGGCTATACCCGCATGGAAGCCTTCTTCAAGATCGTCCTCCCCGAGGCCGCGACCGGCATCGCCGCCACGGCCGTCTTTTGCTTCATCACCGCCTGGAACGAATACGCCTTCGCCCTGATCATGACCAACCGCCGAGCGCAGACGGCCCCACCTTTCATCCCCTCGCAAGTGGGCTCCGGCCTGCCGGACTGGACCGTGATCGCTTCGGGCACGGCATTGTTCCTGCTTCCAGTGGCGATCTTCACCTTCCTTCTGCGCAACCATCTCTTGCGTGGCATGAGCTTTGGAGCGATCCGGAAATGACTTTCCGCGAATTTTCTTTCCAGGTGTTGGAACCGTCTTCGCAGGGCCTGATGATCGCGGGCTTCGTGTTCCTCTGCCAGCCTTGGGTCGAGCTGTTGCATTCCTGGTCGGTTCTGGTGATGCTGATCGGACTTGTCGGCTTCAACATCGCCGCCCATGTGCCACCGCCGCCAAAGGACGCGGAGGTGGCTCGTGGCTGAAATCCGGCTTGAAAACGTCCAGAAATACTTCGGCGCGGTGCATGTGATCCGCGAGGTAAGCCTGACCGTCAAGGACCGCGAGTTCTGCGTCCTGCTTGGCCCCTCGGGCTGCGGTAAGACCACGACCCTGCGCGCCATCGCCGGGCTGGAAGAGGTCAGCGAGGGCCGCATCCTGATTAACGGCAAACCGGTGCAGAATCTGCATGCCTCGGACCGCGACATCGCTTTTGTGTTTCAGCTTTACGCGCTGTACCCACATCTGACGGTGTTTGAAAACCTTGCCTTCCCCTTGCGTGCCACCCGGATACCCGATGCGGAGGTACGCAAGTCCGTGACCTCGGTGGCGGAATCCATCGGGATCACGCATCTTCTGAAACTCCGCCCCGGTGCCCTTTCCGGCGGCGACATGCAGCGGGTGGCCATCGGTCGTGCCTTGGTGCGTCGTCCCAAAGCCCTGTTGATGGACGAACCGATCGGCGCGCTGGACGCCAAACTGCGTGAACAGATGCGGACCGAATTGAAGCGGCTGCATCTGGAGAACGGCTCGACCTCGATCTACGTCACCCACGATCAGGTTGAGGCGATGTCCCTGGCCGATACTGTCGTGGTCATGCATGACGGCGTCCTTCAACAGGTTGGTTCTCCGTCCGACGTCTATTTGCGCCCGGCCAATCTGTTCGTTGCGCAGTTCATCGGATCGCCGGTGATGAACATCGCCGATGCCCAGTTGCGCGATGAGGCTGGCAAAGCCTCAGTGCTGGTGCATGGCGCGGCCTTCGAGGTCCCGCGCGAGGTTCTGGCGGCGGTTTCCAGTCGTCAGGTCAAGGACATGGCCCTGGGCATCCGGCCAGAAGGGGTGCTGATCAGTCATGAAGAAACGGCCGGGGCGCGTTCGGTGTCAGTGCATCTGATCCAGCCCTATGGCCCCTTCGATATTGTTGATTTGAACGTCGGCAGCCAAACCCTGCGCGCCCGGACCCCAAGCGGGTTTGCCTCTGGCAAGGGCCAGCAGGTCTGGGCACGGCTTGATACGACACAAGCGCATTTCTTCGACAAAAGTTCGGGCGTCTCGCTCGGCCTACGGCTGGGATAACAGACATGGCACGGATCGAGCTTGAGACGGTTTCCAAGACCTTCAGCGATCATGCGGCGCTGAAAGACCTTTGCCTCGACATCGCGGATGGCGAGTTCTTCGTGCTGTTGGGGCCGACGGGTGCTGGAAAGACCACGACACTGCGGCTGATCGCAGGCCTTGAAGAGCCCACCACCGGTCAAATCCGCATCAATGGCGATGCCGTCAACGACTGGGGCCCGGCGCAGCGCGATGTGGCCTTGGTCTTGCAACAATACTCGCTCTATCCCCGACTGACGGTGCGCGACAACCTCCGCTTCCCCCTGCGCTCGAAAATCCGCAATGCCTCGCCTGCCGAGATTGCCGAGCGAGTGGCCTACGCCGCCAAGACCCTGCGGATCGAGCATCTTCTCGACCGCAAGACCGACCGCCTGTCGGGCGGCGAGATGCAGCGCGTGTCGATCGGCCGGGCGATCGTCAGGAAGCCGCAGGTGTTCCTGATGGACGAACCGCTGTCGAACCTGGACGCCAAACTGCGCGAGGCGATGCGGACCGAGTTGAAAGACCTGCAGATGCGGCTTGGCGCTACCTTTCTGTTTGTCACGCATGATCAGGTCGAGGCGATGACGATGGGAGACCGCATGGGCGTTCTGAACCATGGCAAGCTGGAGCAGATAGGCACCCCGCATGACATCTATCGCAACCCGCGCAATGATTTCGTCGCGGGCTTTGTGGGTTCACCGGCCATCAACCTTCTGCCTGGTCATATCGAAAGCGGCCGGGCCGTGGTCACTCCGGGAAGCTTTGAATTGCCGCTGACCACCGCACCCGCCAAAGCGACAGGTGGAGTGACATTCGGCATCAGGCCGGAAGATTTGCAGATCACATCCGGCGCGCCTTTGGCGGCCGTGGTCCATGATGTCGAAAACCACGGCACCGAACAGGTCGTGACCCTGCGCGTGGGGACCACGCATCTGCGGGCCTCGGTCCCCGCGCATATCGGCATTAAAGTGGAAGAACAGGTGCGATTCGGATGGTCGCCAGACAAGGTGATTTTCTTTGACGGTGAGACCGGCGTGAACATCGGGCGGGCCGTCTAGTCGCAGCACAGATACGAAGGTTCGTCGGGGAGGGCGAAATGGCAGAACATACCAACACATATCCGAAACTCCACAATGCGGCTTGGCCGGGGATCGTCGGCAAGGGCGCGCCGGATTCGGAACCGATCATTGCGCTGGATAGTTTGCTGCGGCTGACGGCAAACGCCCGCGCCGGGGGCCAGAAATTCGATGGTATCGACCTGTTCATCACCGCGCCGCACTTCCCGATTGATGCCGATGCCGGCGAGGTTCGGCGGATGTCGGACCATATTGCCAGCTTCGGCCTCAAGGTCGGCTCCTTTGTAGCACCGATCTGGGGCGGGGCTGGGGGAGGCTCGGCGATGGGCAGTGTGGAGGATCGGGCGCGCTTTCTGTCTCAGGTCCGCAAGGCCTGCGCCATCGGCCAGCAGATGCGAGAGATTGGCATCCGTCCCACCGGCGGCATCCGCGTGGACAGTTCCACCGGCGTGGGCGACTGGGACAAGGATCCGGTCGGCGGCACAAAGCTTATTGCCGAAACCTTCCGCGAGGCGGGCAGGATCGCGCAGGACCACGGCGAATTCATCGTGGCCGAAGGCGAGATCTGCTGGGGCGGGATGCATTCCTGGCGGGAGAATGTGAAGCTGCTGGAGATGGTCGGGATGCCCGGCGTGGTCGGCTATCAGGCCGACATGGCGCATTCCATGTTGTTCGTCCTTGGTGCCAATGCCGAGAAGGATCGCCTGCTGCCGGCTGATTTCGACTGGTCGGACAAGGCGGCGCTCGATGCCGCCTACAAACGGGTGGCCGATGCCCTGCGGCCCTGGACGCTCGATTTCCACGTGGCGCAGAACGACGGAACAACGTTCGGCTCGGGCGATCACGAAAAGACCGGGCGGCACTGCCAGATCGACGACTCGAACGGCCGGCTGGATGTGGTGAAACACGCGGGTTACTGGCTGCGCGACAACGGCACTCTGACGAAAAAGATGCGGCACATCTGCTGGGACGGCTGCATGTTCCCCAACGCCGTGATGGAGGCGCAGGAGACCTGGGACAAGATCCTTGGCGCCATGGTGGCGGTGCGCGATGCGCATGGCTGGACGGAGTAGGAGGGGATCATGGCAAGAACACTGAATGTCGGCATGGTGGGATACGGCTTCATGGCCCGCGCCCATTCCAACGCCTGGGCCAATGTCTCGCATTTCTTCGATACGGGCTACCGACCGGTGTTGAAGGCGGTGGCGGCACGCAACACCGGAAAGGCGGGCAAGTTCGCCGAGATGTGGGGTTACGAGCGGGTTGAAAGCGACTGGCGCAAGCTGGTCGAGGCCAAGGATATCGACGTCATCGACGTCTGCGTGCCCAATGACCTGCATGCCGAGATTTCCATCGCGGCGGCCAAGGCTGGCAAGATGGTCACCTGCGAAAAGCCCCTTGCGCGCACCGCAGCCGAGGCGATGCCGATGATCGAGGCGGTGGAGGCGGCGGGTGTCGCCAACATGGTCTGGTACAACTACCGCCGCGTCCCTGCGGTGTCCTTGGTCAAGCATCTGGTCGAAAGCGGGCGGCTGGGCAAGATCTTCCATTATCGCGCCAAATTCTTGCAGGACTGGACGATTTCGCCGGATGTGCCGCAGGGTGGGGCAGGAACGTGGCGGCTGGATGTCGAGGCAGCAGGCTCTGGCGTGACGGGCGATCTGCTGGCGCATTGCCTTGATACGGCGATGTGGATCAACGGCGGCATTTCCTCGCTGACCGCCATGACGGAAACCTTCGTAAAGGAACGCAAACATGCCGAAACGGGGAAAGTGGTAGCCGTAGGCATCGACGATGCGGCGGCGGTGCTGACGCGGTTTGCCAACGGCTCTTTGGGGACCTTTGAATCTACCCGTTATGCGCGAGGCCACAAGGCGGCTTATACCCTTGAAATAAACGGGGAAAAGGGCTCGCTTGCATGGGATCTGCACGACCTGAACCGGCTGCAGTTCTTCGACCATTCCACCCAAGGCGAGTTGCGTGGCTGGACCAATATTCTGGTGACCGACGGCGATCACCCTTACCTGGGCAAATGGTGGGTGCCTGGCCTTATCATCGGCTATGAGCATTCCTTCACCCATCAGGTGGCCGACTTTCTGACCGGGCTGACCACCGGAAGGCCCGCCGCCCCGACCTTCCGCGAGGCTTTGGCGGCCAATCAGGTCTGCGATGCCATCATCGCCTCGGGCCAGTCCGGGCAATGGGTGAGCCTATGAAATTGGGGTTCAACCTGCTTCTCTGGACCATCCATGTCACGGATGAGCATCTGGGAATTGCCCAGAAGCTGAAGGCCACAGGCTATGATGGCGTTGAAATCCCGATGTTCATGGGCGACGCAGCCCATTTCCGTGCCCTTGGTCGCAAACTGGCCGATCTGGGGCTGGAGTCCTCCGGTATTGGCGTTATGCCCGGCGGGGGAAGAAGCGCGATCTCTCCGGTGGCGGCCGAGCGGGAGGCGGGGCTTGACCATATCAAATGGCTGATCGAGTGTACCGAGGCCTTGGGCGGAAAGCTGTTATCCGGGCCATTCCACCAGCCTTTGGGCGAGTTTTCGGGTGCCGCTCCCTTGCGGGCGGAACTGGATCGGTTGGCGGATGTCCATAAAAGGGCGGCCCAGTACGCGGCCTCGGCTGGGATTGATCTGGCGGTTGAACCCTTGAATCGCTTCGAATGTTACATCCTCAACACCGCTGCCGCCGCTGCCGCCCTGGTGGCGCAGGTGGATGAGCCCAATTACGGCTATCTTTACGACACCTTCCACTTCAACATCGAAGAGAACTCGGTGGCCGGGGTGATCGAGACTACCGCTTCCGCGATTAAGCATGTCCATATCTCGGAAAACACCCGTGGGGTTCCGGGAGAAGGGCATATCGATTTCGCTTCCGTGTTTCGCGCCCTGCGCCGGGTGGGTTACAATGGCTGGATGACGGTCGAGGCTTTCGGGTCAGCCCTGCCGGACCTTGCGGCGGCGACGAAAATCTGGCGACCGCTGTTTGAGAGCCCCGAGGCGGTCTACGAAGGTGCCTTCCGGCTGATGCGTGCGGGTTGGGACTCAGCCTAGGCGCGGCTGAAAACTCCTGTCCCGGATCGCCATCCGCCGAAGTCCAAGCCAGCCGCCCACTCGACCCCTGCCGAGCGCGCACCCGTCTCCGACCAAAATGTAGCCTTTGCCGCGGTCGGTTCGCGCCGACTGCGGCTGTCGTTGGAGCCATCGAGAAGGTCCCAGCGCTCGTGGTAGGCCATTTCCAGCAACTGGTTGCGCAGCAGGGCTCGGCTGGCTTGAGGGATGTTGCCGAGGATCGCTTGCAGGCTGGCCTGGGCCTGATTCAGGCCGCCGAAGATGTTCTTGCGTGCCGAGATATTGTGCAGGGCGGCCATGAAAAAACGGTCCTGATCCGTCCAGATCTCGGTGTTCGAGGGTTAGACACGAAAGACATGGCCAGAAGCCTGCTTCGCCTCGATCGCGACCCATCATCCGATGACTTGGCCTCCACGGTTGGCCAGATGCCATTCCATCCGGTGGCCAAGCGCGGCGCTGAGGGTATGAGGCACGTTGGTAGCTTCCACCAGCTTGCCCACGACCTCGTTGCGGCTCCAGCCAAAAGTGACTTCGGCGGCGCCGTTGAACTCGACGATGCTGCATTGGCCATCCCGGACAAGGATACATCGCGGGCCGACGACAAGAGGGGTCAACGGCACTTCACGGTCCATAGGGCGTGAAAGGGCTTGGGTTCGGGTTGGTTTTGTGTACGGCGCCCAATGGCCGTCCTTGACGTCAGGTTCGGCGAAGTGCCACGCCCTCGTTTCAATCTGGCATTGCTTTGCAAAGGAAATTGTTTCACCTATTCTGCGCATTGGATGCATTTCCAATGCATCGGGCTGGTCCGTGTCGGATTCAGTCTCGCAAACGGCGCAGGAGCTTTTCTGACACGCGCCTTGCGGCTTGAAATCCGGGTCTGAAGCGCGTATCTGCCACCAAACCCTTACAGGCGGACGCAAGCCATGGCCACGACCAACCCGATCCAGTTCATTCAGCAGGTACGATCTGAAGTGGCCAAGGTGGCATGGCCCTCGCGCCGCGAAGTCATCCTGACCACGGTCATGGTTTTCGTGATGGCAGCGCTGACCGCGACCTTCTTCAGTCTGATCGACGTCTTGATCAAATCCGGCCTGACCTTCATTCTCAGCACCTTCCACTAAGACGCCAGAACGGTGTCGGGCCGATTTTCCTTGAATTGACGCGTATGGGAGAGTATCCCGCCACAGGTTCTGGGGACATTCGGCGCGCAGCGATTCGGCGGCGCGCTGTTTTTTGTTCCCTTGCGCGGAGGATCCGCGCTCAATCGCAGACTTTCCGGCGGGTGCCGGGACAAGACAAGGTGGACGTGGCATGGCCAAGCGTTGGTATTCGGTTTCCGTTCTCTCGAACTTCGAGAAGAAAGTTGCCGAGGCGATCAAGACCGCTGTAGCCGAAGCTGGGATGCAGGAAGAAATCGACGAAGTTCTGGTGCCGACCGAAGAAGTCATCGAAGTGCGCCGGGGCAAGAAGGTGACGTCTGAACGGCGCTTCATGCCCGGCTATGTGCTGGTGCGGATGGAGATGTCCAGTAAGGGCTATCACCTGATCTCCTCGATCAACCGCGTCACCGGGTTCTTGGGACCGCAGGGCAAGCCGATGCCGATGCGCGACGCCGAAGTGAATGGCATCCTGAACCGGGTTGAAGAGGGTGAGATCGCACCGCGAAATCTGATCCGCTACGACATCGGCGAAAAGGTTAAAGTTACCGACGGCCCGTTCGAGGGCTTCGATGGCATGGTCGAGGAAGTGGACGAGTCGCACAGCCGGCTCAAGGTCTCTGTCTCGATCTTCGGACGGGCAACGCCTGTCGAACTGGAATTCACTCAGGTGTCGAAAGGCATGTGAGTGTATCGCGTGGGAGGCGAGCGCCGTTGCGGGCAACCGTAAAGGTGACGGACCGGACCACTAAACCGCGACCCATGCCGAATGAGCGGCGGGCGCAGTGATAAAGGAGAGGCCAGATGGCCAAGAAGATTATCGGCAGCCTGAAGCTGCAAGT